>DASWHO010000438.1:0-48765 GCA_036398155.1 Acidobacteriota bacterium
ACGGGTTCTCCTGCTGCAGGGTTGTGTACTGGTTGATCTGGAACTCGGCGCCGACGGGGTTCCCGTCGCTGTCGAAACGCCGGCCAAAGACGCCGGTGGTGGAGCCGTCCTGGAAGCTGTCCCACACGATGAAGAAGCCGCCCGTGGGATCATGCGAGATCGCGGGGTGGTATTGGTTCTCGGTCGTAAACTGG
Source organism: Acidobacteriota bacterium (assembly GCA_036398155.1). Taxonomy (GTDB): domain Bacteria; phylum Acidobacteriota; class DASWHO01; order DASWHO01; family DASWHO01; genus DASWHO01. The sequence continues at coordinate 195 of DASWHO010000438.1, forward strand.
TTGACCTGGAATTCCCCGGCACCCAAAGGGTTTGCCGCGCTGTCAAAGCGCCGTGCGAAGATACCGCTAAATGCACCGTCCTGGCCATAGCTCTGCCAGACCACCACGAACCGACCCGATGAGTCGTGCGAAATCGCCGGGTAGCTCTGCGCACCGGTGGTGAACTGGTTGACTTCGAACTCTGCGCCCGAGGCGTTCCCCATACTGTCGAATCGACGCGCGAAGATACCGCTGTACGAGCCGTCCTGCCCCGAGCTCTGCCACGCGATCACTAAGCCTCCGGCGGAATCGTTCGAAATCGCGGGTGCCCTCTGAACGCTCGTGGTGTACTCATTCACCTGAAACTCCGCCGCCCCGGCACCGAGGACCATGCCCGCCCACGCCAAGATCCCCAGCCTCTCGATCCTCCACTGCCTTCCCATGAACCATGGCCCCCTTTCACTGTGCAACGATGGGAGATTCCGGTGCAGGCTCAAGCGATCGAGTCCCGCACCCGCCTTTCGGTGAAGATCATGACTAGCCCGCAAGGTCGCGTCTACCCCAGGGAACGAAGGGCGGAGGGGCGCGCCCGCGGGCCGGGCCGACGGTTGTTGCCGGCCCGCGGGCGCCTGGGAGAGAGCTCCAAGTGGGTCCAAACCAGCAAGTCCTGGGCGTCGGTCGGACCGCATCGCCTCACCCAGAGATCTGCCGGTACAACGGGCGCGAGGCGCCCGGGGAGCGCGAGGGCGCAGCCCTCGCTCCCGAATGCGAAGCGATCAATTGCTGCGGCGGACTCCTTTGCGCAAGTAGGCCGGCACGTTGTAGTCCGCGCCATGGCCGCCGTCCGGACTCGGATCGTAGTCCTCCCCCTGCTGCGACAGCGCCGGGCGGTAGAAGCTGTTCGGGGCGGCGGTCACGGTCGGCGGGAACGGAATCGTCTTGGCCGCCGGCCGCACCTCGTATTCGCTGCTCACCGGGCTCTGGAATCCGGTCGCGATCACGGTGATCTTGAACTCGTCGGCGATCTTGTCGTTGATCACCGCGCCGAAGATGATGTTGGCGCTCTGGTCGGCCGCCTCCATGATCATGGTGGTCGCGGCGTTGACCTCGTGCAGGGTGGTATCCGCGCCGCCGGTGATGTTGATCAGCATCCCGCGCGCGCCCTGAATCGAATGATCGGCGAGCAGCGGGCTGCTGATCGCCATCCGCGCCGCCTCCAGCGCGCGCTTCTCGCCGTGTGCGATGCCGGTGCCCATCAAGGCGAAACCCATCCCGCGCATGACCGCGCTGATATCGGCGAAGTCGAGGTTGATCAGCCCCGGCACGGTCATCAGGTCGCTGATCCCCTGGACGCCTTGCCGCAGCACGTCGTCAGCGATCCGGAACGCCTCGGTCATCGGGGTGCTGGCGTCCACGGTTTCGATCAGCTTCTCGTTGGGGATGGTGATCACGGTGTCGACGCACTCCTCGAGCTCGAGCAGACCCTGCTGGGCCTGCTGCATCCGGCGGCTGCCCTCGAACGCGAACGGGCGGGTCACCACCGCCACGGTCAGCGCGCCGAGCTCGGTCGCCAGGTTGGCCACGATCGGCGCCGCGCCGGTGCCGGTGCCGCCACCCATGCCGGCGGTGATGAACACCATGTCGGCGCCTTCGAGCGCCTCGATGATCTTGTCGGTGTCCTCCAGCGCCGCGCGACGGCCGATCTCGGGATCGGCCCCGGCGCCGAGCCCTTTGGTGAGCTTGCTGCCGAGCTGGAGCTTGACCGGCGCCAGCGACGAGCGCAGCGCCTGCGAGTCGGTGTTGGCGACGATGAACTCGACCCCCTGCAGGCGGGAGGCGATCATCCGATTGACCGCATTGGCTCCGCCGCCGCCCACCCCCACGACCTTGAGCGTGGCGCCGTAAGGTCGATCGTCCTCGAGCGAGAAGCTGATCCCCCCGCCCTTTCTCTGCTCTGAATCCTTGCGCCCCTGATTCATCCGAACACCTCCGTCGGCCGCGAGACATCGTCTCGCGAGTATTGGTTTAGCTCCCTCCGCCGATCAGATCGCGCCACAGGTCGCGCATCCGATTCAGCGTTCCACCGCTCTCCTGCATGTAGCGTTGCAGCACTTTGCTGCGGTTGCTGCTGAAGCCGTAGAGCACCAGCCCGACCGCGGTGGCGTACGCCGGGTTGTTGACCAGATCCAGCAGCCCTCCGACCGCCACCGGCGGCCCGACCCGCACCGGCAGCTGCAGGATCTGCTCCGCCACTTCGGTCAGACCGTCGAGCACGCCGCCGCCGCCGGTCAGGACCGCCCCCGAGTTCAACGCGCCTTCGTAGCCCGAGCGCCGCACCTCGCGGCGCGCCAGCTCGAAGATCTCCTCGGCGCGCGGCCGGATGATCTCGCAGAGATTCTTCTTGGCGATCAGGCTCGGCTGGCGTCCGCCGATGCCGGGCACCTCCAGCGTGTCCTCCTCGCCGAGCGCCGCTTCCAGCACCGTGCCGTGCTTGAGCTTGATCGCCTCGGCCTCGGCCAGCGGCGTGCGCAGGCCGACCGCAATGTCGTTGGTGAAATGCTCGCCGCCGATCGGCACCACCGCGATCTGGCGCAGATAGCGCGACTCGAAGATCACCAGATCGGTGCTGCCGCCGCCGATATCGAGCAGCAGCACGCCCAGCTCGCGCTCGTCGGGGGTCAGACAGGCGAGCCCGGCGGCGTACGGCTGCAGCACCGTGCCGGCGGCCGCCATGCCGCAGCGGTTGACCGCGGTCACCAGGTTCTGGATCGCCGCGCTGGCGGCGGTCACCACGTGGACGTCGACCTCGAGCCGCGAGCCGCACATCCCGAGCGGATCCTCGATCCCTTCCTGGTTGTCGACCGTGAACGACTGCGGCAAGAGGTGCAGGATCTCGCGGTCGAACGGCAGCGGCACCGCCTTGGCGCCTTCCAGCACCCGGCGGATGTCCTCGCCGACGATCTCGCGGTTCTTGCCGCCCACCGTCACCGAGCCGCGGCTGTTGAAGCCCTTGACGTGGGTGCTGGCGATCCCGATGTAGGCGGAGTCGACCGAGACCCCGCTCATCAGCTCGGCCTCCTCGACCGCGCGCTTGATCGCGGCCACGGTCTCCTCCAGGTTGACGATCGCGCCCTTGCGCAAGCCGCGCGAGCGGCTGGTCCCGACCCCGACGATGTCGACCGAGCCGCTTTCGCCGCGCTCTCCGACCAGGGCGCAGACCTTGGTGGTGCCGATGTCGATCCCGACCCGGTAACGTTCGAGCTTACTCATGTTCTGAACCTCGCGGCTGCAGGTTGCGCAGCACCACCTGGTCGCGGAACCGCAGGTCGACGGTGTCGAAGGTCTCGCTCCGTGCGTCGATGGCGCCGCGCAGCTCCAGATAGCGGCGCACCGCGCCCGGAGCGTCGCCGGCACCGATCAGGAGCCGATAGGATCGATCCGGCAAGCTGGCGCTGACCTGGTCCGGGTGCGCCGCTTCGAGCGCCTGCACCGTCAGGCCGGCGGCGCTCAGCGACCGCTGAGCCTGCAGCGCGGCGCGCAGCGCGGCGCGCATCCGCTCCGGGTCGGAAGGATCCAGCCGCAGCACCTGCGGCAAGGTCGAACCCGGCGGCGGCGCACCCGCGGCGCCCAGCACCAACCCGTTGGCGTCGAGCAGCCGCCAGCGCCCGTCGATCGAGCCCCAGGCCGCCGGCGCGCGCTCCTCGATCTCGATCACCAGGCGATTGGGAAGCTGGCGTCGCACCACGGCGCGCGCCACGTACGGCTCGCGCCGCAAGGCGCGCAGAATCGCCTGCGGATCGGTATCGAAGATGCTGCGGCCCATCTGGGCCGCCAGCCGCCGCTCGAGCGCCGCCGGCTCGAGGTGGCGCGCGCCGATCAGCTCGGGCCGCTCGACCCTGAAGATCGCCGACTCGCGCAGCATGATCAAAACCGCGAGTCCCCCGCCGCAGAGCAGCGCCGCGCCCACCAAGGTCCAAATCAGCCGCGGCAGCAGGCCCAGCAGCCGGCGCCGCGAGCGCCACGAGCGCGGCGCGGTGGCGCGCGACGGCCGCAGCAGGCGGCCGTCGACGGTCAGCGCCGGGCGCACATTCGTTCTCATGATCCGGCTCCGGCCTCCAATCCGGTGAGCAGGCCCTCGCCGACTTTCCAGACATCGCCGGCGCCGAGGGTCAGGACCAGATCGCCGGGGCGCACCTGCTCCCGCAGCAGCGCCAACGCGCCGTCGAGCGGCGCCGCGAATCCGACCCCGCGGTGTCCGTGGGCCCGGATCGCCTCCGCGATCCGGGCCCCGCTGATCCCGGCGATCGGTTCCTCGCCGGCGGCATAGATCTCGGTCACGATCAGCACGTCGGCGTGATAGAAGGCCCGCGCGAACTGATCGAGCAGCCGCTGGCTGCGGCTGTAGCGGTGCGGCTGAAACACCACCACCAGGCGCCGATCCCAACCGGCCTTGGCCGCCGCCAGAGTCGCCAGCACCTCGGTGGGGTGGTGGCCGTAGTCGTCCACCACCAGGATCCCGCCGCGCTCGCCCTTGATCTGGAAGCGGCGCTCGACCCCGCCGAACCGCTCCAGGGCCTCGCAGCAGACCGCGAACGGAATCTCGAGCTCGAGCCCCAGCGCGATGGCGGCCAGCGCGTTGTGGGCGTAGTGCTGCCCCGGAACCTTGAGGGTGATCGAACCCAGCTCCTGACCGCGCCGGCGCACCCGGAAACGGGTCGAGCTCTCGCGGATCTCGATGTCGGAAGCGGTGAAATCGGCCTGGCTCGAAACGCCGTAGGTGATCAGGCGGCGCTCGACCCGCGGGATCAGGGCCTGCAAATTGGGGTGATCCAAGCACAGGATCGCGGCCCCGTAGAACGGCACCTTGTTGATGAAGCGCAGGAACGTCTCCTCGAGCTCGGCCAGCGAGCCGTAGTGATCGAGATGCTCCTCGTCGACGTTGGTCACGATCGCCCAGGTCGGCGTGAGCCGCAAAAACGAGCCGTCGCTTTCGTCCGCCTCGACCACCATGAACTCGCCGCCGCCGGCGCGCGCGCTCGAGCCCATCGCGGTCACCCGCCCGCCGACCACGATGGTCGGATCGTAGTCGGCCGCCTCGAGCACCGCGGCGACCAGCGAGGTGGTGGTGGTCTTGCCGTGGGAGCCGGCGACCGCGATCCCGTAGTGGCGCCGCATCAGCTCGGCGAGCATCTCGGCGCGCGGAATCACCGGCACCCGGCGGCGCCGCGCCTCCACCAGCTCGACGTTGTCGGGACGCACCGCCGAGGAGTAGACCACCACGTCGGCGCCTTCGATGTTGGCCGCGCTGTGGCCGCGCCCGATCTGGGCGCCCAGCGCGCGCAAATGCAAGACCGCCGCTGCTGCACCCAGATCGCTGCCGCTGACCAGGTAGCCTTGGTTGAGCAGCACCTCGGCGATGCCGCTCATGCCGCTGCCGCCGATGCCGACCATATGGATGTGGCGGGTCTTGCGAAACATGTCAGGCCAGCTCCTGCAGGCGTTCGGCGATCTCGCGCGCCGCGTGCGGCCGCGCCAGGCGCCGCGCCCGCGCGCCGACCTCGGCGGCCAGCGCGCGGTGTTGGAGATAGCGCCCGATCTCGAGCGCCAGGTAGGCCGGGGCCGACTCGCCCTGCTCGACCATGACGGCGGCGCCGGCCGCTTCGAGCGCGGCGGCGTTGGCGCGCTGATGGCCGCCGGCCGCGGACGGCAGCGGCACCAACACCGAGGCTCGCCCGGCGGCCGCCAACTCGGCCACCGAGGTGGCGCCGGCGCGGCAGATCACCAGATCGGCCTGCGCCATCCGGCGCGGCATGTCGTCGAAATAGGCCCCGACTTCGGCGCGCCAGTCCCCGCCGTGGTAGAACTGCTCGACCGCCGCGCGCTCCCGCGCCGAGACCTGATGCGCGATCGCGAGCTCGCTCTTGCGCGACTCGAGCTGCCGCAGCGCGGCCAGCACCAGGCGGTCGAGGCCGGCGGCGCCGGAGCTGCCGCCGAAGCAGAGCAGCCGCAGGCGCTGCTGCGGCTCGGGCGGCCCGATCGCGCCGAACTCGGCCCGCACCGGCGTTCCCGCGGCGATCGCCTCCCCGCCGAGCTCGGCGCCGGTTTCGCGAAAAGCGACGAAGCGCAGTTGGCTGAAGCGGCCCAACATTCGGTTGGTGAGCCCGGCAGTCCGATTCGACTCGTGCAGCGCCAGCGGCACCCGCAGCAGGATCGCCGCGATCATCAGCGGCGCCGCGGCGTACCCGCCGGTGCCGAAAACGAAGCGCGGCCGCTGTCCTGCCAGCAGCGCCAGTGCGGCCGCCAGCGCCAGCGGCAGGGCCAGCAGCGCCTGGAGGCGCGCCAGCGCGCCCTTGCCGACCCAGCCGTAAATCCTCAGCGCGCGAAACTCGAGCCCCTCGGCCGCGGCGATCTGGGCCTCGCGCCCGCGCCGCGAGCCGACCAGCTGCGTGCGCAGGCCGCCGCGCATCAGCTCGCGCGCCACCGCGATCGCGGGATAAAGATGCCCGGCGGTGCCGCCGCCGGTGAGCATCGCCAGAGGCTCGCGTCTTCCCCCTCTCGCCCCGGACTCGCGGGGCCTGCAAGGAGAGGGGTCGGGGTGAGGGGTAGCGTGATGCGCGCGGACCGAACGGGAGGGGGCAAGCCCCTCCCCTACATTTGCTGACTGGATTGGCTGCGCTCGCTTCGGCATCGCTATCCGTCGTCGTGCTGCGAGATGTTGAGCAGCACCCCGACCGCGGCCAAGGTCACCAGCAGCGACGATCCGCCCGAGCTGATGAACGGCAGCGGCATGCCTTTGGTCGGCAGCAGCTTGAGCACGATGCTGATGTTGAGCAGCGCCTGCAGCGCGATCTGCAGCGTGAGCCCGGCGGCGAGGAAAAAGCCGAACCGGTCCGGCGCCCGCAGCGCCGCGCGCAAACCGCGCCACACCAAGAGTGAAAACAGCGCCAGCAGGGTGAGACAGCCGAGCAGCCCCAGCTCTTCGCCCAACACCGCGAAGATGAAGTCGGTGTGGGGCTTGGGGATGAAGAAGCGCTTCTGATGACTGGCGACGAAGCCGACTCCGGTCAGCCCGCCGGTCGCGATCGCGATCAGCGATTGGATCGACTGAAAACCGTAGCCGAGCTGATCGCGCCACGGATCGATGAACGCGAGAATCCGGATCCGCCAGTATTCCACCTGCCACACCATCACCCCCAGCACCGGCGTCACCGCGGCGGCGGTGGCGATGATCCAGGCGCTGCGCAGGCCGGCCAAGAAAAGCATCGCGACCGCGATCAGACCCAGCACGATCGCGGTCCCGAGATCGGGCTGCACCACGATCAGCGCGATCAGCAGACCGAGCAGCGCTGCGGTCGGCAGCAGCACCTGCCGCAGGCTGTTGACCGCCTCGGCGCGCTGCGCCAGCCAGTAGGCCAGAAACAGGATCACGCTCAGCTTGGCGCCCTCGGACGGCTGCAGCGCGAACGGGCCGAAGCGGAACCAGCGCTGGAAATCGCGCTCCGGGTCGATCACCAGCACCAGCAGCAGCAGCAGGACGGTGCCCGCCATCACGCTGAACACCAGCGATGGGCGGTTGTAGCGCCGGTAGTCGACCCCCATCGCGCCGACCATCAGCAGCAGGCCGATGCCGGCGGCTACGGTCTGCTTGAGCAGGTAGTGGTGGGGATTGGAGAACTCGCGCTCGGCGACCAGGCCGCTGGCGCTGTAGACCATGCAGATCCCGCCCAGTACCAGCGCGATGGCGGTGGTGAACATCACCTTGTCGAAGGCGAGCTTGCGTGCGCCCATCGCTCACCTCGGCTCCTTGCCGCACAAAAGGCCGGCGTACTCCTTGAACTTGCGGCCGCGCTCCTCGAAGTTCGCGAACTGGTCGTAGCTGGCGCAGGCCGGCGCCAGCAGCAAGACGTCGCCGGGCCGCGCCGCCGCCAGCGCCCGCTCGACTGCGGTCTTGAGCTGGCCCGCAAGCTCGCAGCGCACCGCCGGCGCCAGCGCCTGTTTGAGCCGGTTGGCGCTCGCGCCGATCAGATAAGCGCGCTTGACCCGGTGCCGCGCGGCTCGCGCCAGCGGTCCGAAGTCGGCGCCCTCGTCGATCCCGCCGGCGATCCAGAGCAGGTCGCGCGGGAAACAGCGCAGATCGAGCGCGGCCGCGGCCACGCTGGTCGCCTTGGAGTCGTTGATCAGGCGGACGCCGCCCACCGCGCCGACCGGCTCCAGGCGATGCTCGAGACCACGGAACGTGCGCAGCCCCTGACGCAAGGCCGCCTTGGGCACCCCGAGCAGCTGGGCGGCCGCGACCGCCGCCAGCGCGTTCTCGAGGTTGTGCGCGCCGAGCAGCTGGAATTCGGCCGCCGGAGCGATCCGCGTGACGCGCCGGCCGCGCTGCACGGCGATCCAGCCCCGGCGCAGGCCGGCGCCGGGTCCGCGGTGGCGGGCGCCGAACAGCAGCCGGCGGGCCGCGATGCCGCGCGCGGCGGCGCGCACCGTGCGGTCCGCGGCCGGCAGCAGCGCCCAATCGCGGCCGCGCTGATTGAGAAACAGCCGCCGTTTGGCGGCGGCGTAGGCGGCGATCGATGGATAGCGGTCCAGGTGGTGGGCCGAGAGATTGAGCCACAGCGCGAGGTGCGGGCGGAATCGCTCGATGGTTTCGAGTTGAAACGACGACAGCTCGATGACGGTGACGTCCGCGGGCCGGCTCGCAGCCGCCCAGCGGCTGGCCGGCGCGCCGATGTTGCCGACCACCTCGGCGCGGCGGCCGGCGCCGCGCACCAGATGCCCGATCAGGCTGGCGGTGGTGGACTTGCCGGCGGTGCCGGTGACGCCAACGATCTTGCCGCGCAGGAACCGGTAGGCCAGCTCGATCTCGCTCCAGATCGGAATCCCGCGGCTGCGAGCCAGCTCGAGCTCGGGCAGGGTCGCCGGCACGCCCGGCGAGAGGACGATGCGCTGCGCCGCGGCGAACGCCGCGGCTGGATGGCCGCCGAGCAGCAGCCGGGCGCCGCGCCGCTCCAAGGCCGCCGCCTCGGACCCCAGCTCGGCCAGCGGCCGGCGATCGGTGGCCCAGACCTCGGCGCCGCGCGCCAGCAGCAGCTCGGCGGCGGCCACCCCGCTCTTGCCCAGTCCCACGATCAGGACCCGCTCGCCGGCCGGGCGATATTCCGCGCCCGAACCGCGCGGAGCGAAACGATGCGATCGAGCGCTGGTCATCGCAGCTTCAAGGTCGCGAGCCCCATCAGGGCGAAGATGATCCCGAGAATCCAGAACCGAATCACGATCTTGGGCTCGGTCCAGCCCTTGAGCTCGAAGTGATGGTGCAGCGGCGCCATCTTGAAGACCCGCTTGCCGCGCAGCTTGAACGAGCCGACCTGCAGGATCACGCTGGCGGTCTCGATCACGAACAGGCCGCCGACGATCACCAGCAGCAGCTCCTGCTTGGCCAGGATCGCCAGGGTGCCGATCGCGGCGCCCAAGCTCATCGAGCCGGTGTCGCCCATGAACACTTCGGCCGGATAGAAATTGAACCACAGAAACCCCAGGCTGGCGCCGATCAGCGCCCCGCCGAAGATGGTGGCTTCGCCGACCCCTTTGATGTTCATGATCAACAGGTACTCGGCGGCGATCGCGTTGCCGGCCAGATACGCGATCACGGTGAACGGCAGCGCGGCGATCAGCACCGCGCCCATCGCCAGCCCGTCGAGCCCGTCGGTCATGTTGACGCCGTTGGCGGCGCAGACCAGGACCAGGGCGACGAACGGCACATAAAGCCAGCCCAAGTCGGGCTCGAACTCCTTGAAGAACGGCAGCCCCAGACGGGTGGTGAACAGCCCGTCGGCCGCGTAGTGCATCAACCACAGTCCGACCACGCTGGCGATCACCAGCTGGGCGAGGAATTTGTTGCGCACCCCGAGGCCGCGATGATGGGCGTGGCGCAGCTTGAGGAGGTCGTCGGCGCCGCCGATCAATCCGAAGCCGACGGTCGAAAACAAGAGCACCGGAATCAACGGATTGCCCAGGTCGACCCACAGCAGGGTCGGCAGCAGGACCGCGATCAAGATCAGCAGGCCGCCCATCGTGGGCGTGCCGGCCTTGCCGACGTGCCCGCTCGGGCCTTCGGGCCGGATCACCTGTCCGACCGCCATCGCGCGCAGGCGCCGGATGGTCCACGGTCCCAGCGCGAACGACAGCACCAGCGCGGTCAGGGTCGCGAGCGCGGTGCGAAAGGTGATGTAGTTGAAGACGTTGAGCAGCGTGAATTGCGGCGTGAGCGCGTGAAACAAGTGGTAGAGCATGGTGCTAGGCTCTCCCCGGCCGCGCCAGCGCTTCCACCAGCCGCTCAAGACCGATCGCGTGCGATCCCTTGACCAGGACCAGATCGCCGGGGCGCAGCAGCGCGCGCAGCGCCTGCACCGCCGCGCCGGCGTCGGCGCAGGAGCGCAGTCGCACCTTGGGCATGCCGGCCTCAGCCGCCGCCTCGACCGCCTCGGCCATCAGCGTTCCGACTCCGATCACGTGATCCAGCCGCGCCGCATGCAGCGCGCGCCCGAGCGCCCGATGCGCCCGCTGCGCCTGCCCGCCCAGCTCCAACATGTCGCCCAGCACCGCCAGCCGGCGGCGGTAACCGGGCAGCCCGCGCAGCGCCGCCAGCGCGGCGCGCATCGAGCTCGGATTGGCGTTGTAGCTGTCGTCCAGCGCGGTGGCGCCGCCGGCCAGCGCGCGCAGCTCGCCGCGGTGCGGCGCCGCTTCGACCCGCTGTGCCCGCGCCGCGATCGATTCCGGCGCCACCCCCATCAGCAGCGCCAGCGCCGCGGCCGCCAGCAGGTTCTCGACCTGATGGCGCCCCAGCAGCGGCAGCCGGACCTCGGCCAGCAGCTTGCCGAGCCGCAGCACGCACTCCATGCCGGCCGCGCCCCAGCGCACCCGGGTGGCGCGGACCTCGGCTTGGGGGCTCAGGCCGAACGACAGCTTGCGGCCGCGGAATCGGCGCGCCAGTCGCACCACCCAGCGGTCGCGGGCGTTGAACGCCAGCGCGCCGCGCCGCGGCAGGCTGGCGACCAGCTCGCCCTTGGCCTCGGCCACCTCGGCCAGCGAGGCGAAGTTCTGGCGGTGCGCCAGGCCGACGTTGAGCAGCGCCCCGACGTCGGGCCGGGCGATGGCGCACAGCCGGGTGAGCTCGCCCGGAGTGCTCATGCCCAGCTCGGCCACGAAGCACTCGGCGTCGTCGGGCGCCTGCAGCAGCGCCAGCGGCAAGCCGTAGAGGTTGTTGAGATTGCCGGGTGAAGCCGCGACCCGGAAGCGCTCGGAAAGCAGCGCCGCCGCCAGCTCCTTGGTGGTGGTCTTGCCGCTGCTGCCGGTGATGCCGATCACCTTCCAGCGCCGCGCGCGTCGCAGCCAGCCGGCCAGCTCCTGAAGCGCCCGCGTGGTATCGCAGACTTCCAGTGCCAGCGGCGCGCCGGCGGCCGCCACGGCGCGAGAGACCACCACGCCGCCGGCGCCCGCGCGCAGCGCCGCGGCCGCGAAATCGTGTCCATCGTATCGCGGTCCGACCAGGGCGAAGAACAGGTCGCCGGGCCGCAGCTGGCGCGAATCGATCGCAAAGCCGGCGCAGCTCGCCGCGGCGCTGCCGCGCAGGATGCGCCCGCCGGTGGCGGCCGCGATCTGGCCGAGCGTCAGACGCGCCATCCCAGCTCCTCGAGCAGCTCGCGGGCAACGACCCGGTCGTCGAACTCGATGCTGCGTTCGCCCACCAGCTGAACCGTCTCGTGGCCTTTGCCCGCGATCGCAACCACGTCGCCCGGGCCCGCCTCCTGCAGCGCCAGAGCGATGGCGCGGCGGCGGTCGGGCTCGACTACGCAGCGATCGCGCGACTCGGCCGGCACGCCGGCCAGCACCTGGTCGAGGATGTCCTGCGGATCTTCGCTGCGCGGATTGTCCGAGGTCAGGTAGATCAGGTCGGCGCGCTCGGCGGCCGCCGCTCCCATCCGCGGGCGCTTGCCGCGGTCGCGATCCCCGCCGCAGCCGAACACCACCAGCAGCCGCTTGCCGGCCAGCGCGCGCAGCCCGGTCAAGAGCTGGCGCAGGCTGTCGTCGCTGTGGGCGAAATCGACCACCACCAGAAACGGCTGGCCGCTTTCGACCGGCTGGCAGCGGCCCGGAACCTCGGCCATCGCGGCGATTCCGGCGCCGATCGCCTCGGGCGGCAGCTCCAGCGCCAGAGCGGTGGCGGCGGCGGCGGCGATGTTGAAGGCGTGGACTCGGCCGAGCAGCGGGCTCGCCAGATCGAGCGCGCCCGCCGGGGTCTCGAGGGTCAGGCGCAGGCCGGAACGGTCGGTCTCGAGCGCGGTGATCTGAACCGCGCAGCGCGGTCCGGTGCCGTAGCGCACCACCTGTCCCTGGGTGGCGGCCGCAAGGGCGTCGCAGCGCGGATCGTCCGCGTTCAAGATCGCCGGCACGCCCGACGGCAGCATCTCGAACAGACGCCGCTTGGCGGCGAAGTAATCCTCCAAGTCGGCGTGAAAATCGAGGTGGTCGCGGGTCAGATTGGTGAACACCGCGGCCGCGAAGCGGCAGCCGCCGACCCGGTCCATCGCCAAGGCGTGCGACGCCACCTCCATCACCGCGAAGCGGCAGCCCGCTTCCACCATCTGGGCCAGATGGCGCTGCAGGTCGTTGGCTTCCGGCGTGGTGCGATCGGCCGCGATCTGGCGGCCGGCGTAGCGATAGCTCACCGTTCCCAGCACGCCGCAGCTCTGGCCGGCGGCGCGCAGGATGGCTTCCAACAAGTAGGTGATGGTGGTCTTGCCGTTGGTGCCGGTCACCCCCACCAGCGTCAGCCGGTGGCTCGGATCGCGGTAGAAACCGGCGGCCAGCAGCGGCAAAGCTTGACGGGTGCGCTCGACCCGAACCTGGGGCAGGTGGTCGGGCAGCTCGGGCAGCCAGCGCTCGACCACTAAGGACGCGGCTCCTTGAGCGACCGCTCGTGGCGCGAAAAGGTGGCCGTCGAAGTGGGCGCCCGGAATCGCCACGAACAGACTGCCGCGCACCACCCGGCGCGAGTCGTGCTCGATGCCGGCGACCGTGGTGCGCGGATCGCCGCGCAGCTCGAAGCGGCGCAGCCGGTCCAAAAGATGGCCGAGCGATGTCATGTGCCTGCCTTGACGATCGCAACCGTCGCCTCGGGGCCGGGGGTCGGATTGGAGGCTGGGGTCGGATTGGAGGCTGGGGTCGGATTGGAGGCGGAGATCGGATTGGAGGCGCGGGCCGAATCGGGCACGGTCTCGGGCGGAATGCGCCACAGCCGCAGGAAGGCGGCCGCGACCTCGCTGAAGATCGGTGCGGCCACATCGCCGCCGTGATAGGCGGCGCCCTCGGGCTCGTACAGCACCACGATGGCCGCGAAGCGCGGGTCCGGCAGCGGCCCGAAACCGGCGAACGAGGCCACGTAGCGGCCCCGTTCGTAGCCGCCCGATTCGCCGATCTTCTGCGCGGTTCCGGTCTTGCCCGCCAGCCGGTAGCCCGGCACGGCGGCCCGCTTGCCGGTGCCGGCCAGCACCACCGCTTCGAGCATCTCGGTCAGGGTGGCGGCGGTCGCGGCGCTGAAGCTGCGGGCCGGCGGATCCTGCGGCTCGACCGCGATGCTGATCCCTGATTCGTCGAGCTGCCGCTCGACGATCCGCGGCTGCGGCCGCAGGCCCTGGTTGGCGACCGCCGCCACCGCCAGCAGCAGCTGCAGCGGGGTCACCCCCACTTCCTGCCCCATCGGGATCGAGCCGATGGTGCGGCCCGACCAGCTCGAAGGATGCGGCACGGTGCCGGCGTTCTCACCCGGCAGCCGAATCCCGGTGCGCTTGCCGAAACCGCTGCGCACGATCTCGTTATAGATCCCGGCCGGCCCGACCCGCTGGGCGACCTGGATAATGCCGACATTGCTGCTCTTGGCCAGGATCTGGCGGAAGCTCAGCACCCCGAACGGCTTGTGATCGCGCACCACCGAGCCGCTCGGCAGCCGGATCGAGCCGTTGCCGCAGTAGAAGGTCTGGTCCGGATCGACCACCTCGTCCTCGAGCGCGGCGGCGGCGATGAACACCTTGAAGGTGGAGCCCGGCTCGTAGTAGCTCTCGATCGCCCGATCGATGCGGCGCTCGGACGGATAATGGTTGAAATGATTGGGGTCGTAGGTCGGCTGGTTGGCCAGCGCCAGGATCCGCCCGCTGCCGGGCTCGACCACGATCACGCAGCCGGCGCGGGCGCGGGTGCGCTGCATGCCGCGCTCGAGCGCCTGCTCGCAGGAGAACTGCAGCGGCAGATCGAGGGTCAGCACCAGGCTGCGGCCGGCGCGCGGCGGCAGCTTCGATTCGATCGCGAAGCGCCGGCGCCGCGCGTCGAGCCACGCCAGCGCGGTGCCGGCCTCGCCGCGCACCACCTGATCGTAGGAGTACTCCAGGCCGCCGAGACCGATGTTGTCCATCCCGACGAAACCGATCAGATGAGCGGCGAGCTCGAAGTTGGGATAGAAGCGGCCGCTCTCGGTCAAGCTGCCGACCCCCTCGATTCCCAACCCGTCGACCCGTTCGCGCAGCGACGGCGGCGCTTTGCGGCGCAGCCAGACGAACGGCCGCTCGTCGTCCAACAGCTGCTCGACCTGGGCCGCCGGCAGACCGAGCACCGGCGCGAGCCGCAGCGCATCGCGGCGCGGATCCTGAACCTGCTCGGGCACCGCATAGATCGACGGCAGGTCCACGCTCACCGCCAGCTCGCGCAGCTGATGGTCGTAGATCGTGCCGCGCACCGGATTGAGGGTGATGGTGCGCTCGTGTTGGCGCCGCGCCAGGGCCTGGTAGCGATCGATCTGAAACAGCTGCAGCTGGACCAAGCGCAAAACCACCAATCCGGCCCACAGCGCCATCAGCCCCGCGGCCACCATCAGCCGCCGCTCGAGCAGGGGCGTCAGCGGGGCTCTAGGGTCCATGGGCGCTTTCCTGTGGTTGCGGCAACAAGATCCAATGCTCGGGCGGCGGCTCGACCAGCCCCAGCCGCTCACGGGCGATGGCGCTGATCCGCTTGGGGTTGCGCAAGTAGGCCCGTTCGAGAACCAAGTGCCGCTGCCGCTCGAGCAGCTGGGCGCGGCGGTAGCGCACCTCCTCGATCCGGTAGCCGATCCGGATCACCTCGAGGTGCTGGCGAACGTACACCAACAGCCCGCCGACGAAGAGCAAGGCGGCGGTGAAGATCGCCGCCAGCTCCCGGGTCCGGACCCGATCCCGCTCCTTGATGATGGGCCCATTGCGGACTTCCCCCGGGGTGGCGAACGGATGGGTCATGCGGCGCGTGGCAGATCGCGCTCGAAGGCGCGCAGCTTGGCGCTGCGGGCGCGGCGGTTGCGGTCTTGCTCCGCCGGTCCCGGCACCAGGGGTTTCTTGGTCAGGATCTGCCCGCGCGGAAGATTCCCATCCGCCGGCCGGGCCAGCTCGCGGAAGCAGCGCTTGACCACCCGATCCTCGAGCGAGTGGAAAGAGATCACCAGCAGCCGGCCGCCCGGCTCGAGCCTTTCGATCAGCGCTTGGAGCGCGCGGTCGAGACCCTCGAGCTCGCGGTTCACCGCGATCCGCAAAGCCTGGAACGTCCGGGTGGCCGGATGGGTGCGGCCGCGGCGATAGCCGCTGGCCCGCGCGACCAGGCCGGCGAGCTCGGTCGTGGTGCGGATCGGAGCTGCCGCCCGGCGGCGCACGATGGCCCGCGCGATCGCTCGCGCCCGCGGCTCTTCGCCGTACTCTCTCAGAATCTGTTCGAGCTCGGACTCGCTGGAGTCGGCCAGAAGCTCGGCGCAGGTCGGGCCGGAGCCGGTATCGAAGCGCATGTCCAGCGGACCGTCCGCTTGCCACGAGAAGCCGCGCGCCGGGTCGCTTAGCTGGGGGCTCGAAAGCCCCAGATCGAGCAGCGCGCCGTGGCAACCGGACGGCGCCCAGCGGCTCAGCAGCGCCGGGAGCTCGCGATAGTCGGCGTGGAGCAGCTCGACCCGCGGTCCGAAGCGCGCCAGCCGCTGCCGTGCGCGTTCCAGGGCGGTGGGATCGCGATCCACGCCGAGCAGGCATCCGGAGGGCGCACTGTGTTCGAGGATCGCCTCGGCGTGTCCACCGTCGCCCACGGTGCCGTCGGCGTAGCGCCCGCCGGAAAGCGGTCGGAGCAGGCCCAGGACCTCGGCCAGCAGCACTGGAACGTGAGCCTGTCGGGTTTCGACTGTCATGCGCCTAACCCACCCATGCAGCCTATATGCCGTAGCTGGCTAGCCGGTTCATGTCCTCGACGCTGAACGGCTGGCTCTCCAGCTTGCGCAGGAAGCGCTCGCGGTTCCACACCTCGAGATGGTTGTCCTTGCCCAGCACCGCCACCTCTCCCGCGGTGGCGGCGCTGTCGCGCAGCGTGCTGTGGATCAGAATCCGGCCCTGTTTGTCCATTGCGCTGACCTGGCCGAAGTAGTTGGTGCGTTGGTCGTAGCGCTGCCGGCTCGGATCCATCGCCGGCACTTGCTTGAGCTTGTCGCGGATCGCCTCCCAA
Source organism: Acidobacteriota bacterium (assembly GCA_036398155.1). Taxonomy (GTDB): domain Bacteria; phylum Acidobacteriota; class DASWHO01; order DASWHO01; family DASWHO01; genus DASWHO01. Next base: position 16,722 of record DASWHO010000438.1, read on the forward strand.
ACCTTGAGCGGATAGATCAGGGCCGACTCGCCCTCGACGCTGGTGACGAAAACCTCGGGCCCGAAGGTCTGCTCCAGGTAGGAGCGGAACTCCGCCGGGATCTTGAGCCGGCCTTTTTCGTCGACCTTCGCCGGGTGGTTCCCTATGAGCAAGAGCCTTGACCCCCCTCTGTTTCTCTCGAGTGGACCGAAAAAGATCTCCGTGATCCTTCTCGGACCACAAGACTCCACTCTGGTCCACCGAATCCTAAGACTCGCCAGGGGCTGGTGTCAAGTGGAATTCGCCCAGAACTTCCTGCAGGGCAGCGACTTGGACCCCTTTGCTTAGGCTGCGAACACTCCCTGTGCTAGCCTTTGTCGGTCCAACGCTCGGCCTGGCCCGAGAACCTGCATGGCCTTATCCTAGTTAACCCGAGAAAAACGGAGAGAAATATCGCATCGAGGCTCGCCGCGGCCGCAACCAGAGCGGGCGCCGCTCACGACGCCCGCATCGCGGCACGGCGACCACAGAGAAAGCGAACATGAAAGTCGGAATCGTCGGTTTTCCCTGGGTCGGCAAGTCGACTCTGTTCAGTTTGATGACCGGTCAGGCGCTCGAGGCGACCGGACGGCGTGACGAGCTGCGGATCGGCATCGCCAAGGTCGAGGACCCGCGGCTCGACGCGCTCTGGCCGCTGTTCCCGACCAGCCGCAAGGTGCCGGCGACGATCGAATACCTCGACGCCGCGCCGCTGGAAAAGGGCGAAATCGCCGGCAGCCCCCAGCTCGCCACCTTGCGCAACTCCGACGCCTTCCTGCACGTGGTGCGGGCTTTCGAGCACCCCGAGCTGCCCCACAGCCTGGGCGCGATCGATCCACGGCGCGACCTCGAGACGCTTGATCTGGAGTTCGCGCTGGCCGATTTGGAGCTGGTGGAGAAACGGATCGAACGGCTCGAGAAGGAATCGCTCAAGGGCGTGCGCCGGAGCGAGTCGGCCCCCGAGCTTACGCTGCTGCGGGATTTCGCCGCTCGGCTCGGACGCGGTGAAGCGCTGCGCGAACGCGAGCTGACGGCCGAAGCGGAGCGTCTGGTGCGCGGTTTCAACCTGCTGACGCTCAAGCCCAAGGTCGATGTCCTCAACATCGGCGAGGCCGAGCTGAAGAACGGAGCCGACCCGCTGCCGCGGTTCGGGCTCGAGCGCGCGCCCGGCCGCCACAATGTCCGGGTCTACGCCTGCGCCCGCCTCGAGCTCGAGTTCGCCCAGCTCGACAAGGACAGCGCCGAGGCCTTTCGCGCGGACTACGGCGATCCGCCGGCGCTGGCTCCGCAGGTGGTGCGCTGCTGCTACGAAGCGGTCGATCTGATTTCCTTTCTGACCGTCGGCGACCAGGAGGTGCGCGCCTGGCCGATTCCGCGCGGCTCCAAGGCGCCGCAAGCCGCCGGCGCGGTCCACTCCGACATGGAGAAAGGCTTCATCAAGGCCGAGGTCGCCCACTGGCAGGACGTGATCGCGCACAAAGACTTCGCGACCTTGCGGTCGCACGGCAAGCTGCGGCTCGAAGGTCGCGACTACGTGGTCCAGGACGGCGACGTGATCGTGTTCCGTTTCAACCGCTGAGCTGGACCTTGCGTGCGTTGTAGATGTAGGGGCGGGGCTGGTCCCCGCCCGAAAACCGCAGTCTCGTTGATCAAGCGACTCGATCGGTTTTGGAGCGCCCGATCGGGCGGGGACCAGCCCCGCCCCTACATCGCATCAACATTGGCGGTGTGCCGAACCTCGGCAGGTCCCCGGTCGTTATATGCTCGACTTGCCGGTGGACTCTTTTTGGCAGGATATCCGCCACGGCGCGCGGGCGCTGCGCCAGAGCCCGACCTTCACGGTCGTGGTCGCGCTGACCTTGGGGCTCGGGATCGGCGCCAACACCGCGATCTTCAGCGTGGTCAACTCGCTGCTGCTGCGGCCGCTGCCGGTGCGCGAGCCCGACAACCTGGTGGTCCTGGCGGTCAGCCATGAAGGCAATCAGGAGCCCCATCCCCCCTCCTATCTCGACTACCTGGACTACCAGAACCAGGCGCGTTCGGTTTCCGCCATCGCCGGTTATCTGATCGGCTTCGTGGGGCTCAGCGCTGACCGCCGGGCCGATCGGATCGGGGCCTGCTACGTCACGCCCAATTACTTCCAAATGCTGGGGATCCAGGCGTCCCTGGGAAGGGTGATTCTACCCAGCGAAGGTCTCAAGCCCGGCGCCGATCCGGTTCTGGTCCTGAGCGACGACTTCTGGCGCCGGCGCTTCGCGGCGGATCCGCGCGTGATCGGCAAGGTGGTACGGATCAACGGGCGACCGTTCACCATCGTGGGGGTGACACCGCCCGGTTTCCGCGGCACCTACGCCATTCTCTCGGTCGACGCGTTCCTGCCGCTCGGGATGGCGAGTGAAAGCGCCGAGTACCGAGAGAGCCTGACCCAGCGCGACAGCCACGACCTGCGGCTCTTGGCGCGGCTCCAGCCTGGGGTGGGCTTGGACGCGGCCCGAACCGAGTTCGATCTGATCGGCAAGCGCCTGGCGCGGCAGTATCCCGATACCAACAAGACGGTCGCGGTGCACGTCTTCCCCGAGCACCTGGCTCGGCCCGAGCCCAACGCCGCCGGCGCCAACCCGGTGGTCGCCACGATTTTCATGGCCCTGACCGGCATGGTGCTGCTGGTGGCGTGCGTGAATGTCGCCAACCTGTTGTTGGTGCGCGCCACGCTGCGCTCCAAAGAGAGCGCGATCCGCGCCGCCATCGGCGCGCGACCGCTGCGCCTGATCCGGCAGTTTCTGACCGAAAGCCTGCTGCTCGCGTTGCTCGGCGCCGGCGCCGGGATCGCGGTCGGCCGCTGGGTCTCCGGGCTGCTGGCTTCGATCCGGCTGCCGGGCGACATGCCGATCCACTTCGATTTCGATTTCGACTGGCGGGTGTTCGGCTATGTGGCCGGGATCGCCCTTTTCACCGGGATCGCGGTCGGGTTGGTGCCGGCGCTGCGCGCCGCGCGCGTCGATCTCAACCACGCGCTGCGTGAAGGCGGCCGCGGCGCAGCGGCCGGCGGCGGCCGGCATCGGTTCCGCAACCTGCTGGTGATCGCGCAAGTCGCCGGCTCGATGCTGCTGTTGATCGCCGCCGGTCTTTTCATCCGCAGCTTGTCCAACGCCCAGAGCGTCGACCTCGGTTTCGAGCCCAAGGGCCTACTCAACCTCTCGATCGATCCGGCGCAGCAAGGCTACGACGAGATCCGCGGCACCGAGTTCTACCGCCAGATCGAGGAGCGCGTCCGGGCGCTGCCGGGCGTCGAATCGGTCAGCTTCGCGCACTCGGTGCCGATGGGCTACTACTCGCTGGCCGAGTACATCAACCTCGAAGGCCAGCGGCTCCAAGGGCCGCAGCGTCCGATCGCGGGCTACAACCTGGTCGGCCCCGACTATTTCGCCAGCTTGAAGATCCCGATCCTGCTCGGCCGCGGCCTGAGCCGCGACGATCACGCCGGCGCGCGGCCGGTCGCGGTGGTCAACCAGTTGATGGCCGAGAAGCTGTGGCCGCAGCGCGATCCGATCGGCGCCCGCTTCAGCTTCAGCGGCCCCGAAGGTCCGTACGTCGAGGTGGTCGGGGTGTCCAAGAACGGCAAGTACGGCTGGCTGTTCGAGGATCCGGGGATGTACTTCTTCGTGCCGCTGGCCCAGAAGTACGTTTCGCTGCGCGCGCTGCACGTGCGCACCCGGCTCCCGCCGCAGACGCTGGCGCTTTCGATCCAGCAACAGATTCGCGCGCTCGAACCCGACCTGCCGGTCCACGATGTGATGACCATGGAGCAGGCGCTGCAAGGCGGCAACGGTTTTTTCTTGATCCGCATGGGCGCCTTGCTGGCCGCCGCGCTGGGCCTGCTGGGGTTGGTGCTCGCGGTGGTCGGGGTCTACGGCGTGGTCTCCTACTCGGCGAGCCAGCGCACCCACGAGATCGGCATTCGCATGGCGCTCGGCGCGGAAGCCAGCGACATCCTGCGGCTGGTGGTCGGACAGGGTTTGATCCTGGTCGCGGCCGGCGCGGCGCTGGGCTTGATCGCGGCGCTGATCCTGTCGCGCTTCGTCGCCAACTTCCTGTTCGGCATCTCGCCGCAGGACCCGATGACCTTCGCGGGGGTCGCCGCGCTGCTCGGCGCCGTGGCCCTGGTCGCCTGCTGGCTCCCGGCGCGGCGCGCGACCCGGGTCGATCCGCTGGTCGCCCTGCGCTACGAATAGCTCGATTCGCCTCCCACCCACGAATTCGTACCAGTCCCCGTATCTCGGAGGAGCCCGACCGAGCGCAACGAAGCAGATGGCGGCAGATCCGCCGCCGGGCACCGTCTTGACAACGGAGGGACGTGGGCTACCATCGACTTGCGTCATCCTCGCCTGAAGGCCGCGGAGGGGATCCAAGCAGCGGCGGCCAAGCGATGGCATTAAGAAAGACCAAAATCGGGCGCTTCGAAATCCAAGAAGAAATCGGGCGCGGCGCCATGGGTGTGGTTTACCGCGCGCTCGATCCGGAAATCGGGCGGGTGGTGGCGATCAAAACCATCAAGCTCGACAGCCTGGACGAAGCCGCCGGGCGCGGCGAGATGATCGCGCGCTTCCAGCGCGAGGCGCGCCTGGCGGGCAGCCTGTCGCATCCCAACATCGTCACCATCTACGACGCCGGCAAGGACAAAGGCCTGTACTACATCGCGATGGAGTACATCGACGGCAGCACGTTGAAGCGGCTGCTCGAGACCAAGAAATTGACCGGCCTGGATGAAAAGCTGCGGATCTTCCAAGCCGCCTGCGACGGCCTGGCTTTCGCGCACCAGAACGGGGTCATCCACCGCGACGTCAAGCCCGGCAATATCCTGCTGACCAAGAGCGGCCAGGTGAAGCTGAGCGATTTCGGGGTCGCGCGGCTGACCGCCAGCTCGACCTTGACCCAGGCCGGCTCGGTGATCGGCACCGTGGCTTACATGTCGCCCGAGCAGATCCGCGGCCAAGACGTCGACACCCGCAGCGACATCTTCAGCCTCGGGATCGTGTTCTACGAGCTGCTGACCGGCGAGCGACCGTTTGCCGGCTACAGCCCGACCACGGTGATGCACAAGGTGGTCAACGAGCATCCGGTTCCACCCCAGATCCTGCACCAGAATCTGCCGCGCGGCTTGGGCGACATCGTGATGAAGGCGCTGGACAAAGAGCCGACCCGGCGCTACAGCAGCTGCGCCGAGCTGACCCACGATCTGCGGGCGGTGGCGGCGCAACAACGGATCGCGCTGCCGCAAACCACTTCGAGCATCCCGGCCATGGTTCTGCCGCACGAGTCGACCGACGCCAGCGGCAGCATCGCCCGGGCGGTCCAGCTCGACATGACCGAGAGCCGCAGCGGACGGCGGGCGCCGGCTCCGGCGCGGCGCTCGCGCCCGGCGGTTCGACCGGTGTTCCTGTGGGCGCTTGCGGCCGCCCTGCTGCTCCTGCTGGTCGGAGGCGGGTATCTCGTGCTGCAGAGCGGCGGCGCGGCGCCGGGCGAAACCGGGCTCGCGCTCGCGTCGGAGCTGGCCCCGGTCCCGCAACCCGCGGTCGCGATCGCGCCGGCGGCAGCGGCGCCCAAGCCGGTGGTCGAGAACCGGCCCGAGCCGCTCAAACCGGCGCCGGCGCCGCCGGTCGAAATCCTGATCCCGCTCGAACAGCTCGACGCGCCGCCGCAGCTCCAGAGCCGAACCGAGCCGACCTACCCGCCGCAAGCGCTGCAGCAGCGACTGGCGGGCAAGACCTTCGCGCGTTTGATCTTGGCCGAAGATGGTAGGGTCGAAAGCGCGCAGGCGCTGCCGACCGATACGCCGCAGGCGCTCAAGGACGCCTTTGTCGATGCGGTGCGCTCCTGGAAGTACTTACCCGGACGCAAGGGCGGCCGCGCCGTGCGCACCGAGATCGTCGAGACCTACGATTTCGTTCTGCCGCCCGAGCCGGTCAAGATCCGCGAAGGCGATCTGCTGTCGCTGGCTGAAGTGACCACCGCGCCGCGCCTGGAGCGGGCGGTCACCCCCACCTATCCCAAGTCGGCCCAGGAGACCGGCCTGGAGGGCACGGTGTTTCTGAGCGCTTTGGTCAACGAGCGCGGCGAGGTTGCGAGCTCCACGGTGCTTTCCAACAGCGTGGCCGACCCCGCCCTGCGACAGGCCGCCAGCGAGGCGGTGCGCGGTTATCGTTACGCGCCGGCCGAGAAGGACGGGGTCAAGGTCAAGGTCTACGTCGAGATTCCGGTCGGATTCAAGCTCGAACGTCAGACCGAAGCCAAGCCGCAGGTTCGCGAGGGCGATCTGGTCGCCTTGACCGACGACATGATCCCGCCGCGCGCCACCGTCAAAGTGCCGCCGGTTTATCCGTCGGTCGCGCGGCGCCTGCGGCAGCAGGGCACGGTGATCGTGCGCGCGTTGGTCGACGAAACCGGAACCGTGACCGAAACCAGCCTGATCCGCGGCTTCCAGCACCTCAACCAGCCGGCTTTGGAGGCGGTGAAGCGCTGGAAGTTCGAGCCCGCGGTCAAAGACGGCAAGCGGGTCAAGGTCTACACCACGGTGGCGGTCGACTTCCGGCTCCCCAGTTAGAGTTTTCCCTTCTGTCCCCTTTTCCCTCCGCTCGCTTGACGGCTTCGAGGTCGAACCCTATAGATGGAAGCATGTGGAACTCGACCAAAACCGTCCTGCTACTGGGCGCCATGACGGCGCTGATCCTGGCGCTCGGCGAATACTTCGGCGGCCGCCAAGGGCTGCTGCTCGCGTTCGCCTTCGCCGCGATCATGAACCTCGGCAGCTACTGGTTCAGCGACAAGATCGTCCTGGCGATGCACGGGGCGCGGGAAGTCGGGCCGGAAGAGGCGCCTCAGCTTCACGCCGCGGTCGCCAACCTGGCCCAGTCGGTCGGACTGCCGATGCCGCGGGTCTATCGGGTGCCTTCCGAGGGCGCCAATGCCTTCGCCACCGGCCGCAATCCTCAGCATGCCGCGGTAGCGGTCACCGACGGTCTGCTGCGGATTCTGGACCGGCCGCAGCTCGAAGGCGTGCTGGCGCACGAGCTCGGGCACATCCACAACCGCGACATTCTGATCAGCGCGATCGCCGCCACCTTGGCCGGCGTGATCATGATGCTGGCCCGCATGGCGCAATGGGCGGCCATCATCGGGACCGGGCGGGCCGATTCCGACCGGCGTGGCGGCGGCTTGGAGCTGCTGGTGGTCGCGCTGGTCGCCCCGATCGCTGCCCTGCTGATCCAAATGGCGATCTCGCGCTCGCGCGAGTATTTGGCCGACGATTTCGCAGCCCGCTCGACCGGCAACCCGGAAGGGCTGGCGCAGGCGTTGGAGCGGCTCGGCGCCGCCTCGCGGCGCCTGCCGATGCAGACCAGCCCGGCGACCAGCCACCTGTACATCGTGGCGCCGTTTCTCGGCGGCGTCGGGCGTCTGTTCAGCACCCACCCGCCGATCGAGGAGCGGATCGCCCGCCTCCGCGCGATGCGCGGCGGCGGATAGGGTACCCTCTCCACCGCCCACGATGCCGTGCTCTGTTGCGCCGAAATGGGTGCCGTGGGCAAGCTCTGCTTTGCCCACGGACGACATCGATCGGTGCGCATTGCCCGGGAAGTCTCGCAATCGGCCTGCTCGAACCGGAGTACAGCTGGCACAAGCGGTCCAATGCCCATCCAGCCCGTACATCACTCGCTGGGTTGTTCGTGGGCAAGCTGAGCTTGCCCACGGCACCCGCCAAAGCAGGCCATCGCTCCCAGCTGCGCCACAAGCAGCCGGCCCTCACTCCCGGCTGGGCTGGCGGCCCATCCACGGGTACACTAACATCGGCGTTTTCGCGAGCCGGCCATGGACAAGATCGTCTCACTCTGCAAGCGGCGGGGTTTCATCTTTCCCAGCAGCGAGATCTACGGCGGCATCAACGCCTGCTGGGACTACGGCCCGCTCGGGGTCGAGCTCAAGCGCAATGTCAAAGAGGCGTGGTGGAACGCCATGGTGCGCGAGCGCGACGATATCGAAGGGCTCGACGCCGCGATCCTGATGCACCCCAAGGTCTGGGAAGCTTCCGGCCACGTCGAGAACTTCACCGACCCGATGGTCGACTGCCGCGAGTGCAAGGCCCGCTTCCGCGCCGATCAGATCGAGGGCGCCGCGTGCCCCAAGTACAACAAGCGGCCGGCCAGCCGCTGCGCCGCCGAGGACAAGTTCACCGAGGCGCGCCAGTTCAACCTGATGTTCAAAACCTTCATGGGCGCGGTCGAGGACAGCGCCAGCGTGGTCTACCTGCGGCCCGAGACCGCCCAGGGCATCTACGTCAACTTCCACAACGTGCGCGAATCGGCGCGCCGCAAGGTGCCGTTCGGCATCGCCCAGATCGGCAAGGCGTTCCGCAACGAGATCACCCCCGGCAACTTCATCTTCCGGACCCGCGAGTTCGAGCAGATGGAGATGCAGTTCTTCGTCCGGCCCGGCACCGAGATGGAATGGTTCGAGCACTGGAAGGACCAGCGGATCGCCTGGTATCTCAACCTGGGCATCCATGCGGACCGGCTGCGTTTCCACCAGCACGGTCCCGAGGAGCTGGCCCATTACGCCAACGCCGCCTTCGACATCCAGTATCAGTTCCCGTTCGGCTGGCAGGAGCTGGAAGGCGTGCACAGCCGCACCGACTACGATTTGCGCCGCCACCAGGAATACAGCAAGAAGAGCCTGCTCTATTTCGATGCGGAGACCAACCAGCGCTACATTCCTTATGTGGTCGAGACCAGCGCCGGCTGCGACCGCACCTTGCTGACTCTGCTCGTCGACGCCTACACCGAAGAGCCGGGCGACAAGGAGACCCGCGTGGTGCTGCGACTGCATCCCCAAATCGCGCCGATCAAGGTCGGCATCTTCCCGCTGGTCAATCGCGACGGCATGCCCGAGCTGGCGCTCCAGATCCAGCGCGATTTGATGCGCCACCTGAAAGTCTTCTACGATGACTCGGGCGCGATCGGGCGCCGCTACCGGCGCCAAGACGAGGCCGGAACGCCCTTCTGCGTCACCGTGGACTCCCAGACTTTGCAGGATCAGAGCGTCACTTTGCGCGAACGCGACAGCATGGAGCAGGAGCGGATCGCCAGCTCGGCGCTGCTCGAGGTCCTGCGCCAGCGCCTGAGCGGAGCCTGAGCCAGCGGTGCCGAAAGTCCGCTTCATCAAGGAGGGTAAGGAGATCGAAGTGGAGCGCGGCGCCAATCTGCGCCGCGCCGCGCTGGCTTACGGGATCGACCTTTACCCGCGATTCAACCGGCTGCTGAACTGCCACGGTCTAGCGAGCTGCGGCACCTGCCGGGTCCTGCTCAAGGACGGCAGCGCCGCCAACGCCTCGCCGATGGGCTGGCGCGAGAAGCTGCGGCTGACGTTCTCCTTCTTCGCCATCGGTCACGAGGACGAGATGCGGCTCTCCTGCCAGACCCAGGTGCTCGGCGACTTGGTGGTCGAGACCCGGCCGCCGCACAACTGGTCGGGCCGCACCGAGCACTGGAAGAAGCCCTGGACCCCCCCGCAAGGCGTCGGTAACTAGACAGCTACACCCCCCTGTGCTGGATCGGCTCCGTCGCGAAATGTAGGGGAGGGGCTTGTCCCCTCCCGAGGGCGGGGGCAAGCCCCGCCCCTACATCGACAACGACGGCGGCGCCCGATTTCCACGAGGCCGGACGAAGGCAGGTGTTGGCGCGAAGCCGCGGCCGCCTGAAACCAGCGGGGCAGCGGATGAATCCTAGAGGGGACAGGAGGTAGAGAGGTCATGGGTTTCACGAGCCGAAAATTGCTGGCCTTGGGGCTGCTGGGCGCCTGCGCGGCGCTGGCATCGAGCGAGGAGCTGCCGACCAAGAACGTGCTGACCTTGGAGGTGGCCAAGCGGATCGCCGCGGCCGCCGAAGCCGATGCCAAAGCCAAGGGCGCGCGGGTGGTGATCGCGGTGGTCGACGACGGCGGCAACTTGATCCTGCTCCAGCGTCTCGACGACACCCAGGTCGCCAGCGTCGAGGTCGGGATCGGCAAGGCGCGCACCGCCGCGATCTTCCGCCGGCCCAGCAAGGTGTTCGAGGACCAGGTCAAGAACGGGCGGGTCGCGGCGCTCGCTCTGCCCGGCGCGACCGCGCTGCAAGGCGGGGTGCCGATCCTTTATCAGGGCAAAGTGATCGGCGCGATCGGCGTCAGCGGCGAATCGCCGCAGCAAGACGAGGACATCGCCATCGTCGGAGCCGCCGTGCTCCAGTAACCAACCAACCGGGGCGCGGCGTTCGGCCGCGCCCCGCTTTCCTGCAACGGAGGACAGTCATGCAACGGCATAGCTTCGCTATCGGTCTGCTCGCGATCGCTCTCGCGGTTCCGAGCTCGGCCCAAGTGGTGGAGAAAAAAGCACTGACTTTGGAGGGCGCCCGCAAGGTCATCGCCGCCGCGGTGGCCGAAGCCAAGGCCAAGAACGCCCCTGGAGGTGTGATCGCCGTGGTCGACGACGGCGGCAACCTGATGGCGCTGGAGCGGCTCGACAACACCTTCGCCGCCGGCGCCAACATCTCGATCGGCAAGGCGCGCACCGCCGCCCTGTTCAAGAAGCCGACCAAAGTGTTCGAGGACATCGTCAACCAGGGCCGCACCACCATGGTCGCGCTGCCCGATTTCACCCCGCTGCAGGGCGGGGTCCCGATTCAGATCGACGGTCAGGTGGTCGGCGCCATCGGCGTGAGCGGCGCGGCCAGCGCGCAGCAGGATGAGGAGCTGGCGCTGGCCGGCGCGGCCGCGGCCGAGTCGTTCGGCACGGCCGCCGCTGCGACCGGATCGGCCGCGGTAACCTACATGGAGGGCTCCAAAGTCAGCGCGGCCTTCGTCAAGGGCGCGCCGCTGGTCGAGGTCGACGGCTACAAGGTGCACGCCAGCCGCCGTGAAGCCCCCGGGATGGCTGAGGTCCACGCGCTCGACACCGACATCATCTACGTGCTCGAAGGGACCGCCACCGTGGTCACCGGCGGCACGGTGGTCGACAGCAAAACCACCGCCCCCAACGAGATCCGCGGCAGCTCGATCCAGAACGGCCGGAGTCAACGCCTGGCCAAGGGCGACCTCATGATCGTGCCCAACGGCACGCCGCACTGGTTCGAAGCCGCATCCAATCCGTTTCTGTACTACGTGGTCAAGGTGACGGCGCGATGAGCTCCCGGCTCCGTTTTGCGCCGGCCGCTGCAGCGCTGGCGCTCTCCCTGCTGCTCGGGCTCCCGGCAGCGGCTCAGCTCGAGCCGCCCGACGGCCCGCCGGACGCCACGATCGACCTCGCCACCGCGGCCGGGATCGAGCGGGTCGAAGGCGCGTGGCGCTACAGCGACACCAAGATCGTCGAAATCGATTTCAAGGCCGCCGGCCGCGACGGCCAGCCGACCGGCAAACCGATCAAGACCTACGATTTCACGCCACGCGCCGGTGCGGCGGAGTTCGACGATTCCAGTTGGGAGCTGATCGACCCCGCCACCCTGAGTCAGCGGCGCTCGACCGGCCGGGTCTGCTTCAACTGGTACCGCATCGCGCTGACGATTCCGGAGCGGATCGGCAGCTTCGACCCGACCGGTTCGACGGTGGTGTTCGAGACCTCGCTCGACGACTACGCCGAGGTCTGGGTCGACGGCGAGCTGCCGCGCCGGCTCGGACAGAGCGGCGGCTCGGTGGTGCGCGGCTGGAACGCCGCCAACCGGCTGGTGATCGGCTGGGACGTGAAGCCGGGGCAGATGATCCAGCTCGCAGTGTTCGGCATCAACGGCCCGATCTCGAGCCCGCCGACCAACTACATCTGGATGCGCCTCGCCAAGCTCGACTTCTACAAGGATGCGCTGCACGGCCCGATCGCGGTCCCGCCCCAGGAGGTCAACGTCGAGGTGGTGCGCTTGGATCCGGCGCTCGACGCGATCGTGCCGCCCAACCCCAAGATCTTCAAGCTGGCGGCCGGTTTCCAATTCACCGAAGGACCGATCTGGATCCCAAAGGACGGCGGCTACCTGCTGTTCAGCGATCCGAACCACAACACCATCTACCAATACAGCGCCGCGGGCGAGCTGAGCGTGTTTCGTGAGCCCAGCGGCTACGCCGGCGCCGACATCGCCGAATACGGTCAGCCGGGTTCGAACGGTCTGACCCTCGATGCCCAAGGGCGCCTGACCATCAACCAGCACGGCAACCGCCGGGTGATCCGGATCGAGCCCGACGGCAGCGAGACGGTGCTGGCCGAGCGCTTCGAGGGCAAGCGGCTCAACAGCCCCAACGATCTGGTCTACAAGTCGGACGGCTCGCTCTACTTCACCGATCCGCCCTTCGGCCTGCCGAAGTTCTACGACGATCCGCGCCGCGAGCTCGAGGTGTACGGCATCTATCGGCTGGCGAACGGCAAGCTCGAGCTGCTGAGCCGGGAGCTGCGCGGTCCCAACGGCATCGCGTTCTCGCCCGACGAGACATACCTCTACGTCGGCAACTGGGATCCGAACCAGAAGGTCGTGATGCGCTACGCGGTGAATCCTGACGGCACGCTCTCGGCCGGGGAAGTCTTCTTCGACATGACCGGAGCGCCCGGCGAAGACGCGCTCGACGGAGTCAAAGTCGACCAGCAAGGCAACCTCTACGTCTCCGGACCCGGCGGGCTCTGGATTCTCTCGCCGGCGGGCAAGCATCTCGGCACCATCTTGGCGCCGCGCCACCCGCATAACTTCGCCTGGGGCGATGAGGACGGCAAAACGCTGTACATGACCGCGCGCAAGACGCTGTATCGCATGCGGCTCAACATTGCAGGAGTCCGGCCATGAAGCTGGGATCTCGGATTCAAGCGGCGGCGCTCGCCGGCGCCGGCTTGCTTCTGGTTCTGCTGTGGGCTCCGCGGTCGGGGAAAACCGCGGACAGTGGAGTCACGATCGAGCGCAAGGATGCGCGCTTGGACGCTTTGATCCCTAAGGACGCTCAGGTCGAGCGGATCGTGGACGGCCACGACTGGGTCGAAGGGCCGCTCTGGGATCGCACCACCGGGTCACTTTTGTTCTCGGACATTCCGCGCAACTCGATCTACCGCTGGAAACAGCAGGGCGGAATCGCTCTGTTTCTCAAACCCAGCGGCTACACCGGCAGCGCGCCGTTTCTGGGCCCCGAACCGGGCTCGAACGGCCTGCTGTTCGATCGCGAGGGCCGGCTGATTCTGTGCGAGCACGGCGATCGGCGAATCGCCCGGCTCGAAAGCGACGGCAGCAAGACCACATTGGTCGATCGCTATCAGGGCCGGCGGCTCAACAGCCCCAATGACGCCGCGTTCAAATCCAGCGGCGAGCTGTACTTCACCGATCCGCCGTTCGGACTGCCCAAGAGCTTCGACGATCCGGGGCGCGAGCTGGACTTCTGCGGCGTCTATCGCTGGTCGCCGGAGGGGCTCACACTGCTGACCCGCGAGCTCGCCGCGCCCAACGGCATCGCGTTCTCGCCCGATGAGGGCACGCTCTATCTATCGAACGCCGATCCCAAGCGCCCGGTGGTCTTGGCCTTCGAAGTGAAGCCCGCTGGGACGCTCGGCGTCAGTCGCGTCCTGTTCGACGCCACCCCGTTTCTGCGGCGCTGGCCCGGCGGCCCCGACGGCCTCAAGGTCGATCGCCATGGAAACCTGTTCGCGGCCGGCCCCGGCGGCATCCATGTCTTCGCGCCCGACGGCACGCACCTCGGCAGCCTGATCACCGGCAGCGCCACCGGCAACTGCGCCTGGGGCGAGGACGGCTCGACCCTGTTCATCACTTCGGGTCATTCGGTCTATCGCATCCGCCTCACCACCCGCGGCGCTTAGCCCGGCGGCGGATAGGGCGCCGTCTGCGTCGTTGGGCTCACTCGGCCTCCTCCAGCGTACTTTTCAGTACGCTTCCGTCGGCCTCGCTGCGCCCGCCTTGCATCCGGCACCCTCTCCACCGCCCCACGAGCTGTACGGGCCCTGCTGGGGCGATGCCCCAAAACTTGACTCAAATGGCCTGTTTCAGGATACCAAGGTTGCTTGCGCGACAGCGGATCTGCCGCCCACTGCAGCCCACCGTGCCACGCCGTCCAAATGTAGGGGCGGGGCTTGTCCCCGCCCGCGCGACCTTCGAAAACTCTCGGGCAACTCCTCATCGACGTCGTTGTGCTTTACGGGAGTCCGGTGCAAATGAAAGAGCGAGAGCGGGAGAGTCGAGCTAACCTTCCACTCCAGGGCACCTACGCATCCCGGATCTCCGCACGGCGTCGCCGCCGCCGGAGCTCCCCTCTTGGAGTTTTGCCGCCGTTCAGAGTCGTTCACATCCGCCGGTATCGCCGTATGGGTTGAGCGATCCCGCTCTGCCCTTGGTCCGCGTGGGACGGAGCTCTGCGGTTTTCCCGACCGATGCCGCCGCCATCGGGTTTTTAATCCGCTGGCGTCCTCCTCTCTTCGGCTTACATCCTCCTTCAGGGTCTTGCCGGGAGGCGCTGCTCTTTCCGTCTCCGGAAAGAGCCACCCTCCTGTGGTTCCTTCCTCTTCAGCGCCTACGGCGTGGGGAGCCCACTTTCCCTGGGCTTGCCTCACCCAGTACGTTGCGTCTCCAGGGTTTCGCACCCTCTTGACGCGTTGCTTCTCCCCGCGCCTTCCGGCCTTGTTTCATGCCGGTTGCGCTCATGAGGTTCTCCCTTCGGAGCTTTCCCCTCCGGACGGAGCCCCGACGCCTCTCACGAGGCCGGCTGCCCTCTTGCCGTTGGTCCGGGCGCGCTCATAGATTCTACGAGCTCTCGCCCCTCCCTCGACTACAAGGCTTCACTCTCCGCCGGAGTCCGTTGCCAACGACCAGGTTTTTACGCCTGACCGCCGCCCGATGCTCCCTTGGGCTTTTTCCCCTCCAGGGACTTCTCCCGCGCCGCGATGGATCTGGCTTCCCAGATCCTCCTCCCCTGAGGTTACCCGCGAGCCGCTGCGAACAGCTTCCCGGTGGCCCTCTTCGGAGTCTTGCTCCACGGCGAGGTCGGCTCACCTCTCGCGAGGCTGCCACCCCTCCTGGGGTCCTTGCACCGTCAGCGCGCCTGAGGCCTCGACGAACGGTCGCGCCCGCGGCAAGAGCCGCGATCCGGAGGAATCGCTTCCTCCAGTGGCAGCGTGTACGGCCGCCCGGTGTCTCAATCGCGAATCGGGTGCTTAGCTTGGGTCTCTCCAACCCTCGCAAAATCTAAACTACCGACTCTGCGTGGTTCGGTCAACGAAAACCGTCCGGCGCGCGGCGGCCGCGAGCCGTTGGGATGAGATTCTCGTTGCCGCGTCACAGGATATCCGAGTCGTGCTCAAGCTTTTTCTGTCGGCGGACGGGAAGTTGCTGAAAACAGGCCGACTGACCAGCCTGGGCCGCGCCAGCGGAGCATTCCATCGGACTTTGAAAACCTATGATAACAAGAATTACACTACACTTACACCCGGACCGCTCACAGCAGATTGGCCGCCAGCTCAGCCAAATCGCTCCGTTCACCCTTTAAAAGATTGACGTGAGCCGCAATCGGTTCGCTGCGAAAACGGTTCACCACCGTGTTGAAGCCGTTGGAAGAGGAATCGATGTACGGATGATCGATCTGGAACGGATCGCCGGTGAGCACAATCTTGCTGTCGTGCCCGACCCGAGTCAGGATGGTCTTGACCTCCAGCGGGGTCAGGTTCTGCGCCTCGTCGATGATGATGTACTGGTGCGGGATCGAGCGGCCCCGAATATAAGTCAGCGGCTCCAGCGCCAGCGCCCCGCTGCGCAGCAGCTCACGATAGGAGGCCCGGTGCCGGCCGAGCTGGACCCGGTCGGCCAGCAGCTCGATGTTGTCGAACAGCGGCTGCATCCAGGGAGTCAGCTTCTCCTCCAGGCTGCCGGGCAGAAAGCCGATGTCCTTGCCCATCGGGAAGATCGGGCGTGACACCAGAAGCCGTTTGTAGCTGTGCGCTTCCAGCACCCGCTGGAGCCCCGCCGCTAGCGCCAGCAGGGTTTTGCCGGTGCCGGCCTTGCCCATCAGGGTGACTAAGTGGAGTCGATCGTCGAGCAAACAGTCGAGCGCGTAGTACTGCTCCTTGTTGCGCGGTCGGATGCCGCAGACGCCGCCGGCGACTTCGAACAGCCGCACCAGTTTCCCGCCGAGCGGATCGACCCGGGCCAGAGCGCTCTGCGGCCGGCCGCCCGGCCCGAGCAGCAGGACATACTCGTTGGGGGCGAAGGAATCCGCTTCCAAGATCAACTCACCCGATTCGCGAAACTGCTCCAGCTGCTGATCCGAAACTTGCAGCTCGACCTCGCCGGTGTAGAGATCGGTGAGCCGGACGCGATCGGCCTCGTAGTCCTCGGCCTTGATGCCCATGGCATCGGCCTTGATCCGCAGGTTGATATCCTTGGTGATCAACACCAGCGGCACCTGCGGCTGTTCCTCACGCAGGCGCAGCGCCGCGGCCAGAATATGATTGTCCGCCAAGCCGGGCAGAGCCGGACCGCCCTCATGGCCGTTGAAGATGATCCGCAGGATGCCGCCGCTCTCCAGCGGGACGCCCTCGGACAGCTTTCCGAGCTTGCGCTTGCCGTCGAGGTAGCGCGACACCGCTCGGGCGTTCTGCCCCAGCTCGTTTTGAGCTTTTTTGAAATGATCGATCTCCTCGATCACGTCGATCGGGAGCAAGACGTCGTTGTCCTGGAAGCTGGTCAGCGAGTTGGGGTCGTGGAGCAGAACGTTGGTGTCCAGAATGTAGCGTTTCTTCAAAGGACCCTGGCGGGTTGCGCCGCCCGCCCCCACCGGGGAACAAAATCGCCTAAGCCCGAGCGAAAGTCAAGCTCGGGCCCCCATATGCGGGGTGACGCGATCGTGAAGACTCCAAGTATGGTATACGCCTGGTCATGAGCCGCGGCTGGTACTTCGATTGGTTCGGAGAGGACTATCTAAGGCTCTACCCGCACCGCGATCTGAGCGAAGCCGAGGCCCAAATCGCGTTCTTGTGCCGCGCGGTTCCGATCGCGGCCCACCACCGGGTTCTCGACCTCGCCTGCGGCGAGGGACGGCACCTGTTCGCGCTCCAGCGCCGCGGCGTGTGGAGCTGCGGGATCGACCTGTCCGAGCTGCTCCTGCAGCGGGCCGGTCACCTGCTGCGGCGCTTGGTCGCGTCACCGCGGCTGGTGCGCGGCGACATGCGGCGCCTGCCCTTGCGGCGCGGCATCGATACCGTTCTCAGCCTGTTCACCAGCTTCGGCTACTTCGAGACCGAGGCCGAGGAACGCGCGGTGCTGGCCTCGGTGCGGGCGGTGCTGCGCCCGGGCGGAACCTTGGTGCTGGACGTGCTCAATCGGCCTTATGTGATCGAGCATCTGGTCGGCGCCGATCGTACCGAGCGCGGCGGCCTGGAGTTCATCCAGCGGCGGCGCTACGATCCCCAGCGGCGGCGCGTGATCAAGGAAATCACCATTCGGGAGCAGCGCCAGGAACGCCGTTACGTGGAGTCGGTGCGCGCCTACGATCGAATCGAGCTGACCGCGCTGCTGGAGCGCGAGCGCTTCGCGGTCCGCGCCGCCTACGGCGAGTTCGACGGGCGGCCGCAAAACGATGCGAGCCCGCGACTGATTCTGGTCGCCCGAAACGATGCGGGTACCTAGCCCGGCGCTGCTCGAGGACCTGCTGGCCGGCGGCTCGGCCGCGCGCGAGCTGTTTCCTTGGGCCCCCGGAGCTGAATCGGCCTTGGAAGCGGCGCGCAGCCCGCGCGCGGGATCCGCTCCTCGCGCCGCGGTCTGCGATCGGATCGCGGCGCTGCTGGCCCGGCTCGATGCGCCGCCGGCGGCGCAGCAAGCGCTCGAAACGCTGCGCCGGCCCGAGACGGTCTGCGTGGTGACCGGGCAGCAGCTCGGTCTATGGGGCGGACCGCTGTACACCAGCTACAAACTGATCGGCGCCCTTCTCCAAGCGCGGGCGCTCGAGCGGCAAGGCCAGCCCGCGGTGGCGGTCTTTTGGCTCGAGGGTGAAGATCACGACTACTCCGAGGTCGCGCGCCTGGTGCTGCCGGACCGGGAGGATCGGCCGGTGCTGTGGCAGGCGCCCGAGCGACCGGACCAGGCGGGACGGCCGGTCGCGGGCCGGATCGTGCCCCCGGAGCTCTCGGAAGCGTTCTCCACGTTCGAAGCGTCCACCCCCGAGACCGAATTCAAGGCCGAGCTGCTGCGGCGGCTGCGGCGCGCGCACGACCCGGAGGCGACCTTCGCGATCGCCTTCGCGCGCTGGCTGGTCGAGCTGTTCGGCGCGCACGGCGTGCTCTGCATCGATCCGACCGATCCGGAGCTCAAACACTTGGCCGCGCCGCTGTTCGAGCGGATCGGCGCGCGCTCGAACGAGCTGGCCGGCGCGCTGGCGCAGCGCAACCAACGATTGGAAACGCTCGGTTATGCGCCGCAGGTGCAACGCGATCCACAGCGCCTGCCGCTGTTCGTCCTACAGGACGGCGTGCGCGTGCGGATGAACGAGCTCTCCGGAGCCGAGCTGGCGGCCCGAGCCCGCTCCGAGCCCGAAACCCTGAGCCCCGACGTGCTGTTGCGCCCGCTGTATCAGGATTTCCTGTTGCCGACCGCCGCGTACGTTGCCGGGCCCTCCGAGGTCAGCTACCTCGCCCAGGCAGCGGCGCTCTACCCGGTCGCCGAAGTGCGCATGCCGGCCATCGTTCCGCGCCCCCATGGACTAATCGTCGAAGCGCGCAGCCGGCGCCTGCAGGAGCGGCTCGGGATCGAGCTGGCGGAGCTGCTCGCCGGCGACGCCGACGCGCTCAAGCGGCGCGTGGTGCCGCCGCATGACAGCGACCAGGCGATCGAACGGCTCCAGCGCCGGGTCGGCGCCGAGCTCGAATCGCTGCGCGGCGCGCTGCTCGCGCTCGATCCCAACCTGTCCGGACCGCTGGAGAAGAGCGGCCGCGAGCTCGACCAGGTCTTCAGCCGGTTGCGCGGCAAGCTCGAGCGGTCCGTACAGCAGCGCCATGAGCAGTCGCTCGAACAGCTCCGGCGTCTGCTCGATCAGCTGTTTCCGCTGGGGCAACCGCAAGAGCGGGTTTTCGGGCTCCCGACCTACATGGTCCGTTACGGCCTCGATCTCCCGCAGCGCCTGCTGGCCCAGCTCGAGCTGCTGCCCGGCGAGCTCCAGCAGCTCGATCCCTCTTCCTAACGCGGCGGCGGATCCGTGCCGGAAACGGGCACCCGTTTCCCTTCAATGCAAGACGCCGATCGGCCGCGGGGCGGTCCCGGGGTGGCATGGGCACGCGCAGAGCGCCCATGGACGACCTCACCCGCCATGTACGGCTCGCCCATGGGCGCTCTTCGGCCGCCCATCCCACCCCGTTGGCGACCACGCACCATTTCGCTGAAGGTTTCTCAGCCGCCGTCGAAGCGATTAGAATCATCCAGCCTGTGGGCCGGGTGTTTGAACTCCACGGCCCGCGGACGCGTCCTTAGCTGAGACGAGTCATGAGTGAGACCGATCTGGACGTTCTGGCCTTCGCCGCCCATCCGGACGACGCCGAGATGGGCTGCGGCGGCACGCTCGCGAGCCTGGCCCAGCGCGGCTACCGAGTCGGCGTCGCCGATCTGACGCTGGGCGAGCTCGCCAGCCGCGGCACGCCTGACGAGCGCCAGCGCGAGGCGCAGGAAGCGGCCGCGGTCCTATGCTTGGCGGCGCGCGAGAACCTGAAGCTGCCCGACGGCGGACTGCGGCCCGAGCCGGCGCAGCTCCAAGCGGTGGTCGAGTGCCTGCGCCGGCATCGCCCGGCCCTGGTTCTGGCGCCTCATCCCGCGGCGCGCCACCCCGATCACCGCGGGGCGGCCCGGCTGGTCGAGCAGGCCTGCTTCCTCGCCGGCCTGCGGCGCTACCGGCCCGAGCGCGCGCCCTTCATGCCGCGCCGGGTCCTGTTCTACGGCGAGCGCTACGCGCTGCGGCCCGCGTTCGTGGTCGACGTTTCGGCGGTCTACGACCGCAAGCTCAAGGCGCTGAGCTGCTACCGCTCGCAGCTCTACGACCCCAGCGCCGCCGATCAGCCGAACACTTTGATCGGAGCGCAAGAGACCTTGGCGGTGTTGGAGGCGCGCGACCGCAGCTGCGGGGCGCTCGCCGGCGTGAGCTTCGCCGAGGCCTTCACGGTGCGCGAGAGTCTGGCGATCGACGACCCGGTGGAATTCTTCCGCTCGGCCTTGCCGGCGCACGTCTTTCCCGCGCGCGAGGACGGCTGATGGAGCCGCTGCGGATCGGGATCACCTGCTATCCGACCTACGGCGGCAGCGGCGTGATCGCGACCGAGCTCGGCACCGAGCTGGCGCGCCGCGGCCACCGGGTCCATTTCATCTCCTACGCCCTGCCGCGCCGGCTCGAGCGCTACACCGAGAACCTGTTCTTCCACGAGGTCGAGATCAATCCCTACCCGCTGTTCGAGTATCCGCCGTACTCGCTGGCGCTGGCCAGCAAGATGGCCGAGGTCGCGATCTACGAACGGCTCGATGTGCTCCACGTGCACTACGCGGTGCCGCACGCGACCAGCGCCTATTTGGCGCGCGCGATCCTGCGCGAGCGCAGCCCCTGGATCGTCACCACCTTGCACGGCACCGACATCACCCTGGTCGGCAACGAGCGCTCGCTGCTGCCGATCACCCGGCTCTCGATCGAGCGCAGCGACGCGGTCACCGCAGTCTCGCAGTACCTGCGCGCCGCCACCTACGACAAGCTCAACGTCAACAGCGACGTGCCGATCGAAGTGATCCCCAACTTCGTCGACACCGATGTCTTCCAGCCCACCTCCGCCAGCTCGATGGTCTGCCGCTTGCTCCAGCCGGGCGAGAAGGTGCTGTGCCACGTCTCCAACTTCCGTCCGGTCAAGCGCATCCTCGACGTGATGGCGGTGTTCCGCAACGTCGCCCGCAAGCTGCCGGCGCGACTGCTGCTGGTCGGCGACGGCCCCGACCGCTCGGCCGCCGATCGCTACGCCCACGAGCACGGCATCGCCGATCAGGTCAACGCGCTCGGCAAGCAGGACTCGATCAGCGAGATCCTGGCCTGCGCCGATCTGTTGCTGCTGCCGAGCAACACCGAGAGCTTCGGCCTGGCGGCGCTGGAGGCTTTTGCCTGCGGCGTCCCGGTGATCGGGACCCGGACCGGCGGCCTGCCCGAGCTGGTCGAGCACGGCAAGGTCGGCTATCTGGCCGAGATCGGCGACGTCGAGTCCATGAGCCGGTTCGCGATCGGGTTGCTCGAAGACGAGGAGCGCCACGCCGCCTTCGGAGCGGCCGCCCGCGCCCTGGCGGTCGAGCGCTACCAGACCCGCTCCGTGGTCGACGCCTACGAATCCCACTATCGCGCGGTGCTCGAAAAGCCCCGCAAGAACCTGTAGGGGCGGGGCTCGTCCCCTCCCGTCATGCGCGACCATGCTGATCGGGGCGACTCGTCCGCATTCGAAGGCCGCTCGGGCGGGGTCAAGCCCCGCCCCTACATCGATGCGCGCGAGCTCGCCCCGGTCTTGAAACGGTTTGCTCGTCCGCGGTTTTGATGTAGGGGAGGGGCTTGTCCCCTCTCGAAAATCCCGCCGCGAGCCGACCGCATGGCCAGCGCCGCTGCCGCTTTGATTGCCTTTTATCGCCGCGGCGTCAGAATAGAAATCCATGTCCAAGTTCTACCTCACCACCGCGATCGACTACGTCAACAGCCGGCCGCATCTGGGGACCGCGTACGAGAAGGTCTGCGCCGACGCGATCGCGCGCTACAAGCGGCTGAGCGGCGCCGATACGTACTTTCTGATGGGCAACGACGAGCACAGCCTCAACGTCCGGCGCCGGGCGCTCGAGCTGGGCCTGGATCCGCTGGTCTACTGCGACCAGATGGAGCGCGAGTTCCGCGGCGTTTGGGATGCGCTGAACATCCGCTACGACGACTTCATCCGCACCAGCGAGAAGCGCCACCACGCGGTGGTCCAGGAGTTCGTCCGCCGGCTGGCGCAGCGCGAGCTCGGCGGCCAGAAGGCGCTCTACCGCGACTGGTACCGCGGCTGGTACTGCGTCTCCTGCGAGGCCTACTACCAAAGCGAGGAGCTCGAGCAGCAGAGCTGTCCGATCCACCGCCGGCCGGTCGAATGGATCGAGGAGCGCAATCTGTTTTTCCGCCTCTCGGCTTATCGCGACACGCTGCTGGAGCATTTCGAGCGCCATCCCGATTTCGTCCAGCCCGAGCCGCGGCGCAACGAGCTGCTGCGCCTGATGGAGCGCGGGCTGACCGACATCAGCATTTCGCGCGCCGCCAGCGACTGGGGGGTGCCGCTGCCGGACGACCCCGAAAGCGTGGTCTACGTCTGGTTCGACGCGTTGATCAACTACGTCACCGGCGCCGGCTTTTTATCCGAACCGGAGCGTTTCGAGCGGCTCTGGCCGGCCGACCTGCACGTGATCGGCAAGGACATCACCCGCTTCCACTGCTTGATCTGGCCGGCGATGCTGCTGGGCGCGGGCCTCGAGCTGCCGCGCCAGGTGTTCGCCCACGGCTTCATCAGCGTGCGCGGCGAGAAGATGAGCAAGACCACCGGCAACATCATCGATCCGCTGGAGGCGATCCAGCGGGTCGGCGCCGACAGCCTGCGCTACTTCCTGCTGCGCGAATACACCTTCGGCAAGGACGGCGACTTCACCTGGGAACGGTTCCAGGACCGCTACAACGCGGACCTCGCCAACGATCTCGGCAACCTGGTCAGCCGCCTCGCCACCATGGTCGACAAATACTGCGGCGGCGCCCTGCCGGCGGCGCCGGCGCCGGAGGCGCAGCACCCGATGATGCAGGCGTTCGAGGAGCTGCCGCAGGCCTACAAAGACAGCATGGAGCGGCTCGAGCTGCACCAAGGCATCGCTCACGCCTGGCAACTCGTCAGCCTGTCCAATGTGCGGATCGACGTGGTCAAACCGTGGGAGCTGGCCCGCGATCCCGAGCGCCGCGAAGAGCTGGAGCGCGAGCTGGTCGCCCTCGCCGAAGCGCTCAGGCTCGCGGCTCTCTACCTCACCCCCTTCATTCCGGCCAGCAGCCGCGAGATCTGGCGCCGCCTCGGCCTCGACCGCGATCCGGCTCAAACTCGGCTCGAACACGTGCGCGCGTACGACGGCGCCCTGAGCGGCCGCCGCATCGAAAAAGGCGCCCCACTTTTCCCCCGCCTCCACGAGATCGTTTGACGGGCCAAGTGCGTCGCACTTGATATCCCGGCATGATCCTGAATGGGTGGCATGGGCGGCCTTCGGCCACTCATGCCACCCGATTCGCGACTCCTTAGGGCGCATATCAGGGTCGAAATCCCTGGCTTGCTATTTGGTCTATGCGGCTCGGTATCTGCCGCCCGGCCCCCACGAGGCGCCCAAGACGTTGAGGATCAGGCGCCCCGCGGTGATGCAGGTCTGGCCGTTCGCGTGATCGAAGCTCGGCGCCACCTCGACCAGATCCAGGCCCACGATCCGGCTGCGGCGCGCGGCCGCGCGCAGCAGCGGGGCGAGCTGGCGGAACAGCAGCCCGCCCGGGGTCGGGGCCATCACCGCGGGCATCTCGGTGGGATCGATCCCGTCGGCGTCGATGGTGACGTAAACGGCCCGGCCTGCTGGTAGGGTCGTGAGCACCGCTTCCGGACCCTCGGCATGGAAGCGCTCGGCGGTCACCAGCTGCGAGCCGTAGGCCCGCGCGGCCTCGACCTCCCCGCGCCGCGCGCTGCCGATCCCGCGCAAGCCGACCTGGGTCATACCCGAGACTGCCGGGACCGTGCTCGCCCAGCGCAGCGGGCTGCTGTAGCCGCGGCGCACGCCGCCCACCTCTTCGCGCCAATCGAGGTGGGAGTCGATCTGCAGGATGTGGACCGCCTCGCCGACGGCGTCGAGGGCGTCGAGCACGGGGATGGTCACGCCGTGATCGCCGCCCAGGACCACGACCTGGGCGCCCTGCCGCCACAGATGGCGCACGCGGTCGCTGACCTGGGCGGCGTAATCGCCGTAGTCGCCGCCGGTCCAAGCCGCGTTGCCGAGGTCGAGGCAGCGCGGCGGCAGAATCGCCTGAAGGTCCGCGCCGGTGTCGAAGTCCCAATGATTCGGCGCGTAGCAGAAGCGCTGCGACTGCGAGCGGATCGCGTCGGGCGCGCGCGACTGATCGTTGGGCCGCGGGTCGTGGGAGTAGGGCTCGCTGTGCTGGATGCCGATCAGCGCGACATCGGCGGTCCAGCCCGCCGGGTCGGTCACCACCGGCCAGTCCAAAAAGGGCCGAACCGGTTCAGCGGTGGAGTGCAGAACGGTCACGGCCTGGATGGCGGATCGTTGGTCCCCATGGTCCCGCGGCCGGACTCATGCCCCTTGCAAGTGGCGCTCGACGTGGACGGCGAATTTGCGGAAATCGCTCAGGCGCCCGTTGAGCAGCTCGTGGACCCGCCCGTAGTCAATCTTGAGGTAGCCATGGACCAAAATGTTGCGGAAACCGGCAACCGCGCGAAAGTGAGCCGCGAACTCAGGGGGCAGCACACCGAGTTGAGCCAGTTGGTCGATGGCGGCTGCGTAGTCGGTCGCATCTCGGCCGGCGCTGGCTGCCAAGTGGGTCGCGATGTCCAGCACATTCTGCGCGCACAACATGAGGCCACGCTCGACCGCCCAGGCCTCATCCGGATCGCCGGCGAGCGCTTCGAGCGGCTTGCCGCGATGTCGCTCCAGATTGCACACCGCGGCGTCCAGCGCGTAGAGATGCCGCCGGATCAGTTCCGGGTCGAGTTGCCCGGGGCTCATCGGCCGAATTCGCCCTGCCGGATACGCTCCCCGAGGGCCGCGTCGAACTTGCTCTGTTGGGGCAGCCAATCGAGGTAGCGTGACAGCGCGTAACCCTCGCGCGCCGTCGTGGCGCGCAGGTCTCGAGCCAGCAGGCGGACCCCATCGCGCAACACCCGATGGTAGAGCAAGGGCGACGCATAGTTCAGCACGACGATGTCGACGCGGCCGGCGCTCAGCGCCCGCATCAGGATCGTCGCCAGCTCGGCCTCATAGCCGAAGGCGGAGGCGGGCACCCTTGAAGTGTCGACGTACAGCGCCACGTCGACGTCACTGTGGGGCTGATGGTCGCCGCGCGCCAGCGATCCGAACAAATAGGCTTCGAGAATTTCTTCGCGCGGCAGCAGCGCTTCGCGCAGCCGTTTCTGAACCCGCTCTCTATCCGCACTCATTTCGAAGCGCCAGCATGGCGCAATGGCGCGGAGGAGACAAGTTCCGGAGCTCCGGCTGCGGCCCGCGCTTCAGACTGCGGCCGGAGCCGGGGCGCGGCCGGCGTCGATGGTGAGCCAAAGCGCGGCCGCGGCGATGGTAGTCAGGGCCGCCGTCGCGAACACGGCGCTCCAGCCGTAGTGTGCCGACAGCGCGGCGATGATCGGGGTGGCCACCACGCCTCCGAGATTGCCTCCGGTATTGAGCACCGCGGTGGCCGCCATGGTGTCGGTCGGAGCGAGGCGCATGGTCGCACCCCAAAACGAGCCCTCGGTCACCTCGACGCAGGCGAAGCCGAGGCACAGCGCGGCCACGGCCAGGTACGGGCTCGAGGCGGAGACCGTGAGGTAGAGAAACACGGCGGCGGACGGCAGGCCGATCAGGGGCAACATGCGCATACCGAGACGGTCTCCGTAGCGCGCGCGCAGACGGTCGGCCATCCGGCCGCCGGCGGCGACCGCGGCCCCAGCCACCAGGAACGGCAGGCTCGCGAGCCAGCCGCTTTCGAGCACCGTCATGCGGCGCTCCTGCACCAGGTAAAGAAAGCTCCAGAAGGTCACCAGGTAGAAGACGTAGTTGACGATGAAGTACGAGAGCGTAATCCGCAGGATCTCCGGGTGGCCCAGCACGCGCAGGATGCGGCGCGCGCTGACCGGTGGGCCCGAGGCGGCCGGCGGATTGGCCGACAGCTCCCGCAGCTCGGCCGCCGAAACCGCGGGATGGCCGGCGGGCTGGTCGCGCGCATAGGCCTGCCAGAGCGCGACCAGAAGCAGCGACGGCAGGCTGGTGAGCACCAGCGACCAGCGCCAGCCGTGCCGCTGCATCAACCAAGCGACCAGCGGCGGCGTCACCGCGGCGCCGAGCCACAGCCCGGTGACCAGAAAGCCCAGAGCCGAGGCCCAAAATCCCACCGGGAACCAGCTGCGGATCGTCCCTGAGGCGACCGGGAACAGCGCCGATTGGGCGAGACCCAGCAGCGAGCGCGCCAGAAGCAACGCGACGAAGAGCGAGGCGCCGCCGGCGAGCGATGGCGCCGCCGCGGTCGCCAGGCTGGCAAGCAGGGTGGCGACTCCGATCGCGGTCAAGGTCGCGCGCGCTCCGAGCCACTGTCCCGCCAAAGCGCCCGGGAGCTGGAACACCGAGTAGGTGAGCAGGAACGCGGTGAGCAGCCAGCCGATCTGAACCTGGCTCAGCCCGAGCTCGGGCATCATCCGCTCGGCGGCGATCGCCACGCCGGTGCGCTGGACGTAGCCGGTGAAGGCGAAGGCGAACAGCATCGACAGCACCAGCCAGCGAACCCGGACGGCCACAGGCCAGCCAGTCTAGCACGCGAATCGCAACGGCCGACGAACAAGTGTCAGCTGATCGGGGTGTCGACGTCGGGGCAGATCGCGGGCAGGCGGATCACGATCGCGGTGCCGCGCGGCGCGAGCCGCTCCGCGCTCACCGAGCCGCCGTGCGCTTCCACGATATGGCGCACGATCGCCAGCCCCAGGCCGCTGCCGGAAACTTGAGGATGGCGCACGAACGGCGTGAACAGATGCGGCCAGAGCGACTCCGGGATCCCGGGGCCATCGTCGCACAGCCGCAGCTCGACCGAAGCCGGCAGCTCGCGGACCTCGATCCAGAACCGGCCTTGGTCGGCCAAGGCGCGCCGGGCGTTATGGGCGACGTTGTGGAAGACCCGGATCAGGCGTCGCAGGTCGGCCTGGATCGAGCTGCGCGCGGCGCCCTGAATCGAAAACTCGATCTCGCTGCCGGCGAAGATCCGCTCGAGCCGAACCCGGACCTCTTCCAGGACCGCGCCGACCGGCACGGTCTCGAGCTCCATGCGCTCGTCGCCGCGGGCGAACGCGAGCATCTCCGCGATCAGCTCGACCAGCTCGGTGATCTCCTTGCGCACCACCTCGGCCATCTCGGCGCGCCGCTCGATCTCGGGTTCGGTTTCGAGCAGCTCGACGTAGCCGGAAATCACGTTCATCGCGTTGCGCATGTCGTGCAGCATCATGGCCGCGAAGCTGCCGATCGTGCTCATGCGCTCGGCCTGGAGCCGTTCGCTGAGCAGCCGGCTATTGGCCAGCGCCAGCGCCAGGTGATTGGCCAGCACCGCCAACAGATCGAGCTCTCCGGGACTGAACTCGGCCGCCTGGCCGCGGCTGTCGACCTGCACCACGCCGACCACCTGATCGCGCTCCCAAATCGGTGCGCAGAGATAAGCATAGATCTCGGCGCTCACCAAGCTGTCGCTTTGGGTCTGATCCGGTTGCGACGGATTGCCGGCCACCGCCACGCGCTGCTCGAACACCTCTTCGAGCAAGGTTCGGCTGACGCTCAGCGGATCGGCGATCCGGCCCGACTCGCGGCTCGCGGCGGCGCGCTGGACCAGCGATCCGGTCCACGGATCGCGCATCAGAACCAGGGCGTGGGTTGCCTTGGGAAAAGCTTCCAACACCAGATCCACGAAGGCGCCGACCAGTTCGGGCTCTTGGTCGAGCCGGCGGGTGATGGCGTTCCAATGCTCCACGATCGGCAGCAGGCCGCGATCGGCCTCGACGCTGTGCCGGATCGCGGCGAAGTCGGCCAGCGGCCGCACCGTGGCATGCGACTCGGAAGGATCGCGCTCCGACCCGACCACCTCACGCTCCCAGACCACCGCCAGGCGGGTATCGCCCAAGATCAGGACATCGCCGCGGCGCAGCGGCTCCTCGCGGCCGCGCAGCAGCATCCGCTCTGACCCGCGCTCGAGCAGGGTGCCGTTCTTCGACAGGTCGCGATAGCGCGGCCCTGGCGGGTCCGACCGCACCTCGCCGTGGACCCGGGAAATCTTGGGGTCGTTGAGGATCAGCTCGCAATCCGGGCCGCGCCCGAGCCGGAGGCGCGCCTCCGAGCACGGCCGAACCGTTCCGGCTCGGGGGCCGGTGAGCAACTGTAAGGAGACCACGGGCCTGTGTAACATGGGGATCCGCGCCAAGTCAAAAAGCCGATGCGTCTGCTAGCTGCCGCCAACCGGCGGGCCGGCCGGGCCGGGGCCGCGATCCTGCTGGACCGGCTCTGCGGGCTCCTTTCGAGCTCCGGGGTCCGAATCGAACAGCGCGAGGTCGAAGGCCCGGAGCAGCTAAAGCAGCTCGCCCAACAGGCCGCCGCCGATGACTGGGACGGCTTGGTCGTCTGCGGCGGCGATGGAATCGTGCACTGGGCGGTTCAAGGCCTGGCCGGCTCGCGCACGGCGCTGGCCGTGCTGCCGTGCGGCCGCGGCAACGACCTCGCCGCCAACCTCGGGCTGCCGGGCAGCGCGCAGAGCTGCGCACGGACCATCCTCTGCGCACACACCGTGCCGCTCGATCTGCTCTCGAGCCCCGGCGGCTGGATCGCCAACGTGGTCGGGGCCGGTTTCGACGCCGAAGTCAACCGCTTGGCCAACCGGCTGCCGTGGCCGCGCGGACCCGCGGTCTACCCGATCGCTCTAATCGGAGTGCTGGCCCGGCTCCGGCCGCGGCATTTCCAGGTCACGGCCGACGGAGAGCGGATCTGGTCGGGCCCCGCCGTGGTGGCGGTAGCCGCCAACGGACCCGCCTACGGCGGCGGCATCCGGATCGCGCCCGGCGCGCGCTTCGACGACGGCCGGCTCGATCTGGTGCTGGCGAACGCGGTCGGCCGGCTCGAGCTGCTACGCATGCTGCCGCGGCTGTACCGCGGCACCCACATCGGACACCCTGCGGTGTTGATCCGACAGGCCCGCCGGGTCCGCATCGAGAGCGACCCGCCGGCGCCGGTGTACGCCGATGGCGAGCCATTCGGCACGACTCCGCTCGAGATCGAGACGGTTCCCGCCGCCCTGCGCGTTTTCAAGCCCACATAGAAAAACCCTCGGGCCGGGGAACCCGAGGGTTCGGAGGGGTAGAAGGCGCTGGGCCTCGGGGTAGAGCCTCAGCGCCCGTGGATCGTACGGAGCTCGATGCCTGAGTTGCCTGAATAATTTGAGTTATCGAGCCCGTTGCCCAGTGTTCGAGCAATCGGCGTGCCAGGTCACGGTTGAGCCGGCGGTGGCCAAAATGCCCTTTAAAGGCCGAAAAGTGCCCTTCCCGGCCCAGTGCCCTTCCAGCACCCCGCTCGCAGGGTTGCCGAACTGTCCCGAGCCGAAGCCGGCGGCCTGCCGTTTCGGCTGTCGTCATGACCCTCACGGACGGATCCCGCGCCTCGGTTTGACGTACACCCCGCTCTTGCCGCCGCGCTTCTCCAGCAGGCAGAGCTCGCTGATCTCGATTCCGCGATCGATCGCTTTGCACATGTCGTACACCGTGAGCGCGGCGACCGCCGCGGCGGTGAGCGCTTCCATCTCGACGCCGGTTCGATCGAAGGCGCATACTTCGGTCTCGATCCGCAGCTTGCGGCCCGCCGGCGCGATCTCGACCCGCACCGAAGTCAGCCGCAGCGGATGACACAGCGGAATCAGCTCGGCGGCGCGCTTGGCGGCCTGGATGCCGGCGAGGCGCGCGGCGGCCAGCACGTCGCCTTTGCGCACCGCATTCCGTCGGATCGCTCGCAAGGTGGCGGGACGCAACTTGAGCAGCGCCTGGGCCCGCGCGCGCCGTTCGCTCTCGGCTTTGGGACCCACGTCCACCATGCGGGCCCGCCCGGTCTGGTCCACGTGCGTGAGCACCGCGGGGCGCGCCGCGGCGTTCTTCTTGCGCCCCGAGCGCTGTGTTATTCTGGCCACCGGTTTCCGAACTCTTGGGTAGGGCGAGTTTCAACCCGGCAATGTACTCCAAAGCAGCTCTGGATGACATCGCGGCGCAGCGCGAGCGCTGGGAACGCGAAGCCCTGCAGCAAGGACAACCGCAGCTGCGCAAGGCGCCGTTCACCACTCCCTCCAACCTCGAGCTCAAGCCGATCTACACCCCGCTCGATCTTGCCGGCCACGACTATTCCAGCGCGCTCGGTTTCCCCGGCGCGGAGCCGTTCACCCGCGGCATCTACCCGGCGCAGTACCTGGCGCGGTTCTGGACCATGCGGCAGTACGCCGGTTACGGCACCGCGAGAGAATCCAACCAGCGCTACCGCTACCTGATCGCCGGCGGCACCACCGGACTCTCGGTCGCGTTCGATCTGCCGACCCAGCTCGGGATGGATTCGGACCACGCGCAGGCGCGCGGCGAGGTCGGCCGGCTCGGGGTGGCGATCGACAGCCTGGAGGACATGGAGCTCTTGTTCGATGCGATCCCGCTCGATCAGGTCAGCACCTCGATGACGATCAACGCGCCGGCTTCGATCCTGCTGGCCCTTTACGTCGCGGTGGCGCGGCGCCGCGGCGTGAGCGACGCGCGGATCGCCGGCACGGTTCAAAATGACATCCTCAAGGAATACGTGGCCCGCGGCACCTACATCTACCCGCCGCAGCCGAGCCTGCGGCTGGCCAGCGACGTGATTCTGTACTGCACCGAGCGGCTGCCGCGGTTCAACCCGATCAGCGTCAGCGGCTACCACATGCGTGAGGCCGGCTGCACCGCGGTCCAAGAGGTCGCCTTCACCCTGGCCCACGCGCTGGCCTACGTCGAAGCGACCCGCGCCCGCGGCGGCGCGGTCGAGCGCTTTTTGCCGCGGCTTTCGTTCTTCTTCAACAGCCACAATCATCTGCTCGAAGAGGTGGCCAAGTTCCGCGCCGCGCGGCGCCTGTGGGCCCGGCTGGTGGCGGAGCGCTACCGCCTCAGCGACCCCGACGCACAGCGGCTGCGCTTTCACGCCCAAACCGCCGGCAGCACGCTGACCGCGCAGCAGCCCGAGAACAATGTGGTGCGGGTCGCGATCCAGGCGCTCGCGGCGGTGCTCGGCGGCGCGCAATCGATCCACACCAACGGGCGCGACGAAGCGCTGGCCCTGCCGACCGAAGCTTCGGCCAAGATCGCGCTGCGCACCCAGCAGCTGCTGGCTTACGAGAGCGGGGTCGCCGACGTGATCGATCCGCTCGGCGGCGCATTCGCGATCGAGGCGCTGACCGACACGATCGAAGCCCAGGCGCGTGCCTATCTCGGCGAGATCGAGCGCCGCGGCGGCGTGCTGGCCTGCCACGAAGACGGCTATATCGGCCGCGAGATCCAGCGCGCCGCCTACCGCGCCCAGAAGGAGATCGACTCGGGCGAGCGCGTGGTGGTCGGAGTCAATCGCTTCGTGGAGGAGGGCGCCGCGGTGCCCGAGATCCTGCGGATCGACCCGCGCAGCGAAAGCGAGCAGGTCGAGCGGTTGCAGGCGCTGCGCCGGCGCCGCGATGGGGCGGCCGCCGCGGCGGCGCTCGAGCGCGTGCGCGAGGTTGCCGGCGGCGCCGAGAACCTGCTCCCGGCTCTGATTGCGGCGGTCGAGAGCGGCGCCACCGTCGGCGAGGTGGCCGGCGCTCTGCGGGAGGTCTTCGGCGAGCACCGCGCCGGAGCCGCCCTCTAACTAGAGCGAGGGGTTCCACCCCTCGCGCTCCCCGCGGGCCTGTCCCCGCCTGTCCACCTGGAAGCAGGCGGGGGCGCCTCGCGCCCGATGCTCACGAGTGGCGCCATGCCACTCATCTGCAACGAGAACCAAGTTCTCGTTTCAGTGTTCATGACGGTCTAACTCTTGCAGCAGCTCGCGGCCGCGGCGCCACTGCGGCAGCCGCTCGAGCACCGCGCGCAGATCGCGCTTGGCGGCTTCGAGCCGGCCGAGCTCGAGATGCGCCAGGGCCGCTGCGGCGCGTCGCGAGCTCGGATCGTGGAGCCGCC
>DASWHO010000439.1:0-1889 GCA_036398155.1 Acidobacteriota bacterium
TCCAAAGCGCCGCCGGTCGAAATCCGGCTTTGGATCTCTTCGGCCAGCGGCTCGAGCTCGTCCAAGCTGGCCGAGCCGGGATCGACCGCCACCGAATGCGCACGTCCCAACAGATACGCGTTGGTGTGGGTCGCCGGCGGACGGGTCGGCGTGCGCTGCGGAAAGACCATGACGTCGGGCCGGAACGGCAGCTTGCGGATCGGTTGATCGCCGGTGCGGCGCTCGAGCTTCTGCGCCGCCTGCTCGACGCCCTCGGCCAGCGCCCGCAGGGTGAACAAGGTCGGCGGCGCGAGCAGGATTTCGCGGCGCTCCCAGCGCTCCAGAATCGCCGCCGGCGCCAGCCAGTCCGGTTCCTCCAGCTCGCCGCTGACCTCGGCCTCTTGTCCGGCCGGCAGCCAGGCGAGAAAAAACCAGGTGTGGAAGCGCTGCGGCGAAAACGGCGGCGTGACCCAGCGGCCGCAGCGCTCGAGCGGCGCCGCGTCGAGCTCGAGCCTTTCCGCCTGCAGCAGCTCCGCCAGCGCGCGCCCCTGCTGCAGGCCGGCGCGCAGACGCTGCCGAACCGCCGCGTCGGCGTCGGCTCCGATCAGGATGCCGGTCTCCTCCAACAGCTCGCGCAGGGCGACCACCCGAAACACGGCCTCCTCCCCGCTGGCGCCGCGCAGCGGCACCCCGGCGTCCTGCGGATCCATGCGCCCGCCGGCGAAGGCGTGATAGCCGCCCAGAAAACGCTGCTTGGGGCTGCGGCGCGCGATCAGAACCCGGGGGCGCTCGCGGTCGCGCAGCAGCACGACCGTGGCGGCGTCGTGCGGTGCGGGCGGTGTTGGCGTGACCATCGCGATCCTTTCGTGCGCGGGCGCGGCGGTGGCGCGGAGCTTGCCTTTCGCGCGGCGGACAGTCACTCTAAAGGACGAATCCCATCGCGTTCAACGCACCGGTCCCATTCGCGCAGACGATCATGACCATCGCTCAGAAACCAACGAGCGTAAAGGCTGTGCCTTGGTGCTGCATCGTGGCGCTTTGGGCGCCGCCAGCAGCAGCCGCGCAAGGGGTCCAAACCGCGCCGGCCGTGCAAGTCGGGCACCAGACCCAATCCGCGCCGGCCGAGGCGCCTCAAACCGCCCCCTCTACAGCCACGGGCGGCGAGGCGATCGCCTTGGCCGACCGGCTGGCGCAGGCGCACGGAGGATGGCAGGCCTACCGCGAGCTGCGCTACCTGCGCTTCGCGTTCGTGGTCGAGCGCGACGGCGAGGAGCGGCTGGTCCGCGAGCATCTGTGGGACAAGCATCGCGGTCGCGCACGGGTCGAATGGAAAGACAAAGAAGGCCAGGCCTGTGTGGCGGTGCTGGACCTTGGCACCAGGTCCGGTGACGCTGTGCGCAACGCTACGCTTCGAGACGAAACGGAGCGAGAGCAACTGCTCGAGCAGGCCTACGGCTACTGGGTCAACGATTCCTACTGGCTGGTGATGCCGTTCAAGACCCGCGACCTGGGGGTGCGCCTGACCGTGGAGGGGAGCGAAGAGATCGACGGTCGGATTTTCACCAAACTGGGGCTCTCGTTCGAATCGGTCGGCCTCACGCCCGGCGATCGCTATTGGGTCTCGATCGACGAGCAGTCGGGCCGGATGGAGCGCTGGGCCTATATCCTGGAAGGCAGAGAGCCACCGCCGGTGGTCTGGCGCTGGCGCGGCTGGCAGCGCGTCGGCGGCATCGAGCTGAGCACCGAGAAAGTGCGCGAGGACGGCACCACGATCCGGATGCGCGATCTGAGCGCGCCGAGCTCGGTGCCGCAGGGCGTTTTGACCGACCCGCGCATCGCTCTGCCCTGATCACTCATGCGTGCCGTAGCGAAAGATCCCGCTTGCTCAACGCCGCAGAGGCGCGCCTGGG
>DASWHO010000440.1:0-14028 GCA_036398155.1 Acidobacteriota bacterium
CGCGCTCTCTTGATCGCGCTGAGCAGCGCCTCCTTCTTCATCACCGAGACCCCCTCGAGGCCCTCGATCTGGTGGGCGATCTCGCGCAGCTCCTTGACCGTCATCTTGTCCAGGTCTTGCATGGCGATTCCTCCTCGGTCGATCGCAACCCACCCAGGGTAGCCGTGCGGCGCTCCGAGTCCAAGTGCAACCGCGCCCGGTGAAGAACATCGCGATTCCGTCAATCCGGCGCAAGCCGGTATCCACCAACTAGCAGCCAGCACGGCAGAAGGGATGGGTCGAGGGGTTTCGCCCTTGATATCCGCCGCCCAAGGGTCGCGAATCGGGTGGCATGGGCGCGCTGTGCGTGCCCATGCCACCCACGCGCGCCCCAGCGGCCCACTGAAATCCTGCTTCCATGCCAGCAAAAGAGAACAAGGAGGGTGCGGCGGCGGCGAATCCGTTTTCAGCGCGGCCGCGGCCTCAAGGCCGGATGAACAGCGGCAAGACCGAACGGTAGCGGACCCCGGTCGAAGTGTCTTCGAGCTCGAGCTCGAGCAGATGATAGCCCTCGGGCAACGGGGTCGGCAGCGGCAGCAGATAGCGCGAGTTGTGCATCACGAAGTGGCCGATCAGCACCGTCGGAGTCGGCGGGATGATCACGATGGTCGCGCCGTCGGGCCGAATCAGCCGCAGCGTTCCGATCACGTTGCGGGTGTCGACCGTGTGGTTGACCAAGCTGACCAGAATCGGAATCAACCGTCCCGGCCGGATCACCGACGGCGCGTCGGGCGCCAGCACCAGCTGGGTGGCGAGAAACGGCGTGACCCGCACCACCCCACACTCGCCCATCTGGGTGATGTAGACCTGGCCGGTGGTATCGACCACCACATCCATCGGCGACTCGATGTCGGTGGCGAAGTTGGGAATCAAGCGCCCGCTGCCGTCGCGGGCGATCAAAGTCACCCGATCGGCGCCCGACTCCGCGACGTAGATATTGAGCGCGGCGTCTTGATAGAGACCGAGCGGCGTATCCACTCCGGCGAAGAAAACCAACTTGTTGGTGGTGCCGGCCGGAACCAGAATGATCCGGTCCTCGCCGAACTCGCTGATGAAGATATTGCCGATCGCGTCGCAGTGGACGAACACCGAGGTGCTGAGCCCGGAAACCAAGGTGGTGCGCACCCCGCTCGGACTGATGCTCGAGACCCGGCCGATCGCCACTTCGGCCACGATCAGATTGCCCCACGGATCCACGTCCATGCCCGCCGGAGCGCCGAGACCGGAGGCGAATACCGTCGGCGGGCCGAAGCTGCCGTTGCCGAAGCCGACCGAGCGCAGGATCTGGCCCCGCAGCGGCATCGAGATCAACAGCCCGCCGAACGGGTCCAGCGCCACGTCGAACGGGCCGTCGATGATCGAGCCCAGACCGGTCAGGATCACCGTGATCTGGCCGTCCTGGCGCACCTTGGTCACCCGGCCGCCGTCCCATTCGGCGATGAAAACCTCATCCTGCCCGCTGACGTCCAGGCCGATCGGGAACTGCAGCACGCTTTGGGTCGCGATCGCGGTGCCGAAGTAGCCGGTCGGCACGGTCACCCCTTCGATCACCACGAAGGCGTTGAACAGGGTCGCCGAGCCGCCGCCTGGATTGGTGACGATGATGCTGCGTGGACCGAGCGCGGCATTCGCGGCGATCGCGATCGTCAGGCTGATTTGAGTGCCGGCGGCGTTGACCGTCGGGCCGCTCACGATCGTGATCCCGGCCGCCGGATCGAAGGCGACCGTCGCTCCTTGCTGGATGTTGCTGCCGCTGATCACCAGAGCCACCGTGGTGCCGCGGCAGCCTTCGGACGGATCGACCCCGCTGAGAATCGGCGGGTTGCCGCTGACGGTCGGTATCTCGGTCGGATCGTTGAGCGGCACCGTGGTCGGATCGTCGCTCGGTTCCACCAGCCCCGAACCGCCGAGGGTCGCGGTGACCAGCGCCTGGTTGACCAGCGACATGATCGTGGTCGGCAGCGGGTTGTCGGCGCTGTTGATGAAGGTGATCGTGATGCTGCCGCCGCCCGCGCCGGTGCTGAAGCTGCTGAATGTAAGATCCAAGAAGCCGGTGCCGTTGCTGCCGCCGCTGGCCGAGGAGTTGTTGCTCGACAGGGTGGTGAGCCCGGGCGGCGAGAATGCGATCGCGATCGCGGCCGGATTGAAGCCGTTGGTGAACGCCGGCATGTTGTCGGTGACCCGGAAGCTGGTGTACGGGCCGGTGCTGGGGGCGATGTTGATCATGATCTCCCAGGTCAGCAGCTCGCCGGGAATCACCACCCCGTTGCCGCTGGCGTCGGTCACGGTCTTGAACGTGTTGGCCAGCGGCCCCCCGCCGACCGTCGCGATCGCGCTGACTGTTTGGGTCGGCGCGTTGGCGGCCGTGATCGTGGCGGTGTTGGTGATCACCGTGCCGGCGGTCGCGGCCCCGGAGATCGTGACGCTGAACCGAATCGTGGCGGTGGCGCCGGCCAGCAGCGTCCCGACATTGACGCTCACCACCCCGCCGGTCGCGGTGCCGGCGTCACCGTCGGAGGCGTCGGTCAGCGCCGCGCCGTTGAGGGTCAGCGTGCCGGGGTTGTAGGTGGTCGAGGCCGGGATCGGGTCGGTGACCAGCACCCCGGTGGCGCTGTTGGGACCGGCGTTGCGAACCAGGATCGTGTAGGTGATGGTCTCGCCCGCGCTGATCATTCCGTCGGGGGCGGCCTCCAGCAGGGTCTTGATCGACTGGCGCAGATCGGCGGCGCCCGGACCGCCGACCGCGGGGGTCAGCGACGGGATCACGTCGATGCCCTCGGGGCCGTCGGGCGACATGACCACCACCGCGGCGCCGCCGTTGCGCGGCAGGCGCACGATCTGCTCGGCGCTGGCGCCGTCCTGGGTGACCAGGAAATCGCCGTTTTCATCGCTGGTGATGAACTGCAGGTTGAACAGCGGATCGGCCGTGATCATGGTCGGCGAACCGCCGTCGCCGTTGACCCGGACCACGTGGTTGGCGCCCGCGAGGCAGGTGGTGAACCGGCCGCTCTCGTCGGCCGCCACGCCGCGCGGATCGTCCCCGGCGCCGAATATGATCACGGTGCCGAGCGACGCCCCGGTCTGACTGACCCGGATCAGGCGATCATCCACCACGTCGTCGGTATCGTCGGCGGCGAACACGATCGAACGGTCGTTGGGATCGACCACCACGCCGAAGTAGGCGCGGCTGCCATCGCTCGAGATCTCGACCACCGCCCCGCCCGGCGAGATGCTGAACAGCCGGCCGTCGTTGGCCGTCGACGAGGTGACGAAGATCTGTCCGCCCTTGTCCACCGCCACGCCGTACGGGGTCCCCAAACCGGTCGCCACCACCGAAACCACTCCGGCGGGGGTGATCCGGACCAGGCGCCCGCCTCCGGTCTGCTCGACCAGGAGGAAATTGCCGTCCGGATCCACCGCCATCCCGCGCGGGCTGGTGCGGGTCGCGTCGATGATCGCGAGCGGCGTTCCAGCCGGGGTGATGGTGCGAACCCGGTCGGTGCCGGACATGGCGTCGATGTCGTCGGCGAATACGATGTCGCCCTGGGTGAAGCCGCCCGATACCAACTGGCCGAAGATATCGCCGAACGGCAGCGGATCGAGCTGATCGTCGTCAAACACGACCATGAAGCGGTTGGAGATCGATCCCGCCGCCACCGCCGGGAACGCCTGATCGGCGTCGACCCCGATCGGATCGCACGAGAGCTTGAAATTGGCGCCGGCCGGCAGGGCGTTGACGTCGAGGAACTGGCCGAAGATCTCGATGTCGCCGGGCGGCGACAGGGTGAGGTAGCGCTCGTCCTGCCAGCTGACCAAGAAGCTGGCCTGGGCCTGGTTGAAGTCGATCGCGGCCTGGCGCTGATCGTTGGCGCTCTCGACCACGTCGCTGATCTGAAAGTTGTTGCCGATCAAGACGCCCGCGGCGGTGAAACGCTGCCCGAAGATGTCGAACAGCGAAGGCACGCTGGCGCGGTCGTCCTCCCAAACCGCCACGAACTCGTTGAGCACCGAGTTGTAAGCCACCGCGGGCCGATCTCGCAGCGCGCCGGGGATCGCCGCGGACAGCACGAATTGGCCGTCGACCGTACCGGCCGCGCTGACCATCACTGCGCGGATCTCGCTTGCGCCCTCCTTCTCCACCACCATGTAGACCCCGGACGGAGTCGAATACGCCACGTCCGGGAAGTCGTTGGGCATCGCGCCCGAATCGACCGTGATCACCGCGCCGTCCAAGCTGCCGTCCGCATCGACCCGCCGGCCGAAGATGTCGTCGGTGTCGTCCCGAACCCAAACCACGAAGGTCTCGTTCGCGGTCGGGTTGTAGGCCAGCGCCGGCTTGGACTGGGCCTCGGCCGCCGCGGCTGGAATCGGACCGATCGCGAAGCGCCCTCCGATCAGCGCGCCGGTGCGGCTGACCCGCTGGCCGTAGATCCGAAACAGGCCGGAACCGAAGACGTCTTCGTCGCTCCACACCACCAGGTATTCGAGCAAGGTGCTGTTGAAGGCCAGGTCGGGCTGCCGGGCGGTCCCGGTGTTGAGCTCGTCAATCTGGAACTCCGCGCCAAACGGGGCGCCCTGACCGGTGTAAATCCGGCCGAAGATCGAGCCGGTGCTGCGGGCGTCCTGCCACACCACCAAATGCCGGTCGTCGATCGAGTTGTAGGCGACTGCGGGCAAGGTTTGCAGGCCAGCGCCGCTGGTGACGGTGAATCCCGGCCCATCCAACATCGCCCAAGCCGAGCTCGCGACCACCGTGCAGAGCGTGAGCAGCAATCGAATCCGTCGACCCCTTCGGTCGGCCATTACGCGTCTCCTTGCTGAGCCCCAGCTTGGTTTCCAATTGCCACTTTTTATCCTTCTTTTATAAGCATTTACACAGCATACTTCAAGCGCTTCTTTATGGTAGACGGGAGAATATCGGCTGTCAAGCAAAAACTTGCTTGGGATTTGGAGCGCCCGGATGGCTACGCCGCCGGTCCACAAAGCACTCCAACCGGCGGGAATCCGGTGGTCCGATTGCAGCTTAAGATGTTGAAAATAAACCGGTTATATCATTCCGCTCGAGCGAAGCGCCGTTCCAACCATTCCAGCAAGCGGGCGGCGATCTGCTCGCGGCCGACCGCCTGGACGATTCCTCCCTCCGGCTCGACCAGGAAGGCGGTGTGCTCCTGGCGGACGCTTTCGAGCTCGTTGACCACCACCAGGTCGGCGCCGGCGCGCCGCAACGCCGCCAGACCCTGCTCGACCAGTTCCGCCTGCGAGCGGCCGACCTCGAGCTTGAACATCACCAAGGTGATCCCGGGATCCAGCAGCTTGATCCGATCGACCAGCTTCGCGGTCGGCTTGAGCCGCACCACCATCTCTTTGGCGCCGCTGCGCCATTTGCCTGAGTGGGGGCTTTCGGGCTGATAGTCGGCCACCGCGGCCGAATGGATGACAACGCGATAGGCGCCGGCGCTCACCTCGCGCCGCACCAGCTCGGCCAGCTCGTCGTAAAAGACGTAGGGCTGGACCCGGATCCCCTCGGCGCCGTCCTCCAACCGCGATCGGCCCGGCCCGAGCAGCAAGGTCACGTCGGCGCCGCGGCGCGCCGCGGCCCGGGCGATGTCGATGCCGGTGGATCCGCTGAAGATCGACGTGATCACCCGAACCCGATCGAGCGCCACCCAGGTCGGGCCCGCCGTCACCAGCATCCGAACCCCGGCGAGCGGGTCGCGCACGACAGCCATGGCCGACAGCGGGTTAGGAGCGGCGCTGGAGCCGCATGCCGCGATTGCGGCGCCGCCTATTGCCGCTCTGCGACCTCACGCTGGACGCGGCGCGACCGCGCCAGCAGCTCCTCGGCCTCCGGGAACAAGGTCAGGGCCGCCGCGACCTGCGGGTCGTGATTGAGCTGGATCCGATACTCGGCCTCGCGCCCATAGCGATTGCCCATGATCTCGCGCTCCAGCATCCATGCGATCGTGTCCCGATCGGCCGACAGCGCTTCGGGCTTGGCATCGATCTCCTTCTCGACGACGAAGCGAATGAAGTCGGCCACGATCGCGTCGTCGACCTTGAAGTCGGCCGCAATCTCCGGGTGCTGCGCGACATAGCGCTTGGCGTAATTGAAGAAGGTGTACTGAGACCGGAGCCGCTGGATCAATTCGGAGAAGTCCTCGAATCGCACCACCCGATCCGGCGTGATGCCGCCGCCGCCGAGGACCGAACGCCCCAGGTCGGTATGACTGATCTCACCGCTCGGCGCGGGCTCCGATTGGTCCGCGACCCGCGGATCGAGATGCAGATAGACATCGAGCGAATCCGAGTAGGCGCGCTGAATCAACCGTCCGCTGGGGGTGAAATAGCGCGCGGTGGTCAACGCCAGCCCGGTCGATTCCTCCAGGCTGTAAACGGTCTGAACCAAACCCTTGCCCCAAGTGGTCTCGCCGACGATCAGGCCGCGATCGTGGTCTTGGACCGCGCCGGCGACGATCTCGGAAGCGCTGGCGCTGCCGAGATTGACCAGCACCACCAGCGGCAGGTCCCGATACGGAGTGGACTTTTCGGCGCGGTACTCGTGGTTGGAGCCGCGCACCCGGCCGCGGGTCGAAACCACCACCCGATCCTGGTCGATGAACTTGTTGGCCACCTCGACAGCCTGATCCAACAGTCCGCCGCTGTTGAGCCGCAGGTCGAAGATCAACTTCTCCATCCCCTCGGTTTTGAGCTGGCTGAGCGCGCGATCGATCTCGTCGCTGGTGGTTTCAGAGAACTTGGTCAAGCGCAGATAGCCGATTCCGGGGCGCAGGATCATCGCGGTGGCCACGCTCTCGAGCGGGATCTCGGCCCGTTCCACCGCGAAGTGGAGCGGCTCTTCCAAGCCCTCGCGCTCGATGGTGATATGGACCACCGTCCCTTTGGGCCCGCGCAGCTTGGTCACCGCGCTATCGGCCGGCAGCTTGCGGGTCGAAACGCCTTCGATCTCCGCGATGATGTCGCCGACCTGGATCCCGAGACGCTGCGCCGGCGCACCCTCGATCAGCGACACCACGGTGAGCTCGTCGCCGCGCTTCTGAATCGAGATGCCGAGTCCATAGAAGGCGCCTTTCTGTTCGATCCGCATGTCTTTGAAGGCGTGGGCATTGAGGAAGTTGGAGTGCGGATCGAGGGTGCGCAACATACCCCGGATCGCGCCTTCGATCAGCACATCGGGCGGCACCTCGTCGATGTAGCGCTCGCTGATGGTCGCCAATGCGGACGAGAACTGCTGCACCGCGGCTTCATCGCGCGCATCCACCGCCTGAACCCGGTTCCCGAACAGACCGCCGGCCAACGCCGCCGCGGCCACCACCATCAAGCCCGCCATCGATCGTCTCATGAGACGGATCTTACCAAGCGCCGCCTCCGGGCGGCAAGTCCGAGGTGTGATCCCCGGCGCTCTCAGCGCCTGCGTGGAAAGTGGTGGCACTCCCCGACACCCCCTGGCAGCCGGGGGCAGATCCGCCGCCCCAGCACAGCCTAGTGGGCGGTGGAGAGGGTGCCGGATGCTAGGCGGGCGCCGTGAGGGCGACGGAAGCGTACTGAAAGGTACGCTGGAGGAGCCCGAACAAGCCCAACGACGCAGACGGTACCCTATCCGCCGCCGGGCTAGGGTCGGTTGGGGACGATCGGCGGCAGGTTAGGCTCGAGCTCGCCGTGGGGGCGCGCGATCACGTGGGTCGAGATCACTTCGCCGACCCGGCGGGCCGCGGCGGTGCCGGCGTCGACCGCGGCCTGCACCGCGGCCACCTCGCCGCGCACCAAGATGATCACCCGCCCGTTCCCGATCCGACTTTCCTTGCCGCTGATCGACACGCGAGCGGCCTTGACCATCGCGTCGGCGGCCTCGACCGCCGCCACCAGGCCGCGGGTTTCGATCATGCCCAAGGCGCTTCCTTCCGCAGCGCGGCGCGGCGCAGCTTCGGAGCGCGGCGCTCCGGCCGCGGGCGTGTCGCCGCGCTCGGGCTCCCCCTTCTTCGCGCCGGGCTCGGGCGCGCCGCCGATCCAGCCCAACGGATCTTTCTCTTTGTTGAGGCCGACCATGGGTTCTCCATCCTACTCCAAGGCCGCCATCGCAAGCACCTCTTGGGCCAGCGCCTGGTAGTCGGCGGCGCCGGCGGAGTCCGGGCTGTAGGCCAGGACCGGCTGGCCATAGCTGGGGCTTTCGGCGATCCGCACGTTCTTGCGCACGACGGTGTTGAACACCCGTTCCTTGAAATGCTCGCGCACCGCTTCGCTGACGTCGCGGGTCAGGCGCATGCGCGCGTCGGCCAGGGTCAAGATCACGCCGGTGATGGTCAGCCCGGGACGGAGCCGCTCGCGAATGGTCTCGACCGTCTGCAGCAGCCGCCGCACGCCTTTCATGGCGAAGAACTCGGTCTGAACCGGGATGAAGACCTCGCGGCTCGCGACCAGACCGTTGATCGTGAGCAGGCCGAGCGACGGCGGGCAGTCGATCAG
The DNA here is from genome assembly GCA_036398155.1 of Acidobacteriota bacterium. Lineage (GTDB taxonomy): Bacteria > Acidobacteriota > DASWHO01 > DASWHO01 > DASWHO01 > DASWHO01. Next base: position 8,521 of record DASWHO010000440.1, read on the forward strand.
GACGAACTCGAACGGCTGGCGCAGCTCGTCGAGCCGATCGCGCAGAATGGTTTCGCGCCCGAGCGCCGAAACCAGCTCGAGCTCGGCGGCCGACAGGTCCAAGCTCGCCGGCGCCAGATAGAGCTGCGGTATCGGAGTCGGCCGCACGATCTCGGCCAGCGGCACCTTGGCGCACAGCGATTCGTAGATCGTCCTCTCGACCTTGTCGGGGTCGAAGCCGAAATAGCTGGTCAGGTTGGCTTGTGGATCGAGATCGATCAGCAGCACTGCCTTGCCGGCGTGCGCCAGACTAGCCCCGAGATTGGCGACGGTGGTGGTTTTTCCGACCCCGCCCTTCTGATTCGCGATCGCGATCCGGCGCACCGTGCCTGGCGGTCTATCACTTGGATCGAGGCCTTGTCAACTGAGATACTTGCGATCGATGAGCCGATTGAGCCTGCAAGGCGCCGCTCTGTTCGCCTTCATCCCGCTGGTGCTTTACCTCTACCTCGAGCTCCCCCTGGGCGCGGGCGGGTCGCTGATCGTGGGCCTGCTGCTGATGTTCGGGCACCGTTTTCTGGCCGCACCCTGGATGGCGCGGCACGCGACCGAGCGCTGCCTGTGGTGCGGTCGCAGCGGCGATCTGACCGAGCGGTTCGTTGTTCAGGCGGCCGGGCGGCCGCTGACTCTGGCCGCCTGCGGCCCCGAGCATCGCGGCTGGAGCGCCCGTTTCCTCAACTTCGCAGCGCGCTTCCGGGCCTGGATCGGGGCCGGGATCTTTCTGCCCCTGATCGTGCTCCTGGGCGGGACCGCGGCCCTCGCGCTGGGCCACCCCCTGATCCCCTTGGAGGGGAACCGGTTGCAATTCAAGCTGGTGGTGGCCGCCACGGTGGTCGCCACCTCGATGTTCTACCGGCTCGGCTCGCCGTCCGCCGGCTCGCTGGTCAGCCCGTTTCCGCTGCACAACCTGTTCCTGCTGGGGGTGCGCAGCACCCTGTGGGTCTTTCGCTTGGTCGGAATCTATTGGTTGGTGACCGGGTTGGTATCCTTGGCCGGCCGCCGTTGACTTCGAACGGCTGAAATCCTAGGATCTTTTTGTCCCCCGGAGTAGCCGCGGCGTCCGCTGTCGATGGCCAAAGACAAACGCGAACAGTTCAACCGCATCCTCACTGCAGCGATGGAACGGTTCAAGGCCTCTTTTCTCCTCGGAGGCGGAACGTTTTACGCCGAAAGCGTCACGTTCCGCGACGAGATCACCAAGTTCGACGTCAAGCCGCTGCAGGTGAAGGAGTACTTGTTCGCGGTCCAGTACCTCAACCCAGACGGCTCCGACTGCATCGAGATCAGCGTCAATCCGGACAAGAACATCGACATCGAGGAGTTCCAGGAGATGGTGCGGCAGCGTTACCAGCCGGCCGCCTTCCAAGAGGTGCTGCGCCGCTTTCTGAGCTCGGCCGACGGACGCCTGCTCGGCAAGTCGGTCGAAGAGCTGGACAGTTGGTTCAGCATCAATCCGGCGCAGGACATCCGCTATGAGATCAAACACAAGGGCGAGAAGAGCAAGCGCAGCGGCGAGTACTACGACTACATCATCCGCCAGCGCTTCCACCTCAAACGACGCAAGCTCAAGACCCTGCTCGACAACGAAGAGAGCTTCACCGTAGGCGTGTACTACTACTGTCTCAAGTGCTTCTCGGCGCTGTTCGCCGAGTTCATGCGCTCCGCCAAAGGCTAGAAAGGAACCCCTCCATGATGGCTTGGGCCGCTGCTCTGTGCATCATCGTCGGATCGTTCTGCGTCGCGCTCGCCGGCCCGCGCGGCGGCCCGGACACGGCGCCCAAGGTCCACCAGCCGCTGCGGGCGATCGGCATCCTGCTTTGGATCGCGACCTGGCCGCTATTCATCTGGCACCTCACCCACATGACGCCATCCTAAGGATGAAAACGGCGTTTTCCTCCTAGCGGGAAGCTTTGACGGCGCGCTTGTAGGCCCAGGCTTTGATCGCCTTGATCTGCTCCGACATGGTGGTCGAGAGCGGCACCATGTTGGAGATGGTGCGATACAGATCGCTCGGCTGCAGCGGGCGGCGTTCGGCGTAGGCGTCGTAGAGGGCCGCGATCACCGCCTGCTCGATCTCCGCGCCGTTGAAACCCTCGGTCGACTTGGCCAGGTAGACCAGATCCCATTCATCGCCGGGCGGCACCTGGTGGTGGCGCAGATGGATCTCGAAAATCTGGCGCCGCTCGCTCGGGTTCGGCAGGTCGACGAAGAACACCTCGTCGAAGCGGCCTTTGCGCAGGATCTCGGCCGGCAGGATATCGATCTTGTTGGCGGTGGCGGCGACGAACACCGCCGCCTTCTTTTCCTGCATCCAGGTCAGAAACAGCGCGAAGACGCGGCCGGTCAGGCCGCCGTCGCCCTCGTGATAGCCGGCGACCCCGTTCTCGATCTCGTCGATCCACAGCACCGCCGGCGCGCAGGCCTCCACGGTCTTGAGCGCGCGCCGCAGGCTCTCCTCCGGCGAGCCGCTGAGCCCGCCGTAGACCTGGCTGATGTCGAGCCGGAACAGCGGCATGCGCCAGTAGGTCGCGATCGCCTTCACCGTCAGGCTCTTGCCGCAGCCGCTGACTCCGGTGAGCAGCAAGCCCTTGGGGGCGGCGAGGTGGTACTTCTGCGCCTCCTCGGTGAAGAACCCGGCGCGCTTGTGGAGCCACTCTTTGAGCACCTCCATGCCGCCGATGTCCTCGACCCCGAACTCCATCGGGACGTACTCCAGCATCCCGATCTTGCGCACCAGCTCGCGCTTCTCCTCCAGCACGGTCTCGACCGCGCTGACGTCGAGGACCTTCTTGCCGACCAGCGCCTTGCTGAAGGCCTGCCGCCCCTCGTCCAAGGTCAGCCCCAGGGCGCTCTTGATCAGATCGTTCTTCTCCTTGGCGTCGAGCCGCAGCTCGAGGCGCTTGGCGGCGACCAGCCGGCCGACCAGGGCGTCGAACAGCTCGCTGATCTCGGTGTAGCTCGGCAGGTCGAAATCGATCACCGAGATCTCCTTGAGCAGCTCCTCGGGAATCCGCAGCAGCGGCGAGAGGATGAATACCGTCTTGACGCTGTCGCGCACCGCCTGGTAGACGTCGCGCAGCTTGCGCACCACCATCGGATCGTCCTTGAGGAACGGATGGAAATCCTTGAGCAGAAACAGCCCGGGCCCGGCTTGACGGATGATCGCCTCGAGCGCGGCCAGCGGCGCTTCAGTGCCGGCGATTTTTTCGCCGTCGCGCTGCAAGCCGGCGGTCAGGCTCCAGTGATAGAATGGCAGCGGGTTGGCAAAGCCGGATTTGGCCAGCTGGCGCAGTTGGGCTTCGACCCGCGCCTCCTCCCACGACAGCAGATAGACCAGCGCGTAACGCGCGGCGACCAACCGCCGCAGCTGGTCGATCGAGCGCGGCGCGGACGCCGCGCCCGGCGGCGCGGCGCCCGGTTCGGCTGCAGCCTGGACCGGAACCGCCACTATCCGGGAATTTTACGCCAATTCTCCCGCGGCGCGAAAAGTTGCGATAGAATCGAATCGTCCACCAGCGTCCCAGCGTTCCCGACAGTCATGGAGGCGGCCGATGTCCGATCTGAGTGATCGCATCCGCGATCTGATACACAAGGTGGCGAGCTTCGTGCCGGGTTTTTCCGGCTACGTCGACAAAGAGACGCGCCGCGCCAGCGACAGCGCCCTGCGCGAGCGCTTGGCGCAGCGGCTCGACCGGGTGGTCTCGGCGATCGAACGCCAGACCGAAGCCGCCTCGCACGGCGGCAGCATGGAGCTGATCGACGAGCTGGGCCGGGCGGGCAAGGCCGCCCAGCGCGCGCGCGACCGGCTGCGCTACGCGTCGCATGGCTACTCCGGTTTCTTCGATCCGGTTCAAGTCGACCAGGTCAAGCTGGAGAAGCTGTACCAATTCGACGTGGGCTTGGTGGAGGCGGTCGAAGCGCTGCAAGCGCAGTCCAAAACCACCTTGAGCCTGGAAACGGCGCGCACGCTGACCGCCGGCTTGCGCGGATTCGATGATCAGCTGGATGAGCGCGACGCGCTGCTCAAGCAAGGAGCCTAGAGGCCATGGCGAGAGTCTTCGACCTAATCGAGTTTCTGGACCCCCGTGGCGACGTCGTGGTTGCGCGCTTCCCCGAAGCCGGTTCCGGCGACATCCGCATCGGCTCGCAGCTGGTGGTGCGCGAGAACCAGTGGGCGGTGTTTTTCCGCGACGGCAAGGCGCTCGACGTGTTCGGCCCGGGCCGCCACACCTTGACCACGCTCAATCTGCCGCTGCTGGCCTCCGCCATCGGGGCGCTGTTCGACGGCAAGAGCCCGTTTCGCGCCGAGGTCTACTTCGTCAACCGCATTGCCTTCACCAACCTCAAGTGGGGCACGCCCGAGCCGATTCCGTTTCGCGACTCCGAGCTCCAGCTGGTGCGGCTGCGGGCTTTCGGCATCTACTCGATGCGGGTCGACCAGCCGCAGCTGTTCATCAACACCTTGGTCGGAACCCAGGGGCTTTACACCGCCCCGCAGGTGCAGGACTTTCTGCGCAACATCATCATCGCCCGGCTGGCCGATTTTCTGGGCGAGAACCTCAAGAGCGTGTTCGATCTGGCGGCGCACTACGACGAGATCGCGACCGCGACCAAAGCGCGCTTGGCCGAGGACTTCGACAAGTACGGCCTCGAGCTGATCGATCTGTTCGTCAACGCGATCACCCCGCCGCCCGAAGTGCAGAAGATGATCGACGAGCGCGCCGGCATGGGCGCAGTCGGCAATCTCAACGCCTACATGCAATTCAAGGCGGCCAAGGCGATCGAGGCGGCGGCCACCGCGGGTGGGGCCGAGGGCGGAGGCGCCGCCGGCACCGGCGTCGGCCTCGGCGCCGGACTGGGCATGGGCATGATGCTGCCGCAGATGCTCAACCAGGCCTTTCGCCAGGGCAGCGGCCAGCCGCTGACCGGCGTCGGCGCGGTGCCGGTCGCGAGCTGCGGCGCCTGCGCCGCCGCGGTGCCGATCGGCTCCAAGTTCTGTCCGGCCTGCGGCAGCAAGCTGCAGATCGGGGCGGTGCCGTGCGAGAAATGCGGCACCGAGCTGCCCCCGGGCGCCAAGTTCTGTCCCAACTGCGGCGCCCAGCGCGCCGCGGCCGTGCTCTGCCCGCACTGCAGCGCGGAGCTGCCCAAGGGCTCCAAATTCTGCCCAGCCTGCGGGAAGCAAAGCGGCGGATAGGGCGCCGCGTGCCCGGCGGCGGATCTGCCGCCATCTGCGTCGTTGGGCTTGCTCGGCCTCCTCCAGCGTACCTTCAGTACGCTTCCGTCGGCCTCGCTGCGCCCGCCTTGCAGCTGACGGCAGCTCCACCGCCCATTACGCCGTGCTCGGGTGCTGGGGCGGGGGTGGTTGCACGTTCGGTCGACATCGCTGCGCTCGTCTCCGCTTGGCGGCTTTTGATCGCCTCCTGTTGTGCTGTGTTTGGAAGGGTTTGGTGCCCGTTCGATCGACATCGC
>DASWHO010000441.1:0-3406 GCA_036398155.1 Acidobacteriota bacterium
GTGGTGCGCGGGCTGGCGAGCTGCGACTACGACAACGACGGGGACCTGGATGTGGCGCTGGCGGTCAATGGCGGACGGGCGCGGCTGTGGGAGAACGGTGGCGGGGGCGGGGGTGCGGTGGAGCTGCGGTTGATCGGCGCGAGCGGGGAGCTGTCGCCGGTGGGAGCGCGGGTGGAGGCGGAGGTAGGAGGGCGCAAGCTGGTGCGGGAGCAGCGCGGTGGCGGGAGCTACCAGTCGGCGCCGGATCAGCGGATTCACGTGGGGTTGGGAGCGGAGGGATCGGCGCGGATCGAGGTACGCTGGCCGAGCGGGAAGCGAGAAGGGCTTGGGGAGGTGAGGCGGGGGGAGCTGGTGGAGGTGCGGGAAGGGAAAGGGATCGTGCGGCGGGAGGCGCTGCTGAAGCGCGAGAGATGAAAGCGATGATAACGGGTGCGGTGGGCAAGCTAAGGTGATGAAGGTCTGGATAAGGGGTGCGGTGGGCAAGCTTCGCTTTGCCCACGAGCGGCGCCGCGCGGCGGTCGCGGTGCTGCTGGTAATGATTTCGGCCAGCGCGGCGCCGGAGAGCTGGCGTGGTGAGCTGGAAGCGGCGCTGCGGCAGGAGCTGGAGGGGAGAGCGGAGCAGGCGCAGGAGCAGGTGAAGGAGCTGGCGGAGCGATTTGGGGAAGCGGCGGCGGTGCAGTTTCACGCCGGGCGGATGGCGGCGCAGGCGGGACGGTACGAGGCGGCGGCGGGGTATTTGGAGCGGGCGGTGGAGCTGGAGCCGGGAGGGGAGCTGAGCTTGGCGGCGCTGGGTGCGGTGCTGGTGCGGCTGGGTCGGGTGGCGGAGGCGCGGGGGGTGCTGGAGCGGGGGCTGGAGGTGAATCCAGGAGCGGACCAGGCGCGACTGGAGCTGGCGCGGACGCTGTTGGTGGTAGGGGAAGCGGAGCGGGCGGCGGCGGAGGCGCGGCGGCTGCTGGGGCGGAGGAAGGGGGTGGGAGAGATCGAGCTGGTGGTGGGGGAGGCGGAGCTGAAGCTGGGGCGGACGGAAGCGGCGCTGGCGGCGGCGCAGCGGGCGGCGGAGCTGCTGCCGCGGGAGGCTGCGCCCGAGCTCTTGCTCGCCCGCATCGCGCTGACCCAGAAGCGCTCGCGGTCGGCCCTCAACCACGCGGTCCGCGCGGCCGAACTCGCACCCGACTCGGCCAGCGCCCAGTTCTTGACCGGTGTGGCCCACGAGCAGCTCCAGCGCTTTTTCGATGCGATCCCCCACTATCGCAGCGCGCGCCGGCTCGGCCTCCAAGCCGAAGAGCTCTATCGGCGCTTGGGCGCCATGCTGGTCGCCAACCGCGAGCATGAGGAAGCGGTCCAGCTGTATCGCGAGGGGCTGAGCCGCTATCCGCAGTCGGCGCTGCTCCACTTCGAGCTCGGCAAACTGCTGCGCTCGATCCAGCGCCCCGCGGAGGCCGAACCGCTCCTGCGCCGCGCGGTCGAGCTCGACCCCGCTCTGGCCGAGGCTCGCGTCGAGCTCGGTTTGACATTGGAGCTGCGCGGTGATGCGGCGGCGGCCCAGCAGCATTACCAAAGGGCTTTGGAGCTGCAGCCGCAGCTGGCCGCGGCGCGCTACCGATTGGGCGTGCTGCTGCGCCGCGCCGGGCGGGCCGAGGAAGCGCAGGCGCTTTTGCAGGCGCACCATCAGGAGGAGAGCTCCAGCGAGGCGCGCGGCGATCTGGAAACACGAGTTCAATTCTTGATCAACACCGCCGCCCAGCATCTGCGCGCCGGCCGGGCCGCGGAGGCGCTGGCCTACGCCGAGCGTTCGGCCGCGATCGAGCCGCTCAACATCGAGGGCCGGCTGTTGCAGGCTGGCGCCCTGCTTGCGCTGCGCCGGCCGCAAGAGGCGATCCGGGCGCTGCAGCAGTTGGATCAACGCGGCCTGGCGGTACCCGAGGTGCAACGGCTGCTCGGCGAAGCGCGCGCGGCGGCGGCGACCGAGGGGGGGATCTGAGCGCATGCCCCGCCCTTCGATTCGAGCCCGGCGGCCGTGCCGGAGCCGCACGCGGCGCGCAGGTTGGGTGACCCTGGGCGCCCTGTTCTGCTGGGCCGGGGCCGCAGCCGCGCTCGGCGCGGACGGGTGGCTTGCGGAGGTCGGCCGAGAGCTCGGTCTCGACTTCGTCCATGACCACGGCGGCAGCGGGCAGCGCTACATGGTCGAGACCATGGGCAGCGGGATCGGCTGGCTCGACTTCGACGGCGACGGCTGGCTCGACATCTACTTCGCGCAAGGCGCGCCGCTGGGGGAAGCCAAACGCGATCGGCCGCTGACCAATCGGCTCTACCGCAACCTCGGCGGCAGGCGGTTCGAAGACGTGACTGCCCGCGCCGGGGTCGGCGACACCGGTTACGGCCAAGGGGTGGCGGTCGGCGACTATGATCGCGACGGCGACCAGGATTTGTACGTGGTCAACTTCGGACCCAATGTGCTGTATCGCAACGACGGCGACGGCCGCTTCACCGATGTCACCGAGCTGGCCGGAGTCGGCGATCCGCTTTGGGGCAGCAGCGCGGCGTTCGGCGATCTCAATGCGGACGGCTGGCCCGACCTGTTCGTCACCAACTACCTCGAGTTCACGCTCCCTTTGCACGTGTTCTGCGGCGACCTGAGCCGCAACATCCGCTCCTACTGTCCGCCCGATGTCTATGAAGGCGTTCCCGATCGGCTCTACTTCGGCACGCCGGAGGGCCGGTTCCGGGATGTCAGCCGCGCGGCGGGCGTGGATCGTGCGGACGGCAAGGGGCTCGGCGTGGTGCTGTCCGATCTGGATGGCGATCACGACCTCGATGTCTACGTGGCCAACGACATGACCCCGAACTTCTTCTATCGCAACGACGGCCGCGGCGGCCTGACCGAGGATGCCGTGCTTTCCGGCGCGGCCTACGGTCCGGAAGGCGGCCCGCAGGCCGGGATGGGGGTGGACAGCGGCGACGCCGACGGCGACGGCGATCTGGACCTGGTCACCACCAATTTCTACTTCCAAGGAGTGACGCTCTATCGCAACGACGGCGGCGGCTTCTTCGACTACGGCAGCGCGCCCGCCGGCCTGTTGGAGCTCAGCCTCAAGAGCTTGGGCTTCGGGATCAGCTTGGTGGATCTGGACAACGATGGCGCGCTCGACCTGCTGGTCGGCAACGGGCACATCATGGACAACATCGCGCTGCTCCGGCCCGAGATCAGCTACGCCCAGCCGCCGCACTTGTTTCGCAATCAAGGATCCGGCGATTTCACGCCGGTCGATGCAGCGCGCGGCGGCTCGATCTTGGCGCGCCCGCTGGTGGTGCGCAGCGTGGCGCCGGGCGACTTCAACAACGACGGGGCGATCGATCTGGCGCTCGGAATCAACAACGGGCCGGCGCTCTTGCTCGCGGGCCGCGG
>DASWHO010000442.1:0-5113 GCA_036398155.1 Acidobacteriota bacterium
CAGCGTACCTTTCAGTACGCTTCCGTCGCCCTCCCTTCGCGCGCCTAGCAGCCGGCACCCTCTCCGCCGCCCACTGCGCCGTGCACTGGCGGCGGATAGGGCGTTATACGCTCCGGGTGGCGCGGTTGGTGTAATATCAACCCGGCCGGAAAGGGATTTCGATGCGCGGAAAAGTCGTCTGTCCGATCTGCAAAACCCACGAGCTTCATTTCTCCGGTGAGGCGGACGGCACCAGTCCGCTGGAAGCGCGGGTCGAGCGCGAGTTCGCCGAAGCGCGTCTCTACGCCCATATTCTGGAGCGGCACGAGGCGCTGACGGCGCGGGCTCCGATCGCGCTCAAGCTCGCCTACTCCCGAAACCGCAAGAAGCTCGCCGCTTGGGCCGAGACCGAGGCCGAGAAGCCGGCCCCGCCGGCGGCCGAGCGCGCGGTTGAAACGGCGCCGAAGCGACCCCGCTCCGAGCCGAAGAAGGCGGCGGAGCCGGTCAAGAAAAGAGCCGGGCGCAAACCCAAATCGGCCGCGCCCAAGCCGCCGCCCGGCGCCGCCCGCGGCCGGTCGGGCGCTCGCGGCAAGGCCAAGGGCCGAGCCAAGTAGCCATGTTGGTCCGCGACTGCATGAAGTCCGACCTGATCACCACCGCAGCGAAGAGCCCCTTGGTGGATGCATTCGCAACCCTGCAAAAACACTCGATTCGGCACCTGCCGGTGGTGGAAGGCGACAAGCTGGTCGGTTTGTTGAGCGACCGCAATCTGCGTTTGGCGATGTTGCCGGGGCGAGGCCGTTCCGGACACAGCTACCGATTTCCCAAGGGCGCCACTGTCGCTCAGGTCATGATCCCGGATCCGATCACGGTCACGCCTTATCATCCGGTCGAGGATGCGGCCATCCTGCTGCACGACTACAAGCTGGGCTGCCTGCCGGTGGTCGAGAGCGACCGACTGGTCGGAGTGATCACGGTGGTCGACATTCTGGCGATCTTCATCGAGCTGCTCGGACTGATCCAGGAGTCGAGCCGGATCGACATTCAGCTCCGCGCCGGCCAATCGCTGGCCCAGATGCTCCGCGACCTGCGCCAGCACGACGTGGATATTCTTTCGATCTCGATCTCGAAGATCGAAGCCGGTGAGCGCGTCTACCATCTGCGGCTCCAGACCGAAGATGCGCCCGGTGTGACGGCTGAGCTGCGGAAGCGCGGCTACCAAGTCCTCGGCACTTATTGAGGCGGCGGATCTGGCGCACCATCTCCACCGCCCACCATGCCGTGCTGGTTCGGCGGATCTGGCGCCGGCTGCCAGGGGGTGTGGGGGACTTTCCCCCCACTCTATATGCCGTTGGCCTCGTTCGGCCTCCTCCAGCGTACGTTTCGGTCCTCACTGGTTTGTCGTGTGCCTCGGCCTCACCAGAGGGCTGGCGGGGTGGCCGACCTGGCAACGAGGGACGTCAGGGACGCGCCGGAGCAGTGCGACCGAGAATCTTCTGCTTCACTGGTGCGTCCCTGAAGAGGCGCGCGACGTGGAGTCCTTCCGCCCAGGCGCGCGCCGATCCCGAGTGTCAGGTCGGACGCACCACTAGCCCGAACTATCCAGCACGCGGATCTGGTGGAGATCCTACACGCCGTGCCGGTTCGGCCGAGCTGGCGGGCTAGTTTTCCAAATCGGCCCTCGCGGCGTTACAATGCCGGGAGATCTAGGAGGAGCGGGTGGCGCGGCTGGTCGTTTTGGAGGGCAACCTGCGGGCCGAGACGTTCGACGTCCCGCCGCTGGGTCAGACCACCGTCGGTCGGGAAAAAACCAACCGCATCCGGCTCGCCGACTTCTCGGTATCGCGGCGCCACGCGCAGATCGAGCGCGAGAACGGCGAGTACGTCCTGATCGATCTGGATTCGACCAATCACAGTTTCGTCAACGGCGAGCCGGTTCGCTGCCGAATCCTGCAGCACGGCGATGGATTGCGCTTCGGCAGCGTGCAGTGCGTTTTCGAGCTGCTCCAGGAGGACCATCACGCGGCCGGGAGCGCCGGGCTCGAGCCCAACCTTTCGACTCTGCTCACCGATCCGGTGATCGACGACAGCGCCGTCGAGCTGGAGAGCAACGCGGTCCAGGACGACATGGCGCGGCTGCAGGCCGAACGCACCAAGCACGGCTCGCTGCCGCAGGCCGAAGAGAAGCTGCTCGCGCTCTATCGCATCAACTCGGCGATCACCGCGATCGACGACCTGCCGGCGCTGCTGACCAGCATCCTGGAAATCGTCTTTCATATCATTCCCGCCGATCGCGGGGCTTTCCTGCTATCCAATCCCAAGAGTGAGCTGCTCGAGATCCCGGCGGTGGTCGCGAGCAGCAAGCAGTTCGAGCGCCTGGCGCTGTCCAGCACCTTGATCGACAAGGTGATGAGCGGCCGTAAAGCGATCCTGATCAGCGATACCCACGCCGATACCCAGCTCAAGCAGCGCCAGTCGATCATCAGCGCGCAGATCCGCTCGGCGATGTGCGCCCCGATCCTGTTCAAGGACCAGGTGCTCGGAATCCTCTATCTGGACAGCCTGTCTCTGTTGCGCGAGTACCGGCTTCAAGATCTGGAGCTGCTGGCCACCATCGCCGCGCAGATCGGCATCGTGATCCAGAACGCGCGCCTCTATTCGGAGCTCAAGGAGTATTTTCTCGAAACGATCGGCTCCTTGTCGGCGGTGATCGAAGCGCGCGATCCCTACACCCAAGGCCATACCTGGCGGGTCACGCAGTACGCCAAGGAGCTCGCGATCGAGCGGGGCTGGCCGGCGCAGAAGCTGCGCGAGTTGGAAATGGCCGGCCTGCTCCACGACATCGGCAAGATCGGGGTCTCCGATTCGGTGCTGCTCAAACCGGCGCCGCTCAGCTCCGGGGAGTTCGAGGCGATGAAGGAGCACACCACGATCGGGGCTGAAATCATTTCCCACCTTTCGTCGCTGTCCTTCTGCCTGCCTTATGTGCGCTTTCACCAGGAACGTTACGACGGCAGCGGCTATCCGGAAGGCCTGCGCGGCGAGGCGATTCCGGTCGAAGGCCGCCTGCTGGCGGTGGCCGACACCTTCGATGCCATGACCACCGATCGTCCGTATCGCCGCGGCTTGGAGCCTGAGCGCGCCATCGAAGAGCTCAAACGCTGCGCCGGCACCCAGTTCGATCCGGTCCTGGTGGCGAGCTTCGTTCGCTGCTGGGAGAAGGGACGGCTCCAGGAGATTCTCTATACCGAACGCGGTTCGGAGAACAAGGCCGATTGCCCCCGCTGCCATCACCAGAAGCATCTACGCACCAGCCTCAAAGGCGGCGAGCGGTTCCTGTGCTCGGTGTGCCATACCGCCCTGATGACGGAGCACGCGGCCGGCTCCTGGTCCTTGGCCGAGGACACGCACGCCCCCGACCTGCCCACCTAGCGATTGCAATTACAACGCGGCCTACTTTTAAATTCGGCTGCGGTTTAAGATTTCGCCATGCCTGAATCTCACGGAGGTTTTCCATGCATCCGGCGAAGCATCTGTTTCTGGTCGCGGTGATGAGCCTGCCAGCGCTTTCTGTCGCTCTGGAACGCCCGGCGGTCGAGCCGGAGACGATTCGCGCCGATCGGCTCGGCGTCCTGCTGCCGCGCATTCTGCAGCAGCGCGGCATCGACTTGTGGCTGGTGTTCACCCGCGAAGGCGCGGTGGATCCGGTGGCCTCGACCATCGGCGTCGATCACATCGTGGCGCGCGGCGCGTTTCTGTTCTCGCGCTCGGGCGAGCGATATCGCAAGCAGGCGATCCTGGCCAGCTACGACGCCGATTCGGTGCGCGCCACCGGGCTCTACGACCAGGTGTTGAGTTACAAGAGCGAAGGGATCAAGCCGCACCTCAAACGCGTGGTCGAGGAGTTGGATCCCAAGCGCATCGCGGTCAACTTCGCCCGCGACGTGCCGGTCGCCGACGGCCTGACCCACGGCATGCGCCGCTATCTCGACGAGGTGCTGGGTGCGACCTACGCCGAGCGCATGGTCTCGGCCCAGGAGCTGGTCGTCGATCTGCTCGGCACCAAGCTGCCGATGGAGATCGCCGCGCTGCGCTACGCGGTCGAGGCCACCCAGAGCGTGATCCGCGAAGCGCTCACGCCGCAGATCATCCGTCCCGGCGTGACGGCCGAGATGGACCTGCACCGCCACTTCGAACAGCACGCGCCGGAGCTGGGCTGCACGATCGCGTTTTCCAGCGTGGTGGTCGGTCCGAGCCGCGGCCACAGCGAGCCGACCGACCGGGTGATCCAGCGCGGCGATCTGGTGCGGATCGACTTCGGCTACCGTTGCGCCGGCTATGCCGCGGACATCCAGCGCACCGCCTATGTTCTCAAGCAGGGCGAGTCGGAAGCCCCGGCCGCGATCCGGCGCCTCTGGGAGGTTACGCTCCAGGCCAATCGGGCCGCGCGCGCCGCGCTGAAGGTCGGCGCGACCGGCCTCGAGGTCGATACCGCGGGCCGCAGCGTGATCACCGGCGCCGGGTTCGACGAGTATCCGCACGGCACCGGCCACGCCATCGGCGTGCAGGTTCACGACGTCGGCGCGATGCTGGGACCGGATTGGCCGGAGCGCTACGGCGAGCCGGTGCGCTTCAAGATCGGCGCGGATCAGGTCTACGCCATCGAGCCGATTCTTTACACCGAATACGCCGGCGCCGAGATCCACATCGGCCTCGAAGAGGATGTGCTGGTGACCCCCTCGGGGCCCGAGCTGCTCGGCACCGCGCAGGAAGAGCTGATCCTGATTCCCTAACCAAGAACAAAAGGGCGGGGACCAGCCCCGCCCCTACGGCAAGGCCAGGCGGGCACAAGCCCCGCCCCTGCAATGAGGGTCGCGAGTTCGGGCCTTGCCCCCGCAAGGGCGCGTTGAATGTAGGGGCGGGGCTGGTCCCCGCCCGATGACGCCGTCGCACTATTCCGAGCCCGCTTGGAGCCGTTCGAGATCCCGAAGCAGGTCGTCGCGGGTCATCAGCACGGTGTGGCCCATGCTGATCAGGTCGGAGGGATCCTGTTCCCAGCTCGCGTCCGGCCCGTACAGCAGATAGGTATCCCACCACACCGCGCTGCCGTTGCCGTAGTCGGGATGGGCGCCGA
>DASWHO010000443.1:0-11516 GCA_036398155.1 Acidobacteriota bacterium
CACCATCACCATGGCGGTCTCGCGATGAACTCCGCCCATCTGCAGGGTGTCGGGCTGCGCGGCCAGATCCAGGATCTCCTGGTCGGACAGCAGCGCAGCGCGCTCGAGAGCTTGCTCGGAGGTCAACCCGAGGCTGGCGAGGCGCTCGGTAACCACTGTTCGGGCCTGAACCATCGCAGCGCCGGACGAAGCCGTTTCTGCAGCCGGAAGCCCGTTCGGCAGGATCAGCAGCAATGTCAGAGTCAGAGTTGCTATGCTTCGCATCATCGATCGGCACCTCCTTCGTTCTGAAGCTTCGCAAGCCGTGTGCCACTGCGATGAGTTGCCCTATCTAATTGATTCTGAAGGCTGTACCAGGAAAGGGAAGGCTGCCGCCAGCTCCGTGCGGGAGTATTACGTCCCGGTGTGGCGGGAAATTGTCCGCCCCAACTTGGGGGCAAGACCGATCGTGGCGGTCTACTCGTAGCGCAGCGCTTGGATCGGGTTGAGGTAGGCGGCCTTGTGGGCCGGATAGTAGCCGAAGAAGATTCCGACCGCGGCGGCGTAGCCGAACGCGATCAGGATCGAATCGAGCGCCACGCTGGTGGGCCAGCTCAAGATCCGGGTCAGCCCGATCGAGACCGCGATCCCCAGGGCGATGCCAGCCAGGCCGCCCAGCACCGAGAGCGTGACCGCCTCGGTCAGAAACTGCAGCAAGATATCGCGCGCCCGCGCGCCGACCGCGCGCCGCAGGCCGATCTCGCGGGTCCGCTCGGTGACCGAGACCAGCATGATGTTCATGATCCCGATGCCGCCGACCAGCAGGCTGACCGAGGCCACGCTCATCAAGAGGCCGGTCATGGTCTGCGCCAGCTGGAGCCGGACCTGAGCGAGCTCCTCGACGGTCCGGACCGAAAAGTCGTCGTCGTCGGGATTGCGGATCTTGTGGCGCTGGCGCAAGAGGCGCGTGATCTCAACCGCGGCCGGCTCGACCGCTTCGGCGCGCACCGCCGCGGCGATGATCTGGTGGATGTAGGTGATGCCGAGCAGCTTTTTCTGCACCGTGGTATAAGGCAGGACGATCAGATCATCCTGGTCCTGGCCCCAGCTCCCTTGGCCCTTGGGATAGAGCACCCCGAGGACCCGGAACGGCAGGTTGCGGATTCGGATCACCTGGCCCAGCGGATCCAGATCGGGGAACAGATTGCGGGCCACGGTGTCGCCGAGCAGGCAGACCTTGTCGGCCACCTTGACCTGATTGACGCTGAAGTTGACGCCGGCGCTGAGCCGCCAGTTGCGGATCGCCAGGTAGTCTTGGTTGCCGCCCTCGAGCGAGGTCGACCAGTTCTGGTTGCCGGCGATCACCTGCTCGCGGCCGCGCACCGCCGGCGACAGGCGCGCGATCTGCGGCACCTGCTCGAGGATCGCACGCGCGTCGGCCAAAGTCAGCGTGCTGGTGCTGCCGGCGCCGTAGCGCACGCCGCCGCGCCCGTAGCTGCCGGCCGAGACGTAGAGCAGGTTGGTGCCCTGGCTCTGGATCTGCTCGTCGATCGAAGCCCGCGCGCCGGAGCTGAGCGCGATCATCGCGATCACCGAAGCGACTCCGATGATCACCCCGAGCGCGGTCAGCGCCGAGCGGATCTTGCTCGCCCGCAGCGCCTTGAACGCGATCTGGGGAATGGCGAACAGCTCCAAGTCGTCCTCTCCTGCCTAGCTTAACTCGCCGCCGCGATCAGCGAACGGAGTGGCATGGGCGGCCGAAAGGGCGCCCATGGGCGAGCTATGCACGCAGGTGAGGTCGTCCATGGGCTTGCTGCGCACGCCCATGCCACCCATGCGCGCCTCGGCGGCCGACTGGCATCCTGGGCTCCTGCTGCGAACGCGAATTCTCGATTCACCCTGCATAATGGTTCAGCGGACCCGGCGGGGCGGCCGCTGCGGCGCGAACGGATTGCTGCTTGCGGTCGAGCTCGATGGCGCCGTCCCGTCGCCGCTCTCGGCGTAGCCGGTGACCACCTGGTCGCCGGGCTCGAGGCCGCCCAGCAGCTCCACGTAGACCCCGTCGCTGATGCCGAGGCGCACTGGGACCGCCTTGAGATCGCCGCTGGCGGGGGTGAAGACCAACCCCCGCGCCTCCGGGGCGCCGGCGCTTTCGCCGCCGTCCCGCGCACCGCCGTCTGCGCGCCCGCCCGCGGCGCCGGCGCTGCCGCCTCCCCGTCCGACCGGGCGGATGCCGGTGGCATCGCCTTCGGACGGCTCGGGCCGAAAGCGCAGCGCCGCGGCCGGCAGGCGCAGCGCCTGATCGCGCCGCTCGATCACGATGTAGACCGTGGCGGTCATGCCCGGCAGCAGGAGCAGGTCTTGGTTCTGGACCGCGATGATCGTGTCGTAGGTGACCACGTTTTGCTCGGTGACCGGTTGGAGCCGGACCTGCTCGACCGTGCCGTGGAAGCTGCGGTCGGGATGGGCGTCGACGGTGAAAGTCACCTCCTGCCCCGGCCGCACCTGGCCGATGTCGGCTTCGTCGATCGAGGACCTTACCTGCATGCGACGCAAGTCGCCGGCGATCACGAACAGAATCGGAGCCTGAAACGAGGCCGCCACGGTTTGGCCCACGTCCACGCTGCGCTGGATCACCACCCCGTCGATCGGCGCGCGGATGATGGTGTGGCCCAGGTCGACCTGCGCTTGGTGCAGGTTGGCCTGGGCCTGTTCGACCGACGCTTGGGAGGACTTGAGGTCGGCGCCGCCGGCCTGGTGGGCCGCTTCGGCCGAATCGAGCTCGCTGCTGGAGACCAGCTGCTTTTGGGCCAGCTCGCGGGCGCGCTCGAACTTCTGCCGGGTGTCGGACAGGTTGGCGCGGGCGCGCTCGACCCCGGCGACCGCCATCGTGAGGTTGGCCTGCATCTGGGCGACGCGCGCTTCGAACAGCGAGGGATCGAGCCGCGCGATGATCTGCCCGGCGCGGACCACCGAGTTGAAGTCGGCCTCCAGCGATTGGATATTGCCCGACACCTGCGAGCCGACCTGAACCGTGGTCACCGCTTGGAGCACCCCGGTCGCCGCCACCGATTGGATGATCGCGCCGCGATCGACCGCGGCGACGACGTATTGCGCCGGCGCCTCGCCGCCGCGTCGCGCCATCCATGCCGCAACGCCCAAAGCCGCGACGGCCAGCGCGGCGATCACCAGTCGGGAGCGGCGCATGGCTCTATCTTAACCAGCCAAGGGTTGTGCCCTTGATATCGACGAATGGTGCTGAAGGGGTGGCATGGGTGGCCGAAGGCCGCCCATGGACGAGCGGCGCACAGACTGTGAGTCCGCCCGGCCTGGATTCCGGCTTGCGCCGGAATGACGACAGCGCTGCCACGCTTCGCGCCCGATGCCGGCGCTACGGCACCTGGACGCCGGTCAGGGAGTGGCAGCCGGAGCAGGCGGCGAGGAATTGGGCATAGAGCTCGGCGCGCGCCGCGTGGTCGCCGGCGGCTCGCGCCCGTGCCCCGAGCCGATGGACCTGGCGCGCCAAGGCCTCGAGCTGCGCGGCGCGCGCCGGATCGAGCCCGCCTGTGGCGATCGGAATCGGGTCTTCGTCGAGCAGCTCGGCGCCCGCCTGCCAGGCCGCGTCGGACGGGCCGATCAGCCCTTCCCACATGCGGTCGGCGGCGAGCCGATGCCGCAGCATGTGCGGCGCGGTTTGCGCGCCGCTCGGGACGAAAGAGCCGGAGGCGAAGGACAGCTCGGCGGCGCTGGCCGAGTGGCAGCCCCCGCAGGCTTGCGCGACGGCGCCCGCCGCTGCGGCCGCGGCGGCAAGGTCCGCAGCGCGCGCGACGCGCTCGGCCGCCGCCGTGAGGCGGTCGAGATGCGGTTGAGCGTCCGGCGGCAGTCCGGCGAGTTGATCCGGCTCGACCAGCTTGCCGGCCGCGGTGCGGGCCGCGCTCAGATCACCCCGAATCAGGGCCGCCTGAATCTGCTTGGCGCGCAGGAAATGGCCGCTCATCGCCGCGCGACGCCCCGCCGCGCCGGTCGGCTGTGTGGACGGACCGGCGGCCGGCGCCGGCGGCGGTCCGGCGACCGCGCCGATCAGCAGGAGCCGAGCTGCGGGGCGCATCGACCGCCTCAAAAGCTTACCCCGCGTCGGATCCCGGTTCGCGGTAGAGCCAGGCGCCGGCCAAGGTCGCACAAGCGATTTCAGCCAATCCCCACGGCCAAGCCACCGCGAGACGCCAGCCGCTGAGAATGCCGAAGTCGTACAGTAGGAACGCCATCGGCAGGTAGACGCTGAGAAATAGCGTGGCCGCGGCGATCAGCGCGGTTCGCGGGCCGGGACCGAAGCGGGGCCTGAATCCAACGTAGATGAAAACCGCCACCAGACCGAGCAGGAGTCGGAGCCCCGTGTGCGCGACGAGGGTCCAAGCGCTGGCACCGTAGGGCATGTGGGACAGAAACGCCGTGACGTAGACCGGTCCGAGGACCAAGTGGGCCAGGACCAGGCCACTGATCAGGATGATCAAGCCGGCCAGCAATCCGCCGAGCAGCAGCCGCGACCAGGAGACGGCCGACATCACGGCTCAATTATAGACGAGAGCGGCTCCCGCCGGGCCCGGATGCTTCGGGTTCAAAGTGGGTGCCGTGGGTAAGTTTGCCTTGCCCACCGGACAACACACGAAATGCGGAACAGAGTCTTCCCTGATCCATATGTCATCCGTGGGCAGATGGGGCGGGCCAGCGGGTAGTAGGCCCAGGATTGGTCGCAGGATGCAGATGGCTCTGAGTAAATTTACTCAATGATTGAGTAAATTGTTGACACGGACCGCCCGCAATGGTCTACTCCGACCCATGCAAAGGGCGATCGTGAAACAGCTCCTGACCCGGCTGACCCAGCCGCCGGATCTGATGCAGATCGTCGTGGGGCCGCGGCAGGTGGGGAAGACGACGGCGGCCCATCAAATCGGGAAGGCCTGGAAGGGACCGGTCCGCTACGCGGCGGCAGATTTGCCTTTGCCCCCGGGACCGGAATGGATCCAGTCCCAGTGGGATCTGGCCAGGCGCGATGCATCACGCGGACAGCCGGCGCTGCTCGTTCTCGATGAGGTCCAGAAGGTCGCGGGTTGGAGCGAGGTCGTCAAGGCGAACTGGGATGCCGATCGCACCTCGCACACGCCGGTCCGTGTTCTGCTTCTCGGCTCGTCGGCCCTCCTTCTGACGCGAGGGGCGAACGAGAGCATGGCGGGCCGTTTCTTCCTTCACCGTTGCCTTCACTGGTCGTTCCCGGAGTGTCGCAAAGCCTTCGGCTGGGATCTCGACCGGTGGATCTACTTCGGCGGCTATCCCGGCGCGGCGCCGTTGGCCGCCGACGATGCGGCGTTCCGGTCCTATGTCCGCGACGCTTTGGTCGAGCCGGCCATCGCGCGGGACGTGTTAGCCATGCAGACGGTCACCAAGCCTGCACTGTTGCGCCAACTCTTCGCGTTGTGCGGCGTGTACGCCGCGCAAGTGCTGTCCTACACCAAAATGCTCGGCCAGTTGCAAGACGCGGGAAACACGACAACGCTCGCCCACTACTTGCGCCTCCTCGAGACGGCCTTTCTCGCCTCGGGTCTGGATCGCTTCAAGGCCGGCCATCCAGCGCGAAGAGCGTCCAGCCCAAAGCTCGTCCTTTGGAACAACGCGCTGGTGAGCGGGCTCGGACTCAGCGGTTTTGAAGAAGCCCGCGAAGATCCCTCACAGTGGGGACGCCTGGTGGAGAACGCCGTTGGGGCTCACCTGCTTAACCACCTTCAAGGAGCACCCCACGAGGTTTCCTACTGGCGCGAGCGCTCCGACGAAGTGGATTTCGTGGTGCGCGCTGGCAAGCGCGTGTGGGCCATCGAGGTGAAAAGCGGCAGACCCAGGCGCGCGATGGGCCTCGCCGCCTTCTTGCGCCGCCATCCTCACGCACACCCACTGATCGTGGGTACCGGCGGAATGCGCCTGGCCGAGTTCTTTTCCACGGACCCGGCCGAGATACTCGCATGACAGGCTTGTTCACGACCTTTGGGTCCCGGTGGTGGACACCGCTGTATAATCGGACTTTGATGACTCGCAAAGGAAAGAAGGGTCGTCCGAGGCGAGCCGCTCGCGCGCGTTGGGCGGAGGCGGTGCTGGCGATCCTATTGCTTCTGGCCTTGGGCCTGTCCGCGGCCGCCCTGCTCGGCCCGCTAATTCGGGGACAGTTTACTTAACCCTAGTTTCGGGGACAGTTCACTTAACCCGGGATAAGTAAACTGTCCCCGAATTACCGAATTAGCGGCCTTCGTGGCTGGCGGCGGTGGCTTTGGCGTGGAGCGTGAACTCGATGGTCAGCTCGTTTTTGACCTTGATCGTGCCTCCGGCCACCGAAATCGGATCGATGCCGAAGTCTTTCTGCTTGATCTGGACCTTCCCGCTGGCGGTGAGGCGCCCGTTTCGGATCTGAACCCGTACCGGGAACCGGAGCGCCTGCTTGACCCCGTGCAGATCGAGCTCGCCGGAGAGCTCGATCACGTAATCGCCGGAATCGCCTTCCTGCTCCGCAACCTTAGTGGAGCGGAACCGGATTTCGGGGTAGCGGGTTACGTCGAGGCACTTGGGCCCCTGCATCGCCTCCTGGACCTTGGGGGCGTCGCCAGGCGGTTCCTCCTCCGGGTCGACTCTCAGACCGGAGCTGGGAAACTGCAGCTCCAGCTCCGAGGCCTCGATGCGCTCGGGGTCGGCGACCACCTGGCCCTGTATGCTGGTGACCAAGATGCGGTGGTCGTGGCCGGCGAAGCTGAACAGGCCGGCTTTGCCGACCTCCACCGCCATGGTGCTCGAGCTCTCGTCGATTTGATACACCATCGGCTCGGCGCTCGAGCCGCGGGCCGCCAAGAGCAAAGCCAGCGAGACCGAGAGCATAGCGGTCAAGCGACACGCGGCGAAATGAGGCGCCCCCACGGTGTTGTCTACTTTCCCCCTGGCTGCCTGCGAAGCGATGGCCTGAATCGTCGAGATCCTAGGCAAGCGCGGCGATCGGGTCAAGCCGGCGCTGGCGCCGCTGGATGCGTTCGGCGACCGGCCGGCGCGTGGTTGCCGAATCCGCGGTGCCAGCCCTATAAACTACCCTGGGAAGGATTGAGCAGGTGTGGCCGCGAATCAGGGAGGTGTGAACGTGACCCGAGGTTTTCTTTTTGGAATCGTATTGAGCATCACCCCGCTGGGTGCGGCTGCTGCGGATGCCCAAGCCGGTGGCATGGTTCAAGCCAGCGGCGCGGGAATGCGCGGCAGCGACATCGTCTGCGGCACCGGCGACATCGACAGCTTCGAAGTGCTCGATTTCAACAGCAACCCAGTGCCCTACTTTGTGTTGGCGCTGGCGACCGGACCGCTGTTTTCGGGACCTGCGGCCCCGGTGGTCGACCCGACCGTTGAGATCATCAATCTCAATACCGGCGCTCTGGTGGCCTTCAACGACGACAATGGGTTCGGCTCCAATACTTTCAGCGTTACCGGATTGGAGCTGGTGGGCGGCTTCTTGACGATCCAGCATCGGGATAGCTTCGTGTTTTTCAACGCGAACTTCCCGTTTCGCGTGGTGGTGCGCGGATTCGGTGGCAGCTGCGGCAGCTACGCGCTCTTCATCTTGTAGCCGGTTGTAACCGGCGCGCCCAGGAGGCGTTACGGCTGGAGCTGAACGGTTTGCGATGCGCTGCGCAAGGTCTGGCCGATCTTGGACAGGTACCAACATTCCCAAGCGCGCGCTTCATGCCGCGGCAGGTCGAGCGCCACCACCAAGGACTGTTCGGCGCGCTGGCTCAGCTGCTCGAGGCTGAGATGCAACTCGAGCTGGCGCGAGACCGGAAGCGCGCCCGCCTGCGCTCGGCAGCAGAACTCGAGCGACGCGACCTGATCGGCGCCGCTTTCGCGATAGGGGATGCCGGCATAAGGGACGCGGAATACGATTTGCCTTTGATCGGCTTCCCTGGACTCGGTCACGGTGAACGGTAGCTCGATCTGATCCGGGCTCAGCGGCGCGCCGGCGTCGAGCGCCGCAGGCAGGAAGTCCAGCTCGACCTCCTGGTGGTAGATGGCGCTCTGGTTGGCCTGTTCGAACAGCAGCGGCGGAATGCCGTTGGTGCGGTAATCGCGGTAAGCGATCTCGGTGCTCAAGACCGGGAAATGGGCTCGTTTCTTGGTACAGCGAAACAGGGTCGGCAGGTTCGGCACCAGCCAGTGGTGCCCGTCGCGGCGGTCATCCAGGAAGGTGAAGATGAAGTAGCTCGGGTTGTCGCGGCAGGAGTCGATCCGGTCGCGCCGATACCACCAGCGGATCACCGGGCGCTTGGCGTAGCGGTTGCGGATACCGTTGTTCAGCGTTTTGTCGGTCGAATCCGGTTCGCCGAGCACGATGAACAGAATACCGCGATGGGTCTCCCAGCCGGGCAGGTCGGGCTCGTGGAAGCGCTGGTCGGCCTCCAGGATCCGAGCGCGCAGGTCGGCCTCGAACAGATTGGTCCGCGAGCGCGACCCGGGCGAGCGGCGGGCCCAAAACAGCTCGACGAAGCGGCGCAGCGCCGCCGGGTCGCGGACGACCGCTTCGAGCTGTTCGCGTTCCGATTCGGTCAGCAGGTAGCGTACCGGCCCGCTGAGGGTGGATCGCCATTGCTGCCACAGTTGACCGAAGTCCGCCGCGCCGGCGCAGCTTAAGCCGATCTGCCAGATCAGACCGGCGATCCACACCCACGGCCGCGGCCTCCGAAGCATGCACCTCCAATTATACGGAACGAGTCGCCCGCGTGAGCCCCGAAGCGGCTCTGGAGCACCTTTGGTTGCAGCAGTTGATTTGCGGTTCCGTAGGGGACTAAGCTAGGAACATCGTTGGGAGCAGGGTGGTAGGGCTGTTGAACGAGTTTTGCTGGGCGAAAGCCCCAGGGAGGTGCAGTATGCGCAATGTGGTCAGGGGTATGGCGCTGCTCATGGGCGGCGCTTTTCTAGTCGCTGCGTCGGTGGCCGGCGCTGGCGAGGTCAAAGGCCCGGGCGCGGCCAGCCTGGTGCTCGGCAACGGGGAGCGCCTTTCCGTCACCCCGAGGAGCATCGACATCACCTGCAACAGCGGGGATACCGATGACTTCGACGTGAACGACTTTGGCACCACCACGGCGGGACTATCGCCGACCGTCTACGTGATCGTGGCTTGGACCGGCAACCTGTTCGGAGGTCCATTCGGCGGCTTGCCGGTTCTGGATCCGGTGGTGGAGATCCGCCGCCAGTCCGACAGTTTCCTTATTGCCAGCAACGACGATAACGGAGTGGGCTCCAACACCATCAGCGTCACCGGACTCGACATCCTGGGTGGTTTTCTCCCCCTCCGTTCGCTGGACAGCTTCGTCTTCTTCCAAGCCACCACCACCTTCTACATCCGGGTGAGGGGCTTCGGCGGCACCTGCGGACCGTACGCGGTCTACATCCTCTAAGATCTGCTAGCAGCGGAGGCGGGGCATTCCTAAGTGCCCCGCCTCTTTTTATCCTGGCACGGTTTCTTTGGGCCTTGGCTACGGCTCAGTTCCGCAGGACGAAGTTGACGGTCAGGGTCATGATCACGTCCTGCCGGCCGGGGCTGAAGCGCCACTGCTTGAGGGCCTCGATCGCGGATTGATTGAGTAGCTGGTGCGCCGAGCGCAGCACCGTGATCTGGTCCACGCTGCCGTCCTCGAGGATCACGGCGTCGAGCACCACGGTGCCCTCGATCCGCGCCACCTTGGCCATCGACGGATAGATCGGCTCGACCTTCTTGATCAACCCCGGTCCCTGGCCGGGCTCGACCCGAACCGGTCCGATCGCGGGCGCCACCGGAGCCGAAATCGCCGGCGGCACCGGCTCCGGCGGGACCGGCGGCGGCTCGGGCTCGGGCGGAACCACCACCAGCGGCTCCGGCTCGTCGGGCGTGGGATCGGGGCGCGGTATGGTCTTGGTCTCCGGCTCGGGCGGCCGCGGCTTGGCCTTCGGCGGCGGCGGCGGGGGACGCAAAAACTGGACCTTCATCACCTGGGCCGGGGCCTCGATCCGGGTCGGCGGCGGACCGAAATCCGGAAGGCGCGCCGCCAGCACCACGGCGTGAAGGATCATGGCGGTGCTCAGGGCGACGATCCAGCGGCGGCGCTCGCGCGGATCGCTCTGCATCCAGCGCTCGGCCAGCTCGAGCTCGTACTCGGCCCGGGCGCTGCGCGCGACGAACGGGCGGATCATGGCGCCTCCTGGAGGCCGTAGAGGCTCAGCTCGGCGCTGGTCGGGATCACCAAATTCTCCACCCCGACGCCGCGCAGCTCGTCGAACACGTCGGCCATGGCGGCGTAGGGCGCATCCAGCGAGGTCTGCAGAATCACCGATTTGGTCGGGTTGCGCATCAGCTTGGGCCGCACGTAGCCCTGCAGCTGATCGATCCGCATCGGCTTGCCGTCGGCGCGGATCGAGCTGTCGCGGCCGATCTCGACCAGCACCGCCGCCTCGGGCGCGGCGCTGTAGTCTTGCTCCTCGCGCTTGGGCAGCGAGAACTGGATCCCGCGGGTCACGCTGTAGAACGAGGCGACCAGAAAGAAAATGATCAGCAGGAACGCGACGTCGGCCATCGAGGCGGTCGGGATATCGCTCGGAACCTCGCGGCGGCGGACCTTCATGGTTCCCGCTCCGCGCGCGACAGCAGCGCCACGTCCTGCGCGCCGGCCTGGCGCAGCTGCTCGAGCGTCTGGTCGATCAGGCGGTAGGGGACGTAGCGGTCGGCCTTGACCACGAACGGGTGCAAAGCGTTGGCGGCCGTGACCCGGCGGATCGCGAAGCCGAGCGCTTCCATGTCGGTCACCGGCTCGGCGTCGGCTTCACCGGGGGAGAAGCGCAAACTGTGGTCGGGTGCGATCGATATTACCGCCGCGCCCTTGGCCACCTGCTGCTGCTCGCGGGTTTCGGGCAGCGCCATCGGGGTGCGATCGACGCTGAACGCGGTCGTGACCATGAAGAAGATGATCAGCAGGAAGGCGATGTCGGCCATGGTCGCGGTCGGGATGCTCGACTGGAGCGTCCGCGCTGGCTTGGCGAGGTGCACGGCCGGGCCCTAGCTGGCGACCGCGGCGCTGGCGCCGGGTCGCCGCTCCGGTTGGGTCGAAGCGGCCTGCAGATCGGCGGCGGCTTGCAGCACCAGGTTGGCGGCCGCCTCCATGTTGCGCACGATGGCGTTGTTGCGGGTGACGAAGTAGTTGTAGGCCATCTGCACCGGGATCGCGATGATCAGTCCGGTGGCGGTGGTGATCAGCGCCTCGGAGATGCCTTTGGCCACTTCCGCCGGGTTGTTGAGCCCGACCGCGGCCAGCGCCTGGAACGAGTTGATCATGCCGGTGACGGTGCCGAGAAAACCGAGCAGCGGCGCGATCATCGCGATGGTGGCCAGCACCGGCAGGCCGCGCTCGAGCACCGCGAGCTCGTGGGCCGACGCGTCCTGCAGGCTGAGCTCGATCTCGTCCTTGGGCCGACCGAAGCGCAGCAGTCCGGCTTTG
>DASWHO010000444.1:0-3164 GCA_036398155.1 Acidobacteriota bacterium
GTGGCCGAGACCCTCGCGGCCGGCGCCATCGACCTGCTGGAGCAAAGCGGGCTCAAAGTCGCGCGCGCCGAAGGGGCGTCGCGGGCCGAGCTGGCCGCGCTGCTCTCTGACGCCGACGCGCTCGTGGTCCGCTCCCGCGTCCAGGTCGATCGCGCGCTGCTCGAAGCGGCGCCGCAGCTGCGCGCCATCGGCCGCGCCGGAGTCGGGGTCGACAACATCGATCTGGAAGCCGCCTCCGCCCGCGGCGTGATCGTGTTCAACACCCCGGGCGGCAGCACCCTGAGCGTCGCCGAGCTCACCCTCGGGTTGCTCCTGGCGCTGGCGCGGCGCATCCCCGAAGCCGACCGGTCGATCCGCGCCGGGCGCTGGGAAAAATCGCGCTTGGTCGGATTCGAGCTGATGGGAAAAACGCTGGGGCTGATCGGGCTCGGCCGCATCGGTCGCGAGGTCGCCGGGCGCGCCCGCGCTTTCGGGATGGAGCTGCTGGCCCACGATCCGTACGTTTCAGAAGGCGCGGTGGCCGGGGTGCGGATGGTCGACCTCGACACCCTGCTGGCGCTGTCCGATATCGTTTCCCTCCACGCCCCGCTGGCCGACTCGACCGCCGCCTTGATCGATCGCGAACGCATCGCCAAGCTCCGGCCCGGCACGCTTCTGATCAACTGCGCCCGCGCCGGCCTGGTGGACGAGGTGGCGCTGCTCGAGGCGCTCGAATCGGGGCATCTCGCCGGCGCCGGGCTGGATGTCTTTCCCGACGAGCCCGAGGTCAATCCGCGCCTGCGCGAGCTGCCCCAGGTGGTGCTCACGCCGCACATCGCGGCCTCGACCCCCGAGGCGCAGGAGAAGGTCGGACTCCAAATCGCCCGCGCCCTGCGCGACTTTCTGCTTGATGGCGCGATCGGCGACGCGGTCAACGTGCCGCCGATCTCGAGCGAGGAGGCGCGCGCGCTGGCTCCTTACCTGCAGCTGGCCGACAAACTGGGCCGGTTCGTGGCCCAGATCGCTGCCGGGCCGATCGAGGAGCTCGGGGTGCGCTACTACGGCGAGGTGGTCGAGCTGGCGACCGGAGTGGTGACCGACCACCTGCTCTGCGGCCTCTTGCAACCGGTCTTGGGCGATCGGGTCAACCGGGTCAGCGCGCGCCGGCTCGCCGAGGAGCGCGGCCTGCCCCTGTCCGAGACCCGCAGCACCGCGCGCCGCGATTTCAACGGTTTGATCAGCGTGCGGCTGCGGGCCGGCGGGCGCGAGGAGCGGGTCGAGGGCGCGGTGCTGCACCGCGACCGCTCGCGCCTGGTCGCGGTCGACGGCATCGATATCGAATCGCCGCTGCGCGGCCACATGCTGTTTCTGCGCAACCGCGACGTCCCTGGTGTGATCGGCCGGATCGGCAGCATCCTCGGCGAGTCCGGCATCAACATCGGCAACTTCGCGCTCGGCCGGCGCGCCGGCACCCAGGAGGCGGTCGCCATCGTCGCGGTCGATTCCCCCGTGCCCCGCACCGTGCTCGCCCATCTCGCCGCAGTCGATGCGATCACCCTGGTCCGCCCGCTGTTTTTTGTCTAGGCGGCGGATCTGACGGCATCTGTTTCGTTGCGCTACTAAGGTCGGCCGTGCGGCGCAACGCCGTCACCTCATTTGCGATGGTGTCGCGGGCGGGGTCAAGCCCCGCCCCTACATTTTGCGCCAGGGCGCACTTGACAGCCGCCTGCGCATGGAGCCGTGCTTCCGGATCCAAGCGGGAAAAGACTAGCCGCGCTGGTGGCGTTGGTAGCGGGCGATGAAATCGGGGTCGCGCTTGCGCAGCTTGTCGTGATCGATGCGGCCGCTGCGGGTCATCAGACGGTAGGCGAGCTCGATCGGCTCCAGATCGACCAGCTGCGGCAGGTTTTCGAACGCCTCCAGGCTGGCGCCGGCGGCGGCCTGCACCCGATCCACGATCGGCTTGCGCTTGCGCTCGAACTCGGCCAGCGCCGGCACCACCTGCTGGCGCTGGCTCTCGAAGCATTCGAACAGGCTGATCGCGTCCTCCAGCGCCAGCTTGGTCCCCGATCCGATCGAGAAATGCGCGGTGTGCAAGGCGTCGCCGAGCAGCACCACGTTGCCCGCGCTCCAATGCCGGTTTCGGATCAGCGGGAAGCGCTGCCACTTGACGTAGTTGTTCGACAGCAGCGGCTGGCCCTCGAGCTGAGCCTGAAACACCTGCGCCAGGTGCGCGCACACCGCCGAGTCCGACAGCGCTTGGAGATTGGCGCTGCCCCAAGTCTCCGGCGGACACTCGACGATGAACGTGCTCGCCTGGGGGCTGAACTTGTAGGCGTGCGCCACGTACACGCCGGTCGGGTGGGTCTGCAGGATCAGAGTCAGCCCGTGGAACAGATGCGGCGTGCCGAGCCAGATATAGAAGTTGCGCCCCAGCTCGACGGTTGGAACGAAACGCTCCTCGTAGGTGTTCCGAACCAGGCTGCCGGCGCCGTCGGCCCCGACCAACAGGTCGAAAGGTTCCAGCTCGGTCACGCTCGCGATCGGAGTCTTAAAGTGGATCTCCACCCCGAGCTCCAGGCAGCGGCGCTGGAGCAGGTTGAGAAACAGCACCCGCGCGATCCCTGAAAACCGATTGCCGCCGATGGTCACCCGCTGGCCGCGGTGGATCACGTCGACGTTGTCCCAAGTCTGGCAGGCGGTGATGATCGGGCGGTACGACTCGCGATCCTGATCGCGGAGGAAACCAAACGTCTGCTCGGAAAACACGATACCCCAGCCGAAGGTGTCGCCAGGAGCATCGCGCTCGAAAATCTCGACCCCGTACTCGGGATGCCGCTTCTTGAGCAGCAGGGAGAAATAGAGCCCGGCCGGTCCCCCGCCCAAGACCACCACCCGCATCACCCGCTCGCTCCTCAATCCCGTGCGCCGGGTTCACGCCCCTCTGCGGCGCACTACACGGTTCGTCCCCCGCGCCCAACCGCACGCAGCTAGAAAATCCAGAAAGCTTACGCCAAACTAACACCGCGCGAACGCGGGGGTCAAGCAGGCCCGCGCCCGTGCGCTCGATCGGCGATGCCCTTCACGACCCAGATCACCGTTCTGCGCGGCAAATTCGCCGAGCTCGAGGCGCCGTAGGCCGGCCGTGTGGTCCCCGCCCGAGCGGATCAAACATCCGCTGCCGC
>DASWHO010000445.1:0-3538 GCA_036398155.1 Acidobacteriota bacterium
GGTTCGATCACTCGGCAAGTCGCGCGGGTTCGCGCTGGTCGGCGCGGTCACGCTGGCGCTCGGCATCGGCGCCAATACGGCGATCTTCAGCGTGCTCAACGCGGTGCTCCTCACGCCGCTGCCGTACCGCGATCCCGAGCGGATCGCCATGATCTGGAGTCGCTGGACTGGCTGGGACAAGACTTGGGTTTCCGAAGCCGAGCTGCTTGACTATCGCTCGCAGAGCCGTCTGCTGCGCGGCGTCGCGGCTTGGGCCGATACCAACGCCAATCTGACCGGGAAGAGCGAGCCGGAACGGGTCGCGGCGGCGCAGGTCACCGCCAACCTGTTCGAGGTGCTCGGCGTTCCGGCGCTGGTCGGTCGCAGCTTCAGCGCCGAAGAGGAGCTGGAGGGCCGCGACCAGGTGGTGGTTCTGAGCCATGGCCTGTGGCAGCGGCGCTTCGGCGGCGACCGGTCGCTGATCGGGACTGCGATCGAGGTCAACGGGCGGCCGTGCACGGTCGTGGGCGTGATGCCGCCCGGATTCAGGTTGCCGCTGGACTACAAGTCCGAGGCTCCAACCGAGCTCTGGATGCCGCTGGTCATGGACCGCGCCGAGCTCAGCCGTGGCAACCACGGCCTGTATTCGGTCGCGCGCCTGGCGCCGGGCGCGACCGCCAAGCAGGCCAGCGCCGAGCTCCAGTCGCTGACCGCAGGCTGGACCCGGCAGGGCCTCTATCCCGAGGAGATGCGTTTCGAAGCCTTCGCGGTCGCGGTGACCGAGGAGGTCGCCGGCTCGATCCGACCGGCCTTGCTCATGCTGCTGGGCGCGGTCGGATTTCTGCTGCTGATCACCTGCGCCAACGTCGCCAACCTCCAGCTGGTGCGCACCGAGGCGCGGCAGCGCGAGCTCGCCATTCGCGCCGCGATCGGCGCCGGCCGCGGCCGGCTGCTGCGCCAACTGTTGGCCGAGAGCCTGGTTTTGTCCGCGGCCGGCGGCGCGCTCGGCGTGGCGCTCGCTTGGGCCGCGATCCGGGCGCTCTGGATCTGGAATCCCAGCAACCTGCCGCGGGTCACCGAGGCCGCGATCGACGGCCGGGTACTGCTGTTCGCGCTCGGGGCCATTCTGGTCACGGGCCTGCTGTTCGGTCTGCCGCCGGCATTCAAGGCCTCGCGTACCGATCTGATCGATGCCCTCAAGGAGGCGGCGCCCAACGTCGGGAGCGGCCGCGCCGGTACCCGGGCGAGAAGCCTGGTGGTGATCGCCGAAATGGCGCTGGCGGTGGTGTTGGTGATCGGCGCCGGCCTGATGCTGCGCAGCTTCTGGGAGCTGCAGAAGATCGATCCCGGGTTCGATGCGCACAACCTGCTCACGCTGCAGCTCTCGCTTTCCCCCGCGGACTATCCGGAGCCGGACCAGGTGGTGGCCTTGTACGATCGGCTGCTGGTGCGGGTCCGCTCGCTGCCGGTGGTGGAGCGCGCCGGCACGGTGCGGGTGCTGCCGCTGGCCAGCACCATGGGCGACTGGGGCATCGATATCGAGGGCCGCGTCGAACCGCACGGCGAGCACTTCAAGGGCGATTGGCAGGTCGCGTCGGAGGGCTATCTCGAAGCGATGAAGATCCGGTTGCTTCAGGGGCGGCTGCTGAGCGCCGCCGACCGCGCCGACTCGGTGCCGGTCGCGGTGATCAATCAGACCATGGCCCGGCGCTACTGGCCGGGGGCCGCCCCGATCGGCGCACGTTTCCGGCTCGGCTCCGACGGCGAGAGTCCGTGGGTCGAGATCGTCGGGGTGGTCGCCGACGTGCGCCACAACGGCATCACCGCCGCGGTTCCGGAGAAGTTCTATATCCCGCAGTCGCAGTTCGCGCTCTCGACCGGTTTCGCGGCGCGGACCATGACTTTGGTGGTGCGAAGCGCGACCGATCCGTTGGGTCTGGTGGGGCCGATCCGGCGTCAAATTCGCGAGCTCGATCCGAGCCTGCCGATCTCACAGATCCAGACGATGGAGCAGGTGCTTTCGGCCTCGGTTTCGGAACCGCGTTTCACCGCGCTGCTCTTGGGGCTGTTCGCGGCGCTGTCCCTGATCTTGGCCGCGGTCGGGATCTACGGCGTGATGGCTTACCTGGTCAGCCGGCGCACCTACGAGATCGGGATCCGCATGGTCTTGGGCGCGACCCCGGCCGAGATCCACCGGCTGGTCCTGCGCCACGGCCTCGCTGTCGGCTTGATCGGGGTCCTGCTTGGGATCGGGCTGGCGCACGCACTGTCACGTTTTCTGACCAGCTTGCTCTACGGCATCAGCCCAACCGATCCGGCGA
Organism: Acidobacteriota bacterium; assembly: GCA_036398155.1. Classification (GTDB taxonomy): domain Bacteria; phylum Acidobacteriota; class DASWHO01; order DASWHO01; family DASWHO01; genus DASWHO01. The sequence continues at coordinate 2,301 of DASWHO010000445.1, forward strand.
CCTTCATCGCGGTTCCGGCGCTGCTCATTCTGGTTGCGTTGTGCGCCAGCATCGTGCCGGCCCGCCGCGCCACCCGGGTCGATCCGATGATCGCCCTGCGCGCCGAGTAGCCCCAACGTCGTCGAAAACCCTGGACGCCGCCGCAGCGGCATCCAGGGCCTGAGCAACGAACAACGCCGCTTTTAGTCGCGCTTCTCGCGGATCAGGTAATCGCGCTGATCGTAGCCGGTGTACAGCTGGCGCGGCCGCGCGATCTTTTGGCTCGGCTCCAGCAGCAGCTCCTGCCACTGTGCCAGCCAGCCCGAGGTGCGCGGGATCGCGAACAGCACCGGGAACATGTCGACCGGGAAGCCCATCGCCTGGTAGATGATGCCGGAGTAGAAATCGACGTTGGGGTAGAGCTTGCGGCTGACGAAGTATTCGTCCTGCAGGGCGATGCGCTCCAGCTCCAGCCCGATCTCGAGCAGCGGGTTGACCCCGGTGACCTCGAACACCTGGGCGGCGAGCTGTTTGATCACCTTGGCGCGCGGGTCGTAGTTCTTGTAGACCCGGTGGCCGAAGCCCATCAGGCGCCCCTCGCCGGCCTTGACCTTGTTGATGAACTCGGGCACCCGCTGCTTGGAGCCGATCTCGCGCAGCATCCGCAGCACGGCCTCGTTGGCGCCGCCGTGGAGCGGACCCCAGAGCGCCGCCGCCGCGCCCGCGATCGCGGAAAACGGATCGGCGTGCGAGCTGCCGATGGTGCGCATCGCGCTGGTGCTGCAGTTCTGCTCATGGTCGGCGTGCAAAATGAACAGCACGTCGAGCGCCCGCTCCAGCACTGGGTGCGGCTGATAGTGGACCTCGGTGATCTTGTGCAGCATGTTGAGGAAGTTGCCGCTGTAAGACAGCTCGTTGTCCGGGTAAGCGTAGGGCAGGCCGCGGCTGTGGCGGTAGGCGAAGGCGGCGATGGTCGGCATCTTGGCGATCAACCGCCAGATCTGCTTGCGGCGCGACTCTTCGTCATGGATGTTCCGGGCGTCGGGATAGAACGTCGCCATCGCCCCGACCGTCCCGACCAGCATCCCCATCGGATGCGCGTCGTGATGGAAGCCGTCCATGAACTTCTTGATGTTCTCGTGAATCATGGTGTGGTGGGTGATGTTCCATTTCCAAAAATCGAGCTCGTTCTGGTTCGGCAGCTCGCCGTGCAGGATCAGGTAGGCGGTCTCGAGATAGTCGCTTTTCTCCGCCAGCTG
>DASWHO010000446.1:0-4385 GCA_036398155.1 Acidobacteriota bacterium
TCCAGGCCGAGCATGAGGGCGCCGATACGCTCGCGGGTCGCGGCTCCGGGGGCGAGGACAGTCAGGCTGCCGCGGTGCAGGACGCCGATCCGATCGGACAGCTCGAGGATCTCGTCGAGATCGGTGGAGACCAGCAGGATGGCGGCGCCTTGGTCGCGGGCTTGAAGCAGGCGACGTTGAACGGCGGCCGCGGCGGCCACGTCCAGCCCTTGAGTCGGATTCTCGGCGATCACCAGCGACGGCCGGCCGCTGAGCTCGCGCGCGACCACCAGCCGCTGCTGGTTGCCGCCCGAGAGCGTGGCGGCCGGCGCTTCCGGGTCGCGCTCGATGCGCAAAGCCGCGAGCTGCTGCGCGGCCCAGCGCCGTGCCGCCGCGCGGTTCAGGATTCCGCGGCGCGAGAGCGGCGGCCGGGCGTGATCGCGCAGGATCAGGTTTTCCCACAGGGGCAGCTCCGCGATCAGGCCTTTGTCGCGCCGATCGTCGGGGATGTAGGCAACCGGTTCCGTGGCGCCGCTCCAGCGCAGCGCGTGGCGCGGCGCCGGACGGTGGCCGAGCAGCGTCGCGATCAGCTCCTCCTGTCCGTGGCCTTGGATGCCGGCGACGCCGAGGATCTCGGAGTAGCGCAGATTGAAGCGGATCGGATGCCGCGCCCGGCCGCCGCGACCGTCTCCCAGCGTCAGCTCGGACACATCCAGGCAGATCGGGTCCGGTTTCACGGCCGCCGGCGCGCGGACCGGTGCGCTGGTTTCGGGCCCGACCATCGCGGCGGTCAGCTCGGCGCGGCTCGCCTGCGCCGCCGGTGCCGTCAAGACGGTGCGGCCCTGGCGCAGGACGGTGACCCGATCGGCGATCGCCTCGATCTCGGCGAGCTTGTGGGAGATGAACAGGACCGCCGTCCCGCTCTGCTTCAATTGCCGCAGCGCCGCGAAAAACGGCTCGATCTCCTGCGGCGCGAGGATGGAGGTGGGCTCGTCGAGGATCAGCAGGCGCGGCTCGGAGTGCAGCGCTTTGAGGATCTCGAGCCGCTGGCGCGCGCCGACCGAAAGATCGCGCGCCCGCGCGCCGGGATCGATCTCGAGCCCGGTCGCGCGGCCGAGCTCCAGCAGCCGCCGCGCGGCCCGGCGGCGGTCGAGCCGGAGCCCGAGCCAGGCGCTGGGCTCGCCGAGCGCCAGGTTCTCCGCCGCGGTGAAGCCGGGCACCAACGTGAAATGCTGATGCACCATCGCCACGCCGCGCGCGATCGCCTCGCGCGGACTGCGCGGGCGATGCTCGGCTCCGGCGAACCGAATCGAGCCGCGATCGGCGCCGATCATGCCGTAGAGGACGTTCATCAAGGTGGTCTTGCCGGCGCCGTTCTCGCCCAGCAGGGCGTGGATCTCGCCGGCCTCGACCTCGAGCTCGGCCCCGCACAGGGCGGCCTGCGTCCCGAAGCGCTTGTGCACATCGCGCGCGGTCAGCAGCGCGCCGCTGGAGCGGGACCGGCCGGAGCGCATCAAACGGATCGATCCGGGTCAGGTTCCGCCGCTTCCAGCAGCAGCGGCGGTTTCGACGAATTCGACGCTGGGCACGGTCAGAGTTCCGGCCAGGATCCGTTCGCGGGCGCGTTCGACTTCCATGCGGGCCGCGGCCGGGATGCGGGGCTCGAACGCGGGATTGAGCTCGAGGCGTACCACGCCGTCCTTCATTCCCAGCAGGATGGGCGCGGCGTGGAAACGGTTCTCGCGAACCATGCGGGCCGCGGCCACGAACGCTTGCGGAATATCCAGCACCGCGCTGGCGATCGTGATCTCCGGGGCCACTTGGTTCTGGTTCTTGTTGGTGCCGAAGGCGAGCACGCGGTCCGACTCGCGGGCGGCCTGAAACACGCCCAAGCCGGCGGCGTCGGCGTTGTGGATCAGGATGTCGGCGCCGCGGCCGATCTGGGCCAGCGCCGCCTCCTTGGCCGCCCCGGCATCCTCCCAGTTGCCGATATGGGCGGTCAGGATGCGGATCTGCGGATCGACGCTCTTGGCGCCGGCCTCGAACGCGAGAAAGCCGCCGCGCACCGGCGGGATGTCCATGCCGCCCACCAGCCCCAAGATCTTGGAACGCGAGAGGTGCCCCGCCAGGATGCCGCACAGATAGGTGCTCTGTTCGAGGCGGAACACCATCGGGGCGACGTTGGCGCGCACCGCGCTGCCCGACGAGGTGATGAAGACAGTTTGGGGGAACTCGGCGCCGACCCGGTTGGCGGCGTCTTGGAATTCGAAGCCGTGGCCGAACACCAGGTCGTAGCCGCGCTGGGCGAAATCGCGAAATCCCTCGTCGAATTCCGCCGGAGTGCGGGTCTCGGCGTGGCCGATCTGGGCGCCGAGCTCGCGCTCGATCCGTCGCAGGCCGGCATAAGCGATCGCGTTCCAGCCGCCGTCGCCGATGCTGCCCGGGGTCAGCAGCGCGACTCGAAAGGCGGCCGGATCGGATCGGGCCGGCCCGCCGCGGCCGCAGGCCGCGAGCAGCACCACGGCGGCCCCGATCGTCAGTGCCTGGTTCACGAAACTTCCAGCATCTTTCCCCATCTGGGTGCCGTGGGCAAGCTCTGCAGGGTGCCGAGGGCACCCAGTCGAGAAGGCTGAAGGCCCTGCCCAATCGGGTGGCATGGGCGTGCGCAGCAAGCCCATGGACGACCTCAGCAGTATGCACAGCTCGACCATGGGCGCCCTTCGGCCGCCCATGCCACCCATTCGGGATCGCGCTGGCTCATATCAGAGCCGAAAACCTTGCCCACGGCATCCGGCGGAGCTTGCCCGTGGCACCCTAGGATGGCTTCCGTGCTACCATCGGCTCATGGCTGCAGAGGCTTCCGCCGGTCGGCCGGCGCCGGCGCCGGAGCGTGCCCAGGCGCCGGACTTCGAGAGCTATCCCCTCACTCGTCCGGAGTACATCAACGCGCTGATCCACTTCTACCGCGGCGAGCTGTCGCGCGCCAACGCCTGGCGGGCGCGGATCGACCAGACCACCAACTGGGCGGTGGCGGTGATCGCCGGGCTGCTCTCGTTCGCCTTCGGCGCCGAGGATCACGATCACGTCACCTTGCTGCTCGGCAACCTGCTGGTGCTGGTGTTTCTGTTCTTCGAGGCGCGCCGCTTCCGCCGCTACGACGCCTGGTACGCCCGGGTGCGCATGATCGAGGAGAATTTCTACCTGCCGATCCTGCTGCGCGATCTGGTCAGCCCGATGGAGAAGTGGCGCGCCACGGTGGCCGAGGACCTGATGACGCCGTGTTACAAGATCTCGCTGCAGGAGGCCTTCGGCATCCGGCTGGCGCGCAACTACATCTGGCTGTTTCTGATCGTGCTGATCGGCTGGCTGGCCAAGATCACCATCCATCCGACGCCGAATGTGCCGCTCCAGGAGTTGTACCAGCGCATGGCGGTCGGTCCGATCCCGGCTTGGGCGGTGCTCGGATCGGTGCTTTTGTTCTACAGCGGGCTGGTGGTCTACACCGTGCGCTACCATTCGCGCGTTCTCGACCGCGAGATCAAGTCGAAGATGGTGGGCCGAGGCGGCGGCTGGGAACAGCTGTAGCCCGGCGGCGGATCTGGCGCCCTCCACGCTCTGCTCCGGTGCCGGCGTCGGGTGGCATGGGCGTGCGAAGCAAGCCCATGGACGAGGTCGCTTCCGAGTCCAAGCCAGCTTCGATGAGCGCAATGGATGAAGTGATGTTTCGGATCCGTTCACGACCGCGAAGCTCGTCCATGGGCGGCCTGCGGCCACCCATGCCACCCGCCTTGGGAGGCCCAAGCTACCTTGGCTGCAGGGCTTCGGCGGCAGCTTGCAGCGCGGCCTCGTAGACCGGGTCGCGCTCGATGCGCTCGAGCTCGCTGCCGACCACGCGTTCCTGATCGGGCTCTTCGAGGGCGACCGGTCGCTCGGCGGTCTCTTTGGCGCCGGTGCTGAAACGGATGCGCGCGGCGGATCCGCCGTGGCGTTGCAAGAGTAGGGAGCTCTGCGCCCGGCAGGTGAGCCGGACCTCGAGCAGTCCCGAGGGCGTGGCCTGGCCGCCCTTTTCGCGCCGCAGCCGCAGGATCAGATCTTCGCTGCGCTGGGCGGCTTGTTCGCCGAGCCGGAGACGCTTGCCCAGACGGCTGGCGAGCCACCCGCCGAGCAGCAAGGCGCCGGCCGACGGCGGCTCAGCGCAGGCGATCTCGACCCGCTCGAGCTGACGCAAGCTGTCGAGCCGCTCCGGCCGATCGAAGGCCTGCGCGATCAGTTGGCGCCAGGGCTCGAGGCGCGCCCAGTGCAGGTCGCCGAGCCGCGGCGCGCCCTCGGCGCGGGCCAGCTCCGCGAGCTGAATCAGACCGGCCTTGGGAGCGGCGAATTGCGCCGAATCGAACAGCAGCCGATCG
>DASWHO010000447.1:0-13009 GCA_036398155.1 Acidobacteriota bacterium
TCGCGGCAGCGTTCGACCGTATTCGGATGCGGCTCCATGTCGATCCAACCGATCGGCTTTCTGGCCTTCGGAACCCGGTGCAACGGATCGAATCCGACCAGCTTGATCCCGATCGCGGTCAGGCCGACACCGGTGAAGTAGACCAGGCCGACCAACACCATGCTGTTGAAGCGGCCGATCCGAAGCGCGATCCGCTTCCAGCCTTCCCAGATCCTGCGCAGCAGCGTCTTCACGAGCCCAGACTAACGCCTTCCTGCAAGCGGGTGCAATCGTCGCTCCATGATGCCAGAATGCCAGGCCCGAGGCCCGGTATTCGACGTGAACCTCTTTCCGCAATCGGCCGGCCGGCGCGTCGGCGGCGCCTCGCTGCTGCCGATAGCGGCGCTTCTAGTAGCAGCATTGCTGTTGCAACCGGCGCCCGCGCGAGGCGCCGACATCGTCGAATCCAGTATCGCGAGCCGCCTGCTGGGACGCGCGGTCCCCTATCAATTCTGGAGCCCCACCGGCCAGCCCGGTCTGCCGCTGGTGATCTTTCTCCACGGGCTCTACGACCGGCCGGGACGATTCGTCGAACAAGGCGCCCTGCGCGCGGTGGCGGAACGGATTGAAGCCGGAACGCTCGCGCCCCTGGCGCTCGCGTTTCCCGATGCCGGCACGTCGTTCTACGTCGACGCGCCAGCCGGAGAGCCCTACGAGCGGTTCCTGTTGGAGGAATTCCTGCCGCAGGTCGAGAAAGAGCACGCCGTCGGCGCCGCGGCCGAGCGCCGCGTCCTTCTAGGCCTTTCGATGGGCGGCTACGGAGCGCTCAAGATCGCGCTCCGTCATCCCCAGCGTTTCGCCGGCGCGCTGGCCTTCAGCCCGATGCTGGTTTCGCTCGAGCAGATACGCGCTTCAGAAGCATCGGGCGGCGGCGGCTCCTGGAGCCTGCGCAGCCTGCAGCGCGTGTTCGGCAGCCCGATCGACGCCGAGCTCTATCGCGCCAACGACCCTCTGACCCTGGCCGCGCAAGCTGCCGCCGCCGGGCCGTTTCTCTACGTCGCGGCCGGCAGCGCCGATCGCTACGGCTTTCAGCGCGGGGCGCAGCGCTTCGCCGAGCTCCTGGCCCAGCGCGGGCGGCGCTGCGAGCTGCATATCCTGCCCGCGGGCCACGGCTGGGAGCTGCTCGAGGCGGATCTGCCGGCCGCCCTCGATTACCTGGCCGACAAGCTCTCGAATCCCTGAGCGGGCGCGAGATCAGAGGCTTGCCGGATCGGCTCGAGCGTTTTCTCATGCAGGCCGTCGAGAAAGGCCAGTTTCCCGGCTGCGCGTACGCGCTGCGACTCCGAGGCGAGCTGGTCCAGTCAGGTGGTTTGGGCCATGCCGCGCTGCTGCCCAAGCGTGCGCCGGCCGGCCCGCACACGATTTACGACCTGGCTTCCTTGACCAAGCCGCTGTGCACCGCGCTGCTCTGCGCTTTGCTCCGGGAGCGCCGCGAGCTGGGCCTCAAAGCCCGGGCGGCGCATTTTCTACCGCTGTTGAAAGGATCCGCCGCCGGCGCGGCCACGATCGCGCAGCTCCTGACGCATACCGCCGGGCTGCCCTCCTGGATTCCGCTCTACGCTCATGGTCGCGGGCCCATCCAATATCAGCGCCGGCTCGCCACGCTGCAGCGCGAGAGCCGAGATCCAAGCGTCGCTCGCTACAGCGACCTGAGCTACATGGTGCTGGGTTGGGTACTCGAGAAGGTCGCCGGCGCCACCCTCGACCGCCTCTTCGAGCGACTGATTGCGCGGCCGTTGGGCCTGAAAGCGACGCGCTTTCGACCGCCGCCCGGCTGGAGACAGCGCTGCGCCGCGAGCGAGATCGGATGCCGCTACGAGCGCCGCCGGGTGCACGAGCTGGGCCTGAGCGACCGCGGTTTTCCGCGCGGCGCCGTGCGCGGCGTGGTGCACGACCGCAACGCCGCCGGCCTCGGTGGCGTCGCCGGGCACGCCGGTCTGTTCGCGACCGCGGCCGAGGCCGCGCTGATCGCCGAGCAGTACTTGCCGCGCCGCTCGCGCCTGCTCCGGCCCGAAACGTGCCGCTTGTTCCTGCGTCCCTGGACCCGAAGAGCCGGCCAACACTGGGCGCTCGCCGGAGAGCTCGCGAGCTGCGACGACGCGCGCCAGAGCCCACCCTTGGCGCCGAACGCCGTCGGCCTGGTCGGATTCACCGGTACCAGCGCCTGGATCGAGCCGATGACGGAAGCCGTATACGTCCTTTTGACCAACCGACACCATCCGCTCTACCGCACCGAATCCTTCCATCCCTTCCGCCGCCGCTTCCATCGCGCGGCCCGGCTACTGCAGGCCCCGAGTTCGCCCCGCAAATTCTTATTTAATTAAGGACTTACGGGACTATTTACTGATTCCTGCTTGCAAAGTTGCTTCGAACGCCCTATGCTTCCTTCCTTGTCGTTCGGCACATTTCGAGCCGTTCCATGAATTCTTAACTGGAGGGTTACATGAGCAAGATCATGCACAACCTGTGCTGGGTGGCTTTGGTCGCCTTCGCGATTGACGCGGGTGCGGCCGAGCGCGCCAACCCTGCGAACAACGGCACTCCATGGGTGCCCCCGGCCCAGGGAGACGACAATTGCCCCGGTGCCAACATTGTCGATCCTCTGCCGTTCTTGGATGGCGGTAACACCTGCACCGCCACCAACAGCCTTGGGGGCTGGGGTGGTGCCGGAGCCTGCACTCTGCCAGCGGGTCCGGCCTTCTATCAGGGCGAGGATGTGATCTACCAGTTCTCGGTGGGCCCGGGCAACAGCCTCACCTTCGACTTACCGGCGTTCGCCGGCGACCTGGTGCTGGCGATCTTCAGCATCTGCGGCGACGGCAACAGCTGCGAAGCCAATTCAGCGGATACCATTGGCTCCGGAGCCGGCCCCGAAACGATCGGTCCGATCAGCTTCACGCCGGGAACGACCCACTATCTGTACATCGACTCCTACTATCAAGCCGGCACTCAGAACAGCTGCGGCACATACAGCCTGGAAGTCACCGGCACGCTGCCGGTGGAGCTGCTGGAGTTCACCGTCAACTAAGTTCGACACCTCTACCCGCGGATCCGCACACGCTTCTAGCCGCGCGGGCCGCGGGTTTTCGTTTTTCGTCCGCGCCGATGGACTCGCGCCCAAGCCTGATCGCGATCAATACCGCCATACCCTGGGTGCTTGCGGGGTCGCTTCTAGCATCGCCGGCGGCTCAGGCGAATGGTCACCCAGCCGCGGCGTCCCCCTGCGCCGGCATCCGACCGGCCCTGGAGATTCTGCACCCGAACGCGCAGTTCGGCGACGTTTATCAGCACCGGGTGATTCAATCTGAATTCAAGATCTTCAACTCGGGCGATCGGCCGATCGAAGTTCGCGAAGTCGTAGCCGTCAGCAGCGACGCTACAGTCGGGGTCGAGCCGCCGCTCATCCCCGCCGGCGGGAAGGCTGTCGCACGTGTTCGTCAAAGCATGGCCGAGCGCTTGGGCCGGACAGCGTTTCGCTATGCGATCCTCACCGATGAGCCGTGCGTCGAGCGCTACCGCTTCACCCTGAGTGGGTTCGTGCAGTCGGCTTACGATCCCGAGCGGGCGACACTGGATTTCGGGGTGGTTGCGAGAGACGTTGGCGGCTCCACGCGGGCCGAGCTCTACTGCCGGGAGGTCGAGTCCTTGAGGATTCTGGCGATCGAAGGCGCACCGCCCTATCTCGAACTCGAAGTGAGCGAGCGCATCGGCGTCGCCGCCGAAGGGGTCGCGGTCCGGGCCGAAATTGCGCCCGGCGCGCCCCTGGGGCTGCGGACCGGCAAGCTGCGACTTCGGACCAACGTCGCGCATCAACCCGACTATGTCGTCACTTTTCGTGCCGCGGTCTACGGCAACCTGATCGCGAGCGAGAACCCAATCGATCTGGGCTTGGCCCGGGCCCACGAGCCGATGGCAAAAACCATCCGTCTCGAGCGGCGCGACCAAAAGCCGTTGTCGATCAGCCGAATCGAGGATTCCGGCAACATCCTTCGGTGGGAGCTGCTGGCCTGCTCGGAAACGCCGACCGACTCTCCCAGCTGCGCCCTGCTGCATGTGTGGCGTCCTCCCACCGATCCGTCGGAGCTCACCCAGACCTTCACCCTGCAGGGCACTTTGACGATTCATGCTCAGGGCCAGCACGAGCCGCTGCCGCTTCAATACCAGGGATGGGTGGTCCCTTCAGGGACCGAGATCCGCCAGCTCGCAATCCCGGAAGCCCCCATTTCGGGAGCTGGGGAGCCGCCATGAGCTTGCGGGCGAGGACGGTTCGACTCCTGCTGTGGTCGAGCATCGGCTGGTCAGCCACGCACGCTTTCACCGCCGCCCCAACGTCCCAAAGCGAGCCGGCCGGCAGCGCCAGCACGAGACTCGAATGGAAGGCGGCCAAAGAGCGCAATATCTACGGCTACCTGATTTACCGCAGCGAGCGTCGCGAGGGGCCGTATCTCAGGATCAACCCCGAGTTGGTGCATGTCCGGCACCAGGCGGGCAACAGCCCTAGTGAGTACGCGTTTGAAGATCGACAGGTCGAGCCGTGCAAAACCTACTACTACTATCTCGACTACGTGACCGGTTCCGGACTCAAACGCCGGTTCTCGGGCATGCTCTCGAAGCCCGTCCCCTGTGACTCCAGCGATGAGAACTGACCGTTGCGCTCGGCTGGCCGCGATGTTGCTGGCCGCGGCCGGATTTCTTGTGTCCGGCAACGGCTCCGCGGCCTCCTCGCCACGTCCCAACCTTCTGCTGCTGACCGTCGACACCCTGCGGCCCGACGCGCTCGGATGGACCGGTGGGCTCAACGCCACCCCGGAGCTCGACCGGCTGGCCGCCGAAGGCTTTCGCTTTCCAGGCGCGATCTCACCGGTTCCACTCACGCTTCCGGCCCACGTCTCGATACTGACCGGCGTGGTGCCACGCCGGCATGGCGTTCACGACAACGGACAGGTGTTCGGCGCCCGACAGATCTCGCTCCTGTCGGAAATCCTCCAGCGCGAAGGATGGACCACCGCCGCCTTCGTCAGCGGTTATCCGCTCGAATCGATCTTCGGCCTCGATCGCGGCTTCGATCACTACGACGACCGCATGCCCGAGGGCCAAGAAGGCTGGGTCGAACGGCGAGCGCCCGCCACCACCGCAGCCGCGATCGCTTGGCTGCGGCAGGCGCCGCAGCCGTGGTTCGTTTGGGTCCACTACTATGATCCTCACGATCCCTATGAGCCGCCCCGGGCCTTCTGGAACCCGGGCCCGCGGGGGGCTTACGACGGCGAAGTGATGGCGGTCGACAGCGCGATCGGCGCGCTCATGCGCGAGCTGGGTCAGATCGTGACGAGCCCGATCGTCAGCGTTTTCGCGGCGGATCACGGCGAGGCACTCGGGGAGCACGGCGAAAAGACGCACGGATACTTCATCTACGACAGCACCCTTCGGGTCCCCTTGGTCTTTCACGCCCCCCATGCCATCGAGCCTGGAGAAAGTGCGCAGCCGGCCCGGCTGGTCGACATCGTCCCAACGGTTCTCGATCTCTTGGACTTGCCCGTTCCCGGTGCGATCGACGGTCAGACGCTGCTGCCGCTGATCAGCGGCCGGCCGTACGAACCACCGCTCGCTTTGGTCGAAACCCAGCTGCCCTGGGTCTATTTCGGCTGGGCTCCGCTGCAAGGGGTGCGCTCGCACCGCTATAAGCTCATCGATGCCCCGCGGCCCGAGCTCTACGATCTAGTTCGCGACCCGAAGGAGCTCTCCAACCAGTACGGCGATGAAATGGAGCTTCGGGAAGAGCTGCACGCCGGGTTGAAGACTGCCACCGCCAGCTCGGAAGGCCCAACAGCCGCCGCGGTCGACGACGAAGCCATCTTGGAAAAGCTTCGGGCGCTGGGCTATGTCGAAGCCGGTGGGCGGACCGGCAAGGCGGAGCACGACCTGCCGGACCCCAAGGATCGCATTGGCCTCAGGGAGCTGCTGCTGGCCGGAGAAAGAGCTTTGCGCGAAAACCGCCTGAGCGAAGCGCTCTCCGTCTTCGAACAGGCTCTCCAGCAAGAGCCGGACAACCGGCTCGCCGTGCTGCGGTCCGGGGTCGCGTTGCTCAAGCTGGGGCGTTCGGCCGCCGCCGTTGAGCGACTGGAGCGCGCTGTCGGGCTCGATGCGGAACGCGCCGAGGCACGTTTTGCCCTCGGAGACGCTTTGATGCGCGGCGGCCGATATCAGGACGCGGTGACGCATTGGAAGAAACTGGTCGAGCTACAGCCCCGCCGCGCCGAAGCGTGGGCCAATTTGGGTATCGCTCTGCTCCACAGCCGCTCGTCGCCGGGTGCGGCAGACGCGCTCGCCAGAGCTTCGCAACTCAAGCCGGACGAGGTGCGTTTTCTGATCGACCTCGGTCGCGCCGAGCTAGCCGAAGGAAACGCGAGCGCGGCGCGCGCCGCGCTCGATCGCGCCGAGCAGATCGAGCCGGCCTCTGCCCACTGGCCCGAGGTCCTGCAACTGCGCGAAGGCATTGGTGCCTATCGAAACTGAAGCTCACGAGGGGCGCCGATCTGCGGGCGGCCGTTCACGCTCAGGATCGAGCGTGAAGGTTGGGGAGGGAGCGGCCCGAGACCGAAGTCTCGGACCGCCAGGGAGGAGGGAAAAGGGCTAAATGCCCGGGTTGGCCATTTCCAGTTCCGCGATGTCGGTGCTGAACTCCATCGCCAGAAGCGCGCGGCGCAGGCCGCCGAGGTCGCAGGCCCGCAGAAAAGCGATCGTCTCCACCAGCATGACTGGCTCGGCACCGATCCCCGCGGACGCAGCCGCGACCAAGCCCAAGAGCGGGGTGTCGTCCAGTGCCGGCCCTACCGAGACTTCCGAGGCCCAAACCGGTCCGGAAACCGCGGCTGCGGCTGGCTCCTGGAGCGCTACTGCGAATGCCGTACTCAATTTTTTCCTTTATTCATAGCGCTATCAATCACGTACTATCAAGTAAAACTTAACCAGTGTCAAGCCTTTTCTTCAAAGGTTACCTTCGCCTTAGATTCGCCACCCAATTGGGTGGCTCGGTCGGGTCGGCCCGGCTTTCGCCGGGGTGATGCGGTCCGACCGCCGAGGGCAGGTAAGCCCTTGTTCCCCCCACCTTGTGCCGTGCTTGACCCGAAAACCCAATTCACTTGCCGTTTCGGTCCAGGGCGCGGTAGGAGACCGCTTCGGCCAGATCCGAAGCGGCGATGTGGCTCCGGCCGGCGAGGTCGGCGATGGTTCGGGCCACCCGCTGGACTCGGTGCAAGCCGCGCGCGCTGAGGCCGAGGCGCTGCATCGCCTGCTCGAGTAGATCCTCGCCGTCCAGGTCGGGCTTGGCCCACCGGCCCAGCTCCGCCGGGGCAAGGTCCGCGTTGCGACGCCCGTCGCCTTGACGTTCCCTCTGCCGCCTCCGTGCGCTTTCGACCCGCCGCAAGACCGCGGCGCTCGCTTCTCCCCCGTCGGTCTTCAGCTCCGGATAGCTCAGAGCCGGAACTTCGATGGTGAGATCGAATCGGTCGACCAGAGGACCGGAAACGCGGTTGCGATAGCGCTGGATTACGCTCGGCGGGCAGGTGCAGGAGCGACGGTTGTCGCCCAGGTAGCCGCACGGGCAAGGATTCATGGCCGCCACCAGCTGGACCTGGGCCGGAAAGCTGACCCAGCCGCTGGCGCGTGCCAGCAGCACCCGGCCCGATTCGAGCGGCTGGCGCAGCGCTTCGAGCGCGCCGCGCGAAAACTCGGGGAGCTCGTCCAGAAACAGGACGCCGCGGTGGGCCAGGGCGATCTCGCCCGGGCGCGGCACCGAGCCTCCTCCGACCAGACCGGCGACCGAGGCCGTGTGGTGCGGGGCGCGAAAGGGCGGCCGGCGCGGCAAGGCGGCGCCTGGGTCGAGCTGGCCGGCCACCGAATAGGCGCAGGCCACTTCGAGCGCGTCGCGGGAATCGAGCGGCGGCAGGATTGAAGGCAGGCGCTGGGCCAGCATCGACTTGCCACTCCCCGGCGGGCCGACCATCAGTAGGTTGTGGCCGCCGGCCGCGGCGATCTCGAGCGCTCGCTTGGCGAAGGCCTGACCGCGAACCTCCGCCAAATCGGGCCCCGGGCTCGGAGCGACCGGCAGCCGATCGGCCCTGGCTTCAGGATCGACGTTACAGAGGCCGCCGCTGAGCTTTTCCACCGCTTCGGGGAGCGAGCGCAGCGGATACACCGGCAAATCGTCGACCAAGGTCGCCTCGGCCGCATTCTGCTTGGGAACCAGGACGCCGGCGAGCCCTTGCCGCTTGGCCCGGAGCGCCGCCGGCAAGACCCCGCGAACCGGCCGGAGCGCGCCGTCCAGGCCCAACTCGCCGAGAACCAGCACCTCGGGAAGCGGCCGTTGGCCGAGCTTGCCTTCGGCGGCGAGGATGGCCAGCGCGATCGGGAGATCGAAGCTCGGGCCCTGCTTCGGCAAGTGAGCCGGCGCCAAGTTGATCGTGACCACTCGGGACGGGATCTGGTAGCCGCAGTTGCGCAGCGCGGCCCGGACCCGGCCCTCGCTCTGGATCACGGCGGCGTCCGGCAGGCCGCCGACAACAAAGCGGGGCACCCCGTTGGATAGGTCCACCTCGACCTCGACCAAGCAGGCCTCCACGCCGCGAAAGGCGGCACTAGTGATCCGGCTGTGGATGGCTCGTCCCTCCACAGCCAGGGACGCGATCGGGGGCTCGGGTCTGGCAATTATCTTTCGCGATCGCTCTCGGGGCCCCACGAATTAGGGTGCGCGATCGGAGGCTGGGCGAAGATGGCCCATGCTGTCACAACCACCGAAAGCGCTAGGATGGTATGGCGCATCGAATGGCGGTAACGGTGACAGACAGAGCCATCGCTGAGTCTCCCACCCGCACTTTAATCCGCCCTCCAAGGGTGAGGGAAATAGCTCTTCTGCTGCTGCTCGTCGTCCTCGGGCCGCGGCCGGCGATCAGTGCGGAGCTGAAGCCGGAGACGGTTGCGGCTTTCGAGCGCTACGTCGAGATCACTGCTGCGCGGATCGAAGCCGAGCTCACCGGTCCCGGCCCCTTTCTCCTTCTGGACCGCCGCTCCGACTTCGATCGCCACGCGATTCTGAAGACCATCCAAGGCGGCGCGGTCTTCATTCAACCGCTCGAGACCCGCGCCCCGAACGGCGCGGAAATCTCGATCCCCGACGGCATGGTGCACCATTGGTACGGCGCGGTCTTCATCCCCGGCCCTACGCTCGACCAGGTGCTGGAGCTGGTCCAGGACTACGACCGCCATCATCGCATCTACCCCGAAGTGGTCGACTCGCGGCTGATCGAGCGCGACGGCGACCGCTTCAAGATCTATCTCCGCCTGGTCAAGAACAAGGTGATCACCGTCACGCTCGATACCGAGCACGACGTGAGCTACCGGCGGGTCGATGCGCGGCGCGCCCACAGCCGTTCCAATTCGACCCGCATTGCCGAGGTTGAAAACGCGGACCAGCCGGGCGAGCGCGAAAAGCCGATCGGCCAGGACGGGGGCTTCTTGTGGCGCCTGGTCTCCTTCTGGCGATTCGAGGAGCGCGGCGGCGGGGTCTACGAGGAAAGCGAGTCGATCTCTCTGACCCGCGGCATCCCGTTCGCCCTCGGCTGGCTGATTCGCCCGTTCGTGACCGGCATCCCCAAGGAATCCCTGGAAAGCGCTCTGGGTGCGACTCGGGAGGAGATCCTGAGGGGCCCGGGACCCCGAGAATGACGCTCTGGGGTAAAAAACGCCCATTCAGGCCCCTCTTAACCGCCCCGCGGATGTTCCTTTACTGAACTGGTCACATATTGTAGACTCAGCGGCCGAGGGGAATCCGGTTGGACGGGGTATCCCCGACCTGCTAGAATGACGCGACTTTCAACGCGGTCGGCCCAATTGCGCCGGCCCGGTGTCCTGAGAGGGTGGAATCTGCTGAGATGCGAATAGCGCTCGTCTATACCCGGGGCTTTCTCAAGGAGATGGAGCACACCTGGCCGCCCCTGGGGTTGGGCTACCTCTCGAGCTATGCCAAGAAGTATGGCGACTACCAGGACGTTCGGGTGTTCTCGGACGACGACCTGGCGGAGCTGATCGAGTACCGGCCCCAGCTGGTCGGCGTCTCGGCCACCACGCCCTACTACCATGCCGCTTGCGAGGCGACCAAGAAGATCAAGGCCGAGATTCCTTGCTTGGCGGTCGTCGGCGGCCACCAGATCACCCACATTCCCAAGAGCCTGCATCCGGCATTCGACGCCGGGGTCATGCAGGAGGGTGAGCAGACCTTTCTGGAGCTGGCCGACTGCGTCAAGGCGACCGGCCGGCTCGATCCGGCCGATCTGGCCAAGATCCAAGGGGTCTGCTACCGCGACGGCGGCGCAGTCGCCAGCACGCCGGATCGTCCTCTGATCAAGGAATTGGATATCATCCCGTTTCCGGACCGCGAGGCCTACAACTTCCGCGGCCCGATCGGACATCTGCTGTCGGCGCGCGGCTGCCCCTACCGCTGCGTGTTCTGCTCCTCGACCTTCTTCTGGAACCGGATCCGCTACTTCTCGCCCGCCTACGTGGTCGAGGAGATCCGCGAGATGGTCGGCAAGTACGGCTACGAGGAGATTTCGTTCCAGGACGACCTGTTCGCGCTCAACAAGCGCCGCATCCGCGAGATCGCCGAGCGCATCGTCGCCGAGGATCTGCACAAAGTAGTGCGCTTCACTTGCAACGCCAAGGTCAACACCGTCAGCGACGACATCTTCGAGGAGCTGCGGCGCATGAACGTGGTCGCGATCAACTTCGGCATCGAGTCGGCCGCGCCCCACATCCTCGAGTACCTCAAGGCTGAGAGCGCCACGGTGGAGCAGCTCGAGCACGCCTTCGCGATGGCCAAGCGCCACGGCCTCCGAGTCGGCGGCCCGTTCATCATCGGCTCGCCGAACGAAACCGCCGAGGACGTGCGCACCTCGATCCGCTTCTTCGAGAGCCAGCCGATCGACGACTCCCAGGTCTACGTGCTGACGCCCCTGCCGGGCACCAAGGTGTGGGAGGAAGCCGAAGCCAAAGGCATCGTCAACGAGAACATGGACTGGAGCACGATCAGCGGCGTGGTCGACTTCGAGGATATCGAGAGCTACTACGACAACCACCTGATCCTGGCCGACAAGATGACCCGATCGGAGCTGGTCGGGGTCTACAAGGAATTCAAATACGCCATCAAGAGGAAGAAGATGAACAGTCGCTTTGATCTGCACCCGAGTCCGGACGGTAAGCTCAAGGTAGCGCTGATAGCGCTCTACGATCACAACGCCTTCGGCGTACGCTACATGGCCTCGCACCTGATGCGGGCGGGACACGACGTCCAGGCGATCTTCCTCAAAGACCCGGTCATGCCGGAGAACTTCGCCGAACAGTTCCGGCTCAATCCGGCACCGCTGCGCTACGAGCCGCTCACGCTCGAAGAAGAAAACCAGCTCAGAATCAAACTGGCGCAGCTCAAGCCCGACGTGGTCGGGATCAGCCTGCGCTCGTCGCTGTTCCACATCGCGGTCCAGGTGACCCACATCGCCCGCGAGCTGGGCAAGATCCCGATCGTGTGGGGCGGCACCCACCCGATCCTGGATCCCGAGAGCTGCCTGCCCTACGCCGACATCGTCTGCATCGGCGAAGGCGAGGAGTGGTTCACCCGCCTCATCGACCGGCTCGGCAAGGGCGAGGACATCCTCGAGCTCGACAACTTCTACTTCAACACCTACGGCCCGGGACAGCCCGGCGTGATCAAGCGGCCGGTCGGAATGACCGCCAAGGACCTCGACGACCTGCCGTTCCCGCTCTACAAGGACTTCGAGCGGATGCACTACATCAACGTGCGCAACGTCGACGAGACCGTCTACGACATGCTCGGGGCGCGCGGTTGCCCGTTCCGCTGCACCTTCTGCTCCGAATCCGCCTTCGTCGAGATCTTCAAGGGCAAGGGCAAGCAGGTGCGCCAGCGCACGGTCGACAACCTGATCGCCGAGATCAAGGACGCGATGGAGGCCAACCCCAAGATCAACCGGGTGTTCTTCCACGACGAGGTGTTCGCGTTCAAGCACGACTGGGTGCTCGAGTTCGCCTCCAAGTGGAAAGCCGAGATCGGAATGCCGTTCGGCATCTATACCCATCCCAAGTACACTGCCAAGGAACTGATGAAGGAGCTGCGCGAAGCCGGCCTCAACTTCGTGATCCTGGGCGTGCAGTCGGGCAGCGAGAAGTCGCTCAAGGACATGTACGGGCGCACCACCGCGCGGCAGGACATCATCGACGGCGCGCGCGAGCTCGAGGAGCTCGACATCCCGATCCGCTCCTACGACATCATCGTCGACAACCCGGTCGAGACCGAAGCGGACTACAAGGCCACCCTCTCGCTGCTGCTCAAGCTGAAGCGGCCGTTCGAGATCAACTTCGCTTCCCTCACCTACTTCCCCAACACCAAGCTGACCGACATGGCGCTGGAGATGGGGATCATCAAGGACAAGCACATCGAGGGCGCCAACTCACAGAAGGCGCTCGACCAGTGGGTGATGAGCTTCGACTACCCGCGCAGCAAGCAGGAGATGTTCTACATCCTGCTGATGGCGATGACCATGCACGAGTTCATCCCCAAGAGCTGGATCCGCACTTTCGCAAAGATCCGGCCGCTGCAGTGGTACCCCAAGGCGCTCTACTGGTTCTTCAGCACTCTCTACAACCGCCACAAGCGGTCCTTCATCCAGGGGATCAAGGAGCACCGCCAGGCGCTCGAGGCCCAAAAGGCCGAGCGCGCCAAGCAAGGCATGCGCGCCGCCGCGTAACCCCCTCTCCCTCCGGACCCGCGGGGCCTAAAGGAGAGGGCCGGGGTGAGGGGCTGCGCTTTCAGTGCGTTGCGCCGTGCGCAGCCGCGGCAGCGACATACCGTCATCCCGGCGCCACGCCGCCCAGCGTCATCCCGGCGAAAGCCGGGATCCAGTCG
>DASWHO010000448.1:0-6255 GCA_036398155.1 Acidobacteriota bacterium
CTCCGCAGCGATGCGCTCGGCTTGATCCGGCGGGCACAGCACCGAAACCTCGTGGCCGGGACGGCCCTTTTTCCCGAGCGCCGGCCGCACCACGCAATCGAGCGCGCCCATGCCTTCGAGCTGGCGCATCAGCTCGGCGACCTCGGTCGGAGCGGCGTCGTCTTGATACCAAACCAGCTCGACCACCTCGTCGCGGTCGAAGCGCGCGCCGATCTCCTCCGCCGGCGCCGCGCCGATCAGAAGGCGCAGGCTGTTGGGATATCCAGCCGTGCCGAAGTCCCGGCTGCCGTGACCGTAGCCGATCGCATCGATCACCATCGCCGGACGGTCGCCGAAACGCGTCGCGGCGTGACGCGCGATCGCCGCGCCGGTCGGCGTGGTCTGCTCGCCGAGCGCGAACCCGGGCAGCACCGGTACGCCGCGCAGCAGCTCCAGCACCGCCGGACCGGGCGCGGGCATGCGGCCGTGCGAAAAGACGATCTCACCGCTGCCGAGCGGGAGCGGCGAGCAAGAAATCTCCGCCGGGCTCAACCGCTCGAGCGCCGCGGCCGCGATCACGACATCGAGGAGGCTGTCCCACGCGCCGACTTCGTGAAACACCACCTGGTCAGCGGGCAATCCATGGATCTTGGCCTCGGCGCGGGCGACCCGATCGAAGATCGCCAGAGCTCGGCGGCGCACCCCTTCGGCCAGCGCGGCCTTACCGATGCGGTCGTAAATTTCAAAGGCGTGGTGATGGTGGTGAGTATGCTCGGGTTTGTGATCGTGATCGGCCGATCCGTCGTCGTGGCGGTGCGAAGGAGGCGGCAGGTCGGCCGCGCCGGGACCGCGCGCCAAAAAACGCAGCCCCGAGATCGTCGAGCGCTCGCAGCGCTCAACCTCGATCTCGAACGGCAGCTCGAGCGCGGCGGCCAGCGCACGGACCTCGTCGAGCTGCAGGACGCCGGCATCCAAGCAGGCCGCGGCGAACATGTCACCCGAGATCCCGCCGATCGCCTCGAGATGGACCCGCCGGCTCATCCGTTCGCATCCTTGGGAATCTGGCGCAGAAAGGCGTGCGCGACCGCCGCGGCTCCCACCCCGTTGTCGATGTTGACCACCGAGACGCCTGGGGCGCAGCTGTTGAGCATCGCCAGCAGCGCGGCGATGCCGCCGAACGCGGCGCCGTAACCGACGCTGGTCGGAACCGCGATCACCGGCGCGGCGACCAGACCGGCGACCACCGACGGCAGCGCGCCGTCCATGCCCGCGACCACCACCACCGCCCGGCACGCGGCCAGGAAAGCGGCGTGCTCGAACAGGCGGTGCAGACCGGCCACGCCGACATCAAAGCCGCGCCGGACCGCGTAGCCCAGCACCTCGAGCACAACCGCGGCCTCCTCGGCCACCCGCCGGTCGGAATGCCCGCCGCTCAAGACCGCGACCGGATGCGGCGCCGGCGCCAAGCGGGCCGCTTGCGGATTCGAGAGAAACAGACCCGCCGCGGGAAAAGCGCGCCCTTGCGGCAGCCGCGAATGGAGCAGTGCGAGCTGCTCGGCGCTCAGCCGGCTGGCGAACCGCGGCGCTTCGCTCGCGACCTGCATCAGCTCGACCAAGGTCTCGGAGTCCTTGCCCGGCGCATAGACGATCTCGGGAAAGCCGGTGCGGCCGTGGCGGTGCTCGTCGAAGCGCGCCAGCCCGATCTCGGAGAGACCGTAGCTCGCAAGGTAGCTTTCGACCTCCTCGACGGTCAGGCGTCCGGCTTGGAAAGCGCTCAGCAGCTCGATCAGCTTCATTCCAGCAGCCGATGGAGCTTGCCTGAAACCAGCCCCTCCAGATCCAAGCTCAGGAACTTGACCCCGAGCTCGCGCGCCTGTTGCAGCAGCGGCTCGCGCACCGAAGCATCGACCACCCGGACCAGCGCTTCCGGCGCCACTTCGATGCGCACCGTGGTTCCGTCGTAGCGCGCTCGGGCCGCCGCGATCCCCGCTTGGTGCAGGATCCGCTCCAACGCTTCCACGACCGCGAGCCGCTCGTGGGTCACGGCGGTCCCGTAAGCCAGCCGCGACGCCAAGCACGGTGAGGCTGGCCGCTCCCACCCGGGCAGGCCGAGCGCGCGCGAGCGAACGCGGATGTGAGCCTTGCCGAGCTCGGCCTCGCAAAGCGGCGCCAGCACCTGGTGCTCCTGAGCCGCCTGGTGTCCGGGCCGGAAATCGTAGACATCGTCGGCAGTATAGCCGTAGGCCACGGGCGCTCCGCCCCAGCGCCGTGCCACCAGGGCGGTGGCCTCGAACAGATGCGACTTGCAATAGTAGCAGCGCCGCTCGTCGTTGCGGGCGTAGCGCGGGTCGTCCTGCTCGCTGGTGTTCACCACCTGCAGCGGGATGCCGCGGGCACGCGCCAGATCGATAGCCTGCGCGAAAGCCGCGCGCGGCAGGCTCGGGCTGTCGGCCAGCAGACCGACCACAGCGTCGCCAAGCACCTGATGGCTGACCGCCAGCAGGTAGCTGCTATCGACCCCGCCGGAGTAGGCCACCACCAACCGCCGCAGCCGTGCCAGCCGAGCCCGCAGGCTTTGCTCACGCTCGAGCGCGACGACTTCCAGTTCCCGTGGCGGCCTCCGGCTCAATGGCATCGAGGGTCGAGAGCTGTCACGCACCCACCGAGTCTAACGCAGGAGGAAGCCGTCGCGCAGCGGGTCGGTGGGGTCGAGCAGGAACTCGTGGCGGCCGGTGAGGTGGGCACGGCCTTCGACTGCCGGGATGATCGCGGCGTGAGGGCCGCAGGCGCTCTCGGCCGCGATCCAGCCGCGGAAGCAGCTCCCGAGGATGCTCTCGATCACGATCGGCTGGTCGAGGCCGAGCTCGCCGCGCGCGCGGTGGATCGCGAGCCGGCCGCTGACCCCGGTGCCGGTCGGGGAGCGGTCGACCTCGCCGTCGGCGAAGATGCAGACGTTGCGGCTGTGATTTCCCGGGACGTGCGCCGGAGCGATGAAGATGGTGCCGTAGAGAAAGCTCAGGTCGGGCTCGAACGGATGGGAAATCGCTCGGCTCGCCATCACCGTGCGTTTGATCGCCATCCCGCGCTCGATCAGGCGGCCGAGCTGATCGGTCACGCAGTCGACTCCGGCCGCTGAAGCCTGCACGTAGGCGTAGAAGGCGCCGCCGAACGCCAGGTCGTAGGACACCTCGCCGACTCCCACGACGCGGACGTTCTGGTCGAGCGCGAGCGCAAAGGAAGGAACGTTCAAGAAAGAGACGCTTTCGACCCGCCGTTCGGCGACCCGCGCGCGCGCGGTGATCAGCCCGGCGGGCGTGTCGATCTTGAGCTCGGTCTCGGGCGCGGTCATCGGGTGCATGCCGGTTTCCAGCAGCACCGTGACCAGGGCGATGATGCCGTGGCCGCACATGGTGCTGAAGCCCTCGTTGTGCATGAACAGCACCCCGAGATCGGCGCCCGGCGTCACCGGCGGCGTGAGCAGGCAGCCGTACATATCGGCGTGGCCGCGCGGCTCCCACAGCAGCGCGCGGCGCAGCGGATCGAGCCGGGCGCGGGCGCAGCGGCGCTTTTCCAGCATGGTGGCGCCCTCCGGCGCCGGCACGCCGCCGGTCACGACTCGGAACGGCTCGCCCGCGGTGTGAGCGTCCACCGTGGTGATGCGGCGGAAGCGCGCCGGCGGATCCCAGTCGGTCATGCGCTGGGCGCCGCGGGCGCGGCCCGAGATTCTGGCGGCCGCCGGTCTTCCAAACGCCGGCCGGCGATGAACAGCAGCACCATCGCCGCCATCTGCATCACATGGTACAGGTCGTTGTTGTTGAAGTGCCGGTGCAGGCTGAAGCCGCTGACCTGCACCGCGCCGGCGGCGAACGAGAGCAGAATCCCGCTCCCGATCCAAGCGCTCGCGGCCGAAGGCGCGAGCGGCTGCAGGGCCAGCACCGCGATCATCGCGATCGCATAATCGAGGATCACGAAACGGTATTCCGGATCGGCCACGATCCAGACCGCGTAGAGCGCATATTTGAGCCCGACCGCCCCGAGCAGCGCCGTGCGCCAGCGCGGCGGCGCCGCCGCGACGATCGACCCGCACAGCAGCAGCGCGGCGCCGAGGCCGATCGCCAGAATGGTGGCGATCCACAGCGCCTGACCTGCCGCGCTGGCGCGGCTGGTGGTGAGCAGGTGGTAGCTGCCGCCGCCGGCCGCGGCGAGCGCAGTGGCGAGAAACGAGAACCCCCAGAGCCGGCGCGCGCGCTGCGGCGGCCGGCGCGCCGCGCGCAGCAGCAGGAAGCCGAACAGCGCGCATTGCAGCGCCAGCACGTAATCGGTGAGCGCGGTGACCGGTTCGGGTTGCGGCACGATCGGCTCAGCTCCTTGGGCGGCGCCGCAGCGCCGCGGCCACGGTTCCGAACAGCGCACCGAGCACCACGGTCAAGCCGACCCAGGCAACCAGTTGCGGCATCAATCCGAGCCAAAAGAACGCAGGCCACAGTCCGGCCGGCTCGAAGCCGGGCGGCAGCGCGTCGTAATGCGTGCCCCAATCGCCCAGCAGCGCGAACAGAATCAGGATCGCGACCGGAATGCGGGCCGCGAAGCCGTAGGCCAGCAGGGTCTTGAACAGCGCCGGCCAGGCCGGGCGCTGAAGCAGGGCCGCGACGGCGGCGGCGGCCCAGATGGCCGGGAGGCGGAATTTGAACGGAAGCGGCTGAGCCGCCAGCACCCCGCCGGCGAGCAGCGCGGCTCCGAGGACTGCCAGGCCGACGGCGCGCCAGGGACGCTCCGGCCGGCTGCCGACGGCCCCGAGCCGGCGCGCGAAGTAAGTACCGAACAGCGGGACCAGCCAGACGATGCCGACGATCGATCCGAAGCCGCCCGGCGCCGGATTGAACCAGACCGGCGACCATTGCATCAGCTCGCCCACCACCCGCAGCAAGGTCACCGCCAGGGTCGCGGCGGCCGGAACCCGAATCAGCTGGGCGATCGTGGGCGCTGGGGTCATGGGATCCGAATCGCGCCGCGTTCGGCCGCTGGGCCCGAGGCGCGGCGCTGCTGGCGGGTCCGGAAGCTTAACCGAACTTGGCGGCCAGGATGAAGTCGCTTTCGGTCAGGCCGTTGATCTTGTGGGTGTAGATCTTGACCCCGACCTTGCCCCAGCCGAGCTCGATGTCGGGGTGATGCCCCTGCTGCTCGGCGATCGCGCCGATCTGGTTGACGAAGTCGAGCGCGCTTTGAAAATCGGGAAACGTGTAGCGCTTGACCAGATGGTGGTCGTCGATCACCTCCCAGCCGCTGAGCTGGGAGAGCAGCGGCTGGTACTGATCGCGGGTCAGCGGCGGCACCCCGCCTTTGCACGGCACGCAGGTCTTGCTCGCGAGATCGGCCATCGGCATTCCTCCTCAGGATCGGTTTCTCGAATAGGATAGCAAGCTTTCGATTGACGGATCGGCGCCCGGGCCACTATGTTCCCATGCGCGGCGTTTGGCCAGGCTAATCGATGAAACGCGACCCGCGTGATCCTGAGCAGGAGCTGGAGCGCGCCTGGGAGCTTCTAGAGCGGGGCGAAGTCGAGCGGGCGCGCCGCATGGGCGAGCGCTTGCTCGCGGCCCGGCCGGAAGATCCCGAGATCTTGCTGCTGCTGGGCGCGTGCGCGCGCGACCAGGAGCAACTCGAAGAGGCGCTCGAGCTTTTCGATCGCGCCGCCCAGGCCGACTCGGAGTGGCCGGTTCCCAAGCTGTGGGCGGCGGACCTGCTCGCGAACGAGCTGAACCGGATCGCCGAAGCGCGGCGCCGGCTCGAGACGGCGGTGGAGCGCCATCCGGAGCAGGCCGACGCTTGGTACGACTTGGGCAGCGTCTGTGAGCTGCAGGAAGATGAGCGGCGCAAACGAGAAGCGTGGCTCGAGGCCTTGCGGTTGGATAGCGGTGCTGCGGAGCCGGATGACGCGATGAGCGAGGCCGAGGTCGCCGCGGTGGCCGAGGATGCGCTTCAGGAGCTGCCGGAGCAGGCGCATCGGCTGCTGGCCGACGTGCCGATCTTGATCGCGGACCTGCCGGCGCGCGACGACGTCGCGGAGGGCTTCGATCCGCGCACCTTGGGCCTGTTTGTCGGCATCCCCCATCCCGAGCTCTCCTCGGTCGGCGGCGCGCCGGCGCTGACCCAGATCCTGCTGTTTCGCCGCAACCTGGACCGAATCGCGGACGATGAGGAAGAGCTGCGCGAGCAGATCCGCATCACGCTGCTGCACGAAACCGGCCATTTCTTCGGCATGGATGAAGACGACCT
>DASWHO010000449.1:0-4310 GCA_036398155.1 Acidobacteriota bacterium
GTTTGCACCCCGGGCAGGGTCCGCAGGTCGGCGACCAGCCGGTCGAACAGCTCGGCCGCACGCGCCTCTTCGGGATAGCGCTCTTCGGGCAGGGGCAGGCGCAGGATCAGAACGCTCCGCGCCTCGAGCCCGCTGAAGACCGCGCTGAGCTGCCGGAAGCCCTGCAGCAGCAGCAGCGCGGCGCTGAGCAGGATCAGAGCGAGGCCGGTTTCGGAGGCGACCAGCAGCCTGCGCAACCAGCCCCTCCGGTGGCCCAAGGTTCCGGTGCCAGCGACGCGAAGCTGGGCCGGCAGGGTCGCCTGAGAGCGGCGCAGGCTGCTGATCCACCCGAACAGGCCGCCCACCAGCACGGTCAGCGCCAGCGCGAACCCGAGGACGGCGCGATCCACGGCGATCGCGCTCCAACCCGCCACCCAGATCGTGATCCCCGCGGGCATGGTGGTGCGGATCAAGGTCGCCGCCCAATGCGCCACCGGGACGGCAAGCGCTCCGGCGACCAACGCCAGAACCAGCGATTCCAGGATGAACTGCCGGAGCAGGCGGCCCCGGCCGGCCCCCAACGCCTCGCGGACCGCGATCTCGCGGGCGCGCGCCACCCGCTGGGTCAGAAGCAGGTTGGCGACGTTGGCGCAGGCCAGCAGCAGCACCAAGACCGCGGCGGCCTGCAGCATGGAGAAGAACGGCAAGGTGTACTCGTACTGCTCTTCGCGCAAGGGGATCAGATCGAGACTGCGCCCCGCATTGGTCTGCGGATACTGTCGCGCCAGCCGCCCGCTGAAGCTCGCAAGCTCGGCGCGCGCCTGCTCGATCGACTTGTCGCTGCGAATCCGAGCCAGGACTGCCAGCGAGGAGGCGACCCGCTCGGTCCGATCTTCGGTGCTCAGCGCCAGCGGCACCCAAACCTCGGCCCCCTTGGGATAGGTGCCGTCCTCGGGCATGATCCCGATCACGGTGTAAGCGCCGCCGTCGAGCTGCACCGATTGGCCCAGCACGCCGGTGGAGCCGGCGAAGCGTCGCTGCCACAGGCCGTGGCTGAGAATGACGACGCGATCCCGCCCCGGTCGGTCTTCGCCCGGGAGGAAGGTGCGGCCGTGGAGCGGCCTGGCTTGCAAGACCGAGAACAGATCGGCGGCGATCGCGAAGCTGCGGACCTGTTCCGGATAGCCTTTCCCGGTCAGGTTGAGCTCGCCGAAGCGGTAGGGCATCACCGCGTCGAAGGTGGTGCTGTCGGCCTGCAGGTCGATCACGTCGGCCGGGGCCAGGCGCCCAAAGCCGGCCGCGTCGCCCTGCCGGGTTTCGCGCAGCAGCACCAGCCGCTCCAGATCGGCGAATGGATAGGGCCGCAGCAGCAGCGATCGCACCAGGCTGAACGTGGCCACGTTGCTGCCGATCCCGACCGCCAGCGTCGCGACGGCGATCGCGGCGAATCCGGGCTTTCTGGCGTAAAGCCGCCAGCAGAACTTCAGGTCCTGCCCAATCGATGCGAGCATCTCGACCGCTCATACGAGCCTGGCTTCCTGATCGAGTGTGAGTTTTCGGTGAGTTTCAGGCGTAGACCCGCAGCGGCGGCCCGCTGCTGCGGCAGCCGACCGACCAGCTCAGACCGTCCGGAGCCTCACCCGTCACCTTGATCCTGCCTTCATGCACGCCATGCAAATGGCACGACCAGCAGATCGTGGTCAGGTTGTCCTGCTCATCGCCGCCGCCGCGGCTTCTGAAGACGACATGGTGCGCCTGCAGATTGCGGCGCGAAAAGCAGTTCGGCGCCTGGCAGCGCCAGCCGTCGCGGTCAAAAACTCGGTGTTCCCGGCGGATCTTCTCGGTCGGCTGCTGCAGAAAACGGTCTAAAACCAGCTCGACCGGGCAGGCACCGAGAGGCGCGAGGTAGCGGGCCTCGGTCAGCGCCGCCATCCAGTGCCAAACGACCGATTCGGGCGCGCGGAACCAGATCAAGTGGATCGCCGAGGAGCGATCGAGCGCCTCGAGGCGTCCACACAGCGCCTGGGTGAGCTCGTGCTCGAAGCGCGGCAGATGGGTCTCGCCGGCGCGCTCGATCCAGGGCTGCTCGGGGAGAACGCCGACGGTGCGGGCGATCTCCTTGGCATGCTCGCGATGAATGGCGCCTTGGGCGAACGCCTCTTTGAGCGCAGGGGAGAGCCGCGCCCAGCGGTTGTGCTGGGCGAAGCGCCAGAAGGCGCGGGCCGGCAGGCCGGCGCGCTGCTCGAGGTAGTGGCGGTAGTCAAAGAAGGCGAGCCCATGAGTCCCGCCGGCGGCGTGGAAACGGCGCGAGAGCGGCGCCATCTCCGATTCGATCTGCTGCAGGAAGTGGATGACTTTGAGGATGCGTTCGTGGAGGTCGTGAGGCGTGGTCTGCTCCAACTCTTCGGCGAGCGCAGCAATCTCGAACGGCAATTCCGAATCGGGAATCGACCAATCGAGGGCCTTCCAGTTCGCGGAGGTCTCTTCCAGGTCGCGGCGGGCGAAGTCGTAGAAGGATTCGTCTTCGCCCTCCCTCACCCCCGGCCCCTCTCCTTGCAGGCCCTGCGGGTCCGGGGGGAGAGGGGAAGCGGCGTTCGGCAGCTCTGCCGGATGCAGGCCTTGTTTCCAGTTGTAGGTTTCGAGGCGGTCGGACCATTCGCTGCCTTGCATGCGAACGCCGGAGAGAAAGTCGGCGGCGATCCAGTCGACCGCGCGCCAGCGGGCAAGGTGCTCGCCGGCGGTCTTGCGGCAGTGCTCGATCGCCTGCTCGAACTTGGCACCGACCTGAGGTTTGACCCGGCGCGAGAAGGACGCCCACGGCTCCTCGGCCGCGCTCGCCGAGTCCACACAGCCGCCCGCACCGGCACCCGTGTCCACACAAGGGCTCGCTCCGCGATCGACACGGCAGCTTGCATGTGGATCCACACAAGAGCCTGAGGTCGCGTCCACACAGCCGCTCAGTCCCGCGCCACTGCAGCCGGCCGGCCCCGCATCCACACAAGGCCGCGTTTCCGCATCCAAACGGCCACCGGCTTTCGCGTCCACACAGCGAGCCTTGAGGTTGCGCAGCGCAGCTTCGAGCTGGCGGACCGTGGCCTGCTCGGCAATCTCGGCCAGGGCGGCCTCGGTTTCGGGGGCGGCCATCGCCACCAGGATCTCGAGCTTGCTCCAGGTGATCCGCCCGGAATCGAACCCGTGAGCCAGCCGGGGGAGGGTTGCGAGCTGCTTTTCGATCTTGGCCAGCTCGGAGAAGGCGGAGCGGGACAGGCCGAAATGGGACCTGGTGTAGTCGCCCAAGCGGGCGAGACCGAGCTTGCTGTGAGCCCGAGTTTGGCACCAGCGCAGGGCGAGTCGCCCAAGGACCCGCCGCCCCAGGCTCTCGAGCCGCGCGAGTCGTCTGAGCTCCCGATCCTGGCCCAAGAGCCTCCGAAACCGGGCCTCTCGACCCGCCTCAGTTGGACCTCGACAGGTGTATTGTTCGCTATCCATTTCTGGAGAAAATAGTAGCGAAAGCAAGAGCAAAAGTCAAGGGAAAAATCAGAATAAGTAGGATATTTCTCAGCTACTTACAGACGATAATTATTCTCAACAAGGCCCTCCCATTGAAGCCACGACTCTGCTGGTTTCGGAACGAGCTCGGACGCCCATCAAACCGAACCCCGGGACTCATCAACTTGAGCTTGAACGGAGAGCCTAGTCGCCCGATTGCCAGCCCCATGGACAGCGCCCCGGATCGATCCCCAGGCTCGCGTGAAGCCAGCCCACCGTCTGCTTGTGGGCGCTGGTGCCGGCCATCCGATGCTCGCTGAAGGACCCTCCGATCAGGCCGAGCGCCAGGGCCGCAGCGACCGACAGGACCCAAGACCACGCCCTGGGCCTCCCCGCGGCTTCGACGCGTCCGAGCCATCGGGATGAAACGCTGGATTCCAGCTCGAGCGACGCGATGAACCGGTAGCCGCGCCGCGGCAGCGTCTGAATGAATCTCGGGGCGGGGGCGGATTCGCCCAGCGCGCGCCGGATCTGGCGGATGCAGAAGTTCAGGCTGCGCTCGAAATCGACGAACACTCGGTCGCCCCAGACCGCCTGGCGCAGCTCTTCCCGGGTGACCAGCCGGCCCGGCGTCCGGGTCAGGAGCTCGAGCACCTGGGCGGGCTGGCGCTGGAGCGCAACGGCCGCGCCGCCGCGAAACAGCTCTCCGGTCTCGGGACGGAACTCGAAGCCGCTGAAGCGGCGCGGGCCCCCGGTCGGCCGAGCCGTCATCATCCTTATCATACGACAGCGACCCCGGGCCGAGTTCACTACAGGCGCCAGAACGCTCGGGTGAACACGAC
>DASWHO010000450.1:0-4337 GCA_036398155.1 Acidobacteriota bacterium
GTAGTGTCCGAGCTCAACCGCTTCGAGCACGCTGGTCGAACCGCGGGG
Source organism: Acidobacteriota bacterium (assembly GCA_036398155.1). Classification (GTDB taxonomy): domain Bacteria; phylum Acidobacteriota; class DASWHO01; order DASWHO01; family DASWHO01; genus DASWHO01. Next base: position 49 of record DASWHO010000450.1, read on the forward strand.
CCATAGAATCTCCAGCCGACGAGCTCGGTCGTCCGAAGCCAGTCCAAAGAGCACCCGCGGGTCGCTTGAGGATTGGTAGCTGTCCCCGGCCAGCACCCAACGCGTTTGCCGCGATTTCTCCGTGACCAGCGTGGCTCTTGCTCCGATAGCTCCCGTATTCGGCCCGTGACCGACCAACTTCAGCCCCAGCCAGGATCCGCCGGCGCCGTCATTGCGCAGCAGCTGCAGCGGACCACCGTTGTTCACCACCGCCAGATCGAGGTCGCCGTCGTTGTCATAGTCGGCGCCGGCAAGTCCGCGTCCCAGCCCGACGCGCTCGAAAACAGGACCACAGCGTTGCGCTTGAAAATGTCCCTTGCCGTCTCCGAGCAGCAGTAGGGGCCTCTGTTCGCGGCTGACCGACTCGCGGAGCGGGTGGTCGAGGATATGCCCATTCACCACCAATGCGTCGAGGTCGGCGTCGCGATCCAGGTCAGCCAACACGACTCCGAACCCCAGCAAGTTGAAAGAAGGCGGACCGAAGCCACTCGGCGCCGAGACGTCATCGAACATCAATGCACCTAGATTCTGGTAGAAAGCGTTCAACTCTAAATCGAAATTGGTCACCACCAGATCGGGATCCCCATCCCCGTCTAGATCGCCGGCCGCCACTCCCATTCCGGCCTCGACCTTGCCGTCCCGGTTAACAGCGGCACCCGAGAGCAGGGACATATCCTCGAACGTTCCGTCGCCGCGGTTGCGATACAGATAATTGAAGGTCAAGTCATTGGCGACATAAATATCGGGCCACCCATCCGCATCGAGGTCGGTAAACAGCACCCCCAAGCTCCGACCCCCGTTCTCCAAAAGACCCGACGGGCCCGTGGCAGCTTCGAAACTGCCGTCGCCGCGGTTGCGATAGTAGCGGTTGCCGGCGCCTCGAAACATACTGGGATCGCAGTAGTCGCGCCGGCCCAGGTCGGGCCGACCGCAGTAGAGCTTCACCGCCGGGTCATACTCAATATAGCGGGCCACGTAGAGATCTAAATCGCCGTCCCGATCAGCATCGGCGAACGCCGCCGAGGAGCTCCAACCCTCCAGTCCCACTCCGGCGCGCGCGGTGGCGTTCTCAAACCTACCGGCGCCGCGATTGAGATAGAGGGCGTTAGGACCGAAGTTGCAAACGAATAGATCCGTCAGTCCATCGCCGTTTACATCGGCGGCCACCGCCCCCTGGCCGTAGCCGCGGTCACCGACTCCGGCGCGCTCGGTGACATCTTCAAAGCTGCCGTCACCCCGATTGCGATAGAGCCGGTTCGCGGCCGCGGCGCCGCCGTCCGGCGGGAAGCTGCCCGACTGCACCACGTAGAGATCCATCCAGCCGTCCTGATCGAAATCCAGCCAGGCGAGCCCGGAGCCCATCGTCTCGGGCATGTGCTTCTCTGGGCTCGCCCCGTTCCGATGGGTGAAAACGATGCCGGCCGCGGCAGCGACGTCGGTCAGGGTCATCCCGCCGCAAGGATCTCGGGTTGCGCCGACGAGTCCCAGCAGTCCGAGCAAAAACAAAAGGTGGCGCAAACTCTATTCCTCGGCCGCCAGCCGCTCATCGAGCAATCGCATCTCGATGCTCCGATCCCCTGGACTGAGAAGCAGAGCCTGCTCCAAGGCCCCAATCGCGCGCCGGTGATCTCCCGTCGCCGAGAGCGCCTTCGCCAACCCAACCAGTCGGTCACGGGACGGCGGCAAGCTCTCAAAGTACTGCACGGCTTCGGCCGCCTTCCCTTCGCTCAAGAGGTTCCACCCGTAGTTGAGCCGCGCATTGCGGAGATACTCCTGATCGGTTTTTTCCGCCGCTTGGGCCTGCAAGCGCCGGAACTCCGCCAGCTCGCGAGCGGCCGGCTCCCGCTTGCCGCTGCGGGCGAGAAGAACCGCATACCCGTAATGGGCTTGGGCCAGATCGGGAGCCAGCTCGATCGTTCGCCGGTAAGCCTCCAGGGCCGTTTCGACCTGCCCGGCGCCGGCCAGGGCGGAGGCCAGATCGTATTGCAACTCCGGCGACGAGAAGCTTTGAGCGGCCGCCCGTTGGAGCAGCGGGACCGCCTCGGCGTAACGGCCTTGCCACAAGAGCAGGCCGCCGAGGGAGCGTTGGGTCAGGGCATGGTTGGGATGGCGTTCCAGCGTTTCACGATAGACGTTCTCGGCCGCTTCAAGCTGACCGTTCTCCCACAGTGCCGATCCGAGGTAGATCCCCGCCGTCAGGCCGTGTTCGCCCAGCTCGATCGCCCGCTGCAGATGAATCACCGCCTGGGGGAACTCATTGTCCACCAAGTAGGCGTGTCCGAGGGCCAGATGGGCCGCCGCGGAGGCCGGATCAACAGCGACCGCCTCCTCGAGGAAAGCTTTGCCGGCAGTCATGTCCCGCGCTTCGATCAGACCCTTGCCGGCCTGCAGCAGCAGGGCGACCGCCTCCGCGCGAAGGCCTCGGGCCACCAACACGCGCGCCAAGCCTTGGTAGGCATCGGCGAAGCCGGGATCCCGGGCAATCAACCTTCGATACCCTTGCTCCGCCTGGTCGAGTCGGCTGCTCTCCAGAGCGCGCCGGGCACTGTCCAGCTCGGTTTCAACATCCAGGGTCTGGTCTGCGGCTGGAGGGCTGAACTCAGCCCGCAGGGCCGCTGTCGGGCAGAATTCGAGCGCCAAGATCAGGACCCCGAGCGCAGCAGTGTGCCTCGGTCGCGACAATCAGTTGCCTCCAATCGTTTGATCACCTAACAGCCTTGTCAGTCGAACTGCCAATCCTGCTCGCGAACCCCTTCGACCTTGATGTTGGCGCGCCGCAGCTGACCGGCGAAGCTTTCTTTATCCACCGAGGTCCGATAGGCGTCTTCGGGCGTCACCACGTCGCTCTTGATCAGCTCCAGCAGCGAGTCGTTGAGCAGCTGGTTGCCGCTGCTCTTCTGGGTCTGCATCACGCTCGGAATCTGGAAGGTCTTGCCCTCCCGGATCAGGTTGCGGACCGCCCGGTTGCAGATCAAGACCTCGAACGCCGCCACCCGCCCGCCGCTCTTGCGGCGCAGCAGGGTCTGACAGACCACGCCGCGCAGCGACTCCGACAGCATGGCACGGATCTGGGCTTGGCGATCGGCCGGAAACTGGTCGATTATCCGATCCACCGTGCTGGCCGCGGTGTTGGTATGCAGGGTGCCGAACACCAGGTGACCGGTCTCGGCGGTTTCGATCGCGATCGAGATGGTCTCCAAATCGCGCATCTCCCCGACCAACACGATGTCGGGATCCTCGCGCAGCGCGGCCCGCAGCGCGTCGCGGAAGCCGCTGGTATGCGAATAAACCTCGCGCTGGTGGATCAGGCATTGCTTGTGTCCATGGACGAACTCGACCGGGTCCTCGATGGTGATGATGTGATCGTGACGGGTTTCGTTGACCAAGTCGATCAGCGCCGCCAAGGTGGTCGATTTGCCGCTGCCGGTCGGTCCGGCGACCACCACGAACCCCTTGTTCAGCGCCGTCAGCTGCCGGACCGCGGCCGGCACGCCGAGCTGATCGCAGGACAGGATCCGGCTCGGAATCAGCCGCATCACCGCCCCGATGCCGAAGCGATCGCAGAACAGATTGATGCGGAAGCGCGCCTCGGCGCCGAACACGTAGGCGAAGTCGGTGTCGCGGCGGCGCTGGAACTCCTCGCGGTTGCGTTCCGGGGTGATCTCCATCAGCAAGGCCTCGAGCTGCTCGGTCGGCAGCGCCGGCAGGTGGCTCAGGATCTCGATCTGACCGTCGACCCGCAGCGCCGGAGCGAGACCGCTGGTGAGATGCAGATCGCTGGCGCCCTGGTCGATCATCAAGCGCATCAGATCCTGGATGCGCGGCGCCCCGACCGCGTCCGAATCAGCAGCCCGCGTCTCGGCTCGCTGCTCGACCACGCCGCGTGGCGCCGCCGGTGTCGAGGGCGCTGCCGGCGGCGCTGCGGTCCGCGGCGACGGTGGGATCGCGATCGGCTCAGCGGCGGCCCCGGCCGGTACGCCGGCAATCTCCACCGCCGCCGGAGCCGCCACCGCGCCGCCGGGCGCGCCGGGCGGGCCGGAAACCGGCTGCTTCTCGGGTTGAAAGCTCGCCTGCAAAAGCCCGTCGCTCAAGGTCACTTGTCCTTGCACCGTCCCGTGCGGGGAGCGATAGCGAAAGCGCGATTGGTTGGTCGAGCCCAGCTCGAGAAAATGATCGTCGCCCATCACCTCGCGCAGCAGCGCGCTGAGCGTAGCGGGTTCCAACGGCTTGGAGTAGATCGAGCGCTCCCC
>DASWHO010000451.1:0-1847 GCA_036398155.1 Acidobacteriota bacterium
GGCTGGACTCGGCGGATGCCTTGGCGGCGTCGAGCCGGCCTTCGCTCAAGAGCGCCGCCGCGGCGCCGGGCGCGGTGCCCCCTGGCTGCGCGGTTTGGCGCTGGAAACGCTGGGTCAGATAGCCCACCACGTCGAACGGCCGGCGGGTCCCGGGCTCGACTTCGCCATTGGCCGGTTCGAGCGGCGAGGTATAGGTGATCTCCTCGACCGCGCTGCTGGGCAGGATGATCCGCCCCTCGGACTGCTCCAGGATCACCCGGCTGCCCTCGACCCGCACGCGATGCGCCGAGAGCACGGTGCCGTTGGTGAGGGTGACAGTGTCCGCGCCAGCGCCGGCCACGGCGGCAAGCAGCGCGGCGGGGGCTGCAAGCCGCCGGAGCGGGCTGAAGCGCAGCGGATGTCTCCGGCGCCCGCGGACGAGGGCATCCCGCTGCCGAATCACACTAGTAGACATAAGTTGAAATAAAACAACAGTTTAGCACGCAGCACATGGAAAATGTAGGGGCGGGGCTCGCCCCCGCCCGGTTCTTTGTTGCGCCGGAATGACGGCAGGAGCCGCCGCATCGTCATCCCGGCGAAAGCCGGGATCCAGTCGGAGTTGGTAGGCTAGACCGGAGCGGCGGTGTTGCGCGTACTATGAAATGACCGATCGGTGAGCTGTGGCGGAGCGCAGCGACGAGGAGCTCATGAGCGCGTTCGTCTCCGGACAAGCGCAGGCGTTCGACCTGCTGCTGGCGCGCCACCGCAGCGGTCTGTTCGGCTTTCTCGCCCGTCAGCTCGGCGACCTTGCGGCAGCGGAGGATCTGTTTCAGGAGGTGTTTCTCAAGGTGATCAGCCGGCGGCATCAGTTCCGCAGCGAGGCGCGTTTCGCCCCGTGGCTGTATGCGATTGCGCGCCATGCCTGCATCGACCATCGGCGGCGCGCCCGGCTGCGGGCGGTCGACTCGCTCGACGCCCCGTTGACGGCCGCTGCGGCCAACCAGCCCCAGGATGAGACCGGCGCAGAGCCGTACCGTGAAGCGGGCGGTCCGAATCCGGAGGCGGCTGCGCAGCAGAGCGAGCTGGCGGCGGTTCTACGCCGGCTGGTGGCGGAGCTGCCCGAGGAGCAGCGCGAAGTGCTGCTGCTGCGCACCGACGGCGAGCTGTCGTTCCCGGAGATCGCCGAGCTGGTCGGATGTCCGCTCGAAACCGCGAAGAGCCGGATGCGATACGCGCTGGCGGCGCTGCGCCGGCGGTTGAGCCCGGCGATGGTGCCGCGCGCCAGTGGAGCTCTGTGATGTCGCAACGATGTGAGGCGTTCGAGGAGAAGGTGGTGGAGCTGGTCGGGCCCGGAGGCGTGAGCGAGTCGGAGCGCGCCTGGATCCTGGCTCACGCCGCCGGCTGCCGGCCCTGCGCCGCGCTGCTCGCCGACAGCGAGCGAGCGCTCGAGATTCTGCGGCGCAGCGCTCCGGTCGGACCTTCGGCCGCTGCCGAGCAGAAGCTGCGCGACGCGGCGCGCGCCGCGCTGGCAGCGGAGCGGCGCGCGCGCGCGGTTTGGGGCTGGAGCCGCGGCCTGGCGGTCGCTGCCAGCCTGGTTCTGGTCGCCGGCTTGGGCTGGTATCTGCTGGAGCGAGGGCCGACCCCGCAACCGCCGGAGCGCGCGATCTCGCGACCGACGCGGCCACCGGCGGCGCCCGAGACGCCCGAGCTGATCGGGCGGGGTCAAGCCCCGCCCCTACATTCTCGGCCGGCGAGTGGACCGGCGCCGACTGCGGCGCTTCATGACGAAATCAAAAGCGAGCCGCAAGACCCGCAGGCCAAAAGCAAGGAGCCCGCTCCGCTGCCTAATGAATCGATGCCGGCTCCCA
>DASWHO010000452.1:0-5068 GCA_036398155.1 Acidobacteriota bacterium
CCTGCGGATCTCGATCTTCCGCTTCGTCAAAGAGCTGCTGCGCGATCAGCGCCGCACCGTCGGACGGCTCGACAGCCGGTTCAAGGGCAGCGACGCCGACGCCGCCGGCGAGTCGTTCGAATACGATCCGAGCTACGCCGCGATCCAAGGTCCGTTCACCGCCGCGCTCAACCACTACGTGCGCAGCGAGCTCGGCTTCGAGAGCGATCTACCGTACGAGATCCTGACCGGCCGGGTCCGGCCCTGGAGCTATGGCGAAGCCGAGAACCGCTACCTCAATGTGGCCGAAACCTTGCGCCAGGCGATGACCCAGAATCCGTATCTCAAGGTCATGGTCGCGAGCGGCTATTACGATCTGGCGACGCCTTATTTCGCCAGCGATTACACCTTCAGCCATCTGGGGCTCGAGCCGTCAGCCGTAGATCGGGTCACGATCCATCATTACGAGGCGGGCCACATGATGTACATCCATCTCGACTCGCTGGCTCGATTCAAGTCCGATGTCGCGGCCTTCGTGCACTCCGCCTTGCCGCAGTAGTGTCGGCCCGGAGCCCCAGCGGCGCGGTGCACGTCTTCGCGCTGGCAGGAGCACAGGGTGCCAGCCGGGTGCCGCGCCATGCATGGGTGGCATGGGCGTGCGCAGCAAGCCCATGGACGACCTCACTCTACATGCACAGCTCGTCCATGGGCGGCCTGCGGCCACCCATGCCACCCCATGCGCAACCTCTGAGTGCCACCCATGCCACCCGATTCGGAATTCCTGACTAGGCCGACCTCATGCGATTGGTGATGAAGTTCGGCGGCACCTCGGTCGGCGACGGCGGCCGCATCCTGCAGGCGGCGCGCATCGTCGAGCGCCAGCGCCAAGCCGGCGCGGAGATCGCGGTGGTGGTCTCGGCGCTGGGCGGCGTGACCGACGCCCTGATCGGCGCCGCAACCAGCGCCGCCGCCGGCGACGGTGTGAGCTTCAGCGGTACCCGCGCGCAGCTCGAGCACAAGCACCGCGCGGCGATTCAAGCGGCGGTCGAGGAGGCGGCAGCCCGCCAGCGGCTCGAGCGCGAGGTCGCGGAGCGGCTCGACAACTTCGAGAGCCTGTGCCGCAGCATCCACGTGCTCGGCGAGCTGACCCCGCGCGCCCTGGATCTGGTCGGCTCGATCGGCGAGCGCTTCTCCGCCGCGATCCTGGCCGACGTTCTTCTCGAGCGGGCGGTGCCGGCGCGGAGCGTGGTCGCGACCGAGCTGATCGTAACCGACGACCACTTCGGCGCCGCCAACCCGCTGTTCGAACCGACCCGCGAGCGCGTGCGGGAGCGCCTCGAACCGCTGCTCGCTTCCGGCACCGTGCCGGTGGTCACCGGCTTTGTGGCCGCGACCGCCGCGGGGCTGGTCACAACGCTCGGGCGCGGCGGCAGCGATTACTCGGCGGCGATTCTCGGAAGCTGCCTCGAAGCCGACGAGATCTGGATCTGGACCGACGTGAGCGGCGTGCTCAGCGCCGATCCGAGGATCGTGCCCGAGGCGCGCACCCTGCCGGAGATCTCCTACGCCGAGGCGGCCGAGCTCGCCTACTATGGCGCCAAGGTGCTGCACCCGCGCACCATCCGCCCGGCGGTCGAGCGCGGGATCCCGGTGCGCATTCTGAACAGCTTCGAGCCCGAGCATCCTGGAACCCGCATCGTGGCGCAGCCCAGCCGCAAGGGACATCCGGTGCGCGCGATCACCGCGATCCGCGACCTGAGCCAGATCAGCGTCGAGGGCAGCGGCATGCTGGGGGTGCCAGGGATCGCCGGCAAATTGTTCTCCGCGGTGGCGCGCGAGGGAATCAGCGTGCTGATGATCTCGCAATCCTCCTCCGAGCACAGCATCTGTTTCGTGGTGCCGCGCGCCGCCGGCGCGCGCGCGCTGCAAGCGCTGCAGCGCGAATTCGAGCTCGAGCTGGCGCGCCGCGACATCGATCGGATCTGGGCCGACGACCAAATCGGGATCGTGTCGGTGGTCGGAGCCGGGATGCGCGGCATGCCGGGGCTCGCGGGAAAAGTGTTCGGCGCGCTGGGCCGCGGCGGCGTCAACATCCTCTCGATCGCCCAAGGCTCGTCGGAACACAACCTGAGCTGCGTCATCGCCGCCGGCGATGCCGACCAAGCGGTGCGCCTGATCCACGACGAATTCCACCTGGAACGCCCCGCCGATCCGGGTGGCATGGGTGGCCGACGGCCGCCCATGGACAACCCCGCCGATGGCAAGTGATCCCTTACCGGACCGTATTGGCTCACTAGCGACTCGTCCATGGGCTTGCTTCGCACGCCCATGCCACCCGCCTGGCGCTCCCATCCCTATCCGAGGGCAGATGGTGCGACCCCGCGGCGCCGTACCTATAATTGGGTGCCCATCACACGACCGCCATGGATAAAATCCCCGTTGCGATTCTCGGCGCAACCGGCACGGTCGGCCAGCGCTTCATCCAGCTGCTCGACGATCACCCGAGCTTCGAGGTCACCGCGCTGGTCGCTTCCGACGCGTCGGGCGGCAAACCTTACGGCGCCGCTTGCCGCTGGCGCGTCTCCTCCGACATGCCGGCGTGGGCCCGCGACATGGTGGTCCAGCCGTGCGAGCCGAAGCTCGACGGCCGGCTGGCGTTTTCAGCCTTGCCGGCCGCGGTCGCCGAGGAGGTCGAGCTCGAATTCGCCGCCGCGGGCTGGATCGTTTCGTCCAACGCCAGCGCGCACCGGATGGATCCCGACGTGCCGCTCTTGGTACCCGAAGTCAATCCGGAGCATCTCGATCTGATTCCGATCCAGCGCCGCCGCCGCGGCTTCGGGCGCGGCTGCATCGTCACCAATCCCAACTGCTCGACCATCGGGCTGGTGCTGCCGCTCAAGGCCATCCAGGACGCCTTCGGCCTGCGACGAGTTTTGGTCACCAGCCTGCAGGCCGTCTCCGGCGCCGGCTACCCGGGCGTGGCCTCGCTCGACATTCTCGACAACGTCGTGCCTCACATCGGCGGCGAGGAAGAGAAGGTCGAGACCGAACCGCTCAAGATCCTGGGCCGGATCGCGAACGAAACCGTGCAGCCGCACCCGGCCCGCATCAGCGCCCACTGCAACCGGGTGCCGGCGCTCGACGGCCACCTCCTGTGTGTTTCGGTCGAACTGGAGCGCCAGGCGACCGGCGAGCAACTCGTCAAGGTGTTGGCCGAGTTTCGCGGCGCGCCGCAGCGGCTCGGGCTGCCGAGCGCCCCGCCGGCGCCGATTCTAGTCCGCGAGGAGCCCGATCGGCCGCAGACCCGCTTCGATCGCGACGCCGGCCGCGGCATGGCCTGCGTGGTCGGGCGGATCCGCCCGTGCCCGATCCTGAATTGGAAATTCGTCAGCCTGACCCACAACACGATTCGCGGAGCCGCCGGCGCTGCCATCCTCAACGCCGAGCTCCTGCTCGCCAAGCACCTCCTCTAATTCGGGGACAGTTTACTTATCCCGGGTTTTGGGGACACTTGTGCCCGCACGCGCGGCGTTTCAAGACCGTATTCAACCGCGGTCATCGTGCTTGCGTCTTACGGGCGGGGCCAAGCCCCGCCCTACATCCGCCGGGGCCGTTCCTCCCTGGAAACTCGCCTCGAACCTTCGACGCCAATGTAGGGGCGGGGCTCGTCCCCGCCCGCGCGGCGTTCGCAGCCCGGGCAATGCCGTGGATCAGACATCGGCTTGCGTCTCCAGGTATTCCTTGAGCGCGACGGCGTTGTTGAACCGCTCTTCGCGGGCCGCAAAAACGAAGGTGACTGGACCGGCCCGAGCGCGCTCCAAGATCGGCTCCAGGGCGTCACTCCGCGCCCGCAGCTCGCGGAAATAGCGCCGTTTGAACTCGGCCCACTTGTCCGGGTCGTGGCCGAACCAGCGCCGCAGCTCGGCCGATGGCGCCGCCTCTTTGGCCCACAGATCGATCTTCGCATCCTGCTTGGAAAGCCCGCGCGGCCAGAGTCGCTCGACCAGGATGCGACAGCCGTCGGAGCGCGCCGGGGGCTGGTAGGCGCGCTTGAGCGCGATCTTCATGACGGCCGTCGCGTCAAGCTTGCTGACTCAGTCTTCATTTCGCTCGACGCTTCACGCCCGACACATGCGAGGCAATAGCTTTCCAGGCACCGTCCCGCTTTATCAGTACGTTGGTCGACTGGTAGGTCATGACGTACGGTCCGCTCTTCCCTTCGCCCTCGATCGTCCCTTCCCCGGCGACGATCGCGGTGCCATTCTCGAAGATGTCCAATCGCTTGATGGCATACACCAGCGAATCGTAGCCAGGCTGGTTGGCCCGGATGTACTCGAGCTCGTCGTTCTTGGTCGACCAGGAGCCTTCGGCGTCGATCATGCGGAATTCCTCGGCCAGGATCGAATCGAGTAGCGCGACATCCTGCTGCGCATAGGCCTTGGGCCATAGGACTTCCTTCAGATATCGGAGCGTGGCCTCGTCTTCCTCGGTGCCCCAGCTGGGCACCGCCGAGCTCCACAGCAGCATAGCCATCGCCACCAGTGCGGCCCTCCCAAGCTTCGAACGCACGATGATTCTCCTCTCTCTTCGTGATAGCTCGAACAATGAGACTATAAATCCACTAGCACCTTGAAGCCGGCGTAGAGCATTCGGGTGTGATCGAACGGCATCGATTTGGTGATCATCTTCGTGATCCGCGGATCTTTCATCACCTTGGCATTCACCCGGTCCCGATGGGAGCGGGATCGGTAGACGATCCACGAAAAGAACACCGTCTCACCGCGCTTGAGCTTGATCCGGTCCGGAAACGAGGCGCCGACTTTGACCTTGAGATCGTCGCCGACGCATTCGCGATATTCGAGCGCGCCATGCTCGCGCCAGACTCGGCCGGCCTTGCGGGCCAGCCGGCGGTAGGCAGCCAGGTTGCGTTTGGGAACCGGTAGAACGAACCCATCGACGTATTTCGGCATCGACTCTCTCCTCTATGCGGTCAGAGACAAGATCAGCTTGCCGGTGTTGAGGTTGGCAGCCATCCGCTCCAGCGCTTGGGCGGCTTGGTCGAACGGAAAGATCGAGTCGACCACCGGAA
>DASWHO010000453.1:0-12776 GCA_036398155.1 Acidobacteriota bacterium
TCGCCGCTGAGCCGGTAGCGCTGCGGGCCGCCGGTCAGCTCCAGATCGGCGTTGTATTCGCCGCGCAGCTCGCCCGGAAAGCGCAGCCGCACACCGCGCGCTTGCGCCTGCAGCGCCAGCTCGCGCGGCTTCCAGCCCGAGAGCGCCAGGGAACCGGTAGCGCCGAACCGGCCCCCGCCGAGGTCGGCGTCGAACTCTTTCACCTCGACTGCGCTGCGGTCGAACGCGAACCGCCCGCGAGCATCCCCGAACCGCAGCGGCAGCTCATAGAAGCGCAGGATGCCGTCTTGGAGCCAGCCATGACCGGAGACCAGCGGCGCGGCGGGCGGGCCCTGGATCGTTCCCGAGAGAATCAGCTTGCCGCCGGCGGCGCCGAAATCGAGAAATGGATTGAGCAGCACCAGATCGACCGATCCGGCCGCCTGCAGATCGAGCGCGGCGCGCGGCTCGAGGTCGATCCCGCCGCTGAGGGTGAGCAAGGTCTGATCGCCTTCGAGGGTGAACTGTTCCAGGCTCAGCCGGCCGGCTTTCAGATGCACAATCAGAGGCTCGCGATTCCGGACTCGCACGCCCTCGGCCTGGGCGTGGAACGCGTCCAGATGCAAGCTCGCCTCCGCGGCGGCTGGTCGCTCCAGGCTGCCGGATACGCGGAGGGTGCCGGTGGCCGAGCCGGACAGGTCGGTTTCAGGCCGGGCCAGGAGTGCTGCCAGAGGATCGAGGGGAAAGGCGTCGAGCTCGGCGTCGAGCTGGAACGGACGGGCGGGCGCAAACGGCTCCAGGCTGCCGGACAGCAGCATGGACCCGGCAGCGCCTTGGATCCGCGCCGGCTCGAGGGTGATCGCGCCGCGCGCGAGGGTCCATCGTACCGGCTCGCTGGCGGCGAGCTCGGCGGCGGCGAACCGTAATCGGAGCGGCTCGAGCGTGATAGTGCCGCTGAGCTCTTTAGGGCGCGCGAGAGCGAGCTCGAGCTGCGCCCTCAGACCCAGCTCGCCGGACCAGTCCGGACCCGGAGCGCTGCCCAGTAGCTGTTCCAAGGATTGAGTGCCCAAGACCAGCTCCAAAGATGCCGGCCAACCCGGTTGGAGCTGGAGTGTGGCGCTGGCGGAGGCCCGGCGCGCTGGCACCTGCAAGTCCAGCTCGACCGTACCCGCCGCGGCGCGGGCATGGCCGGTGACGTCGCCCAGACGCTGGTCATTCAGCACCAGGCCGCGCGCTTGGAGCTCGACCTCGCCGTCGAACCGGTCGATCGGGCCTTCGAGATGTCCGCTGGTATCGAGTCGTCCCGCGGTCCTGAGCCCCGCTTCCAGCCGCGCGAGATCGAGGTCATCGGCCTGAAAGTCGAGCTCGAGCCGCTCGCTGGTGTATCGCCCGCCGGCCACCAGCCGGCCTCCAAGGAGCACGGCCTGCAGCGATTCGAGCTCGAGCCGCGACGCGCTCCAAAGTCCCCGCGCCGCGATCGGACCGAGCTCGGAGTCCGACAGCCGTGCGCTTTGGGCCGACAGCTCGCCGCAGACCGACGGCTCGGGGCCGAGCAGGAGGTGGAGATCGACCTCGAGCGAGCGCAGCGGGCCCAGCGCCGTGCCGAGCGTCTCGAGCCGGCCGTCGAGATCGAGGATCGGGGCGCCGGTGTCGCCGCTCAGATCGGCGCTGAGCTGGAGGCCTCCTTGCGGCTCGAATCGGCGCGCTGCGGCAGGGAGCAGAGCGTTCAAGCGCTTGAACAAGTCGGCGCTGTCCGGCGAGCTCAGCACCACACGGCCCCCCAAATCCCCGGCGCTGCCGCGAGTCACATCGGCACCGATGGCGTGCGAACCGGAGGTCAGGGTCGTGTTCAATGTTTGGCCTTTGGGCTCGAACTCGACGGTGACCGGACCTTGCAGCGACAGCTCCGTTCCCGTGAGCCGCGCGGCTTGCGCCTGCGCGCGTACCGTTCCGCGCAGCGGAGCGTCGGCCGGCAGCCGCAGGCTGGCCGAGCCGCTGATGTTTGCGGTCAGGGGCAACTTGCGATCCAGCTGCGGCTCGAGCAGCCTTCGAAGGTCGATTTCGGAGAAGCGCAGCTCGAGCCGTGGCGCTTGGCGCACGGCCTCGAGCTGCCAATCGAGCTTTCCTTGAGCTCGACCGCCGAGCCCCGCGAACTCGATCTTGCGCACACGCAGCGCCCGCGGCGTGACCGAGAAATCGGCGCGCGCCGCGAACGGCTCGGTCCAGGGCGGGATCCGCGCCGCCTGAGTCGTCGCCGCGCCGGCGAATCGCACTCCCGCCGGATCGGGCTGGAGCCGGGCGTTCAGCTCCACGGTTCCGCGACCGGCCAGCGCCTCGGGGAGCCACTCGCGCACGTCCTCGAGCCGCAACGTGCCGCTGACCTCGAGCCGGTAGGGCGATTCGCCGAAATCGATGGCGCCGTTCGCTTCGAGGCGGCTGGCTCCGAGCTCGGCGACCGCGCCGCGGAGCGTGAGGCGCGAGCCGCGTTGGATCAGAGAGCTGCGGATTCGGCGCAAGCGGATGGGATGCTGCAGGCCGTTGAGCCGTGCGGGCCCGGCTTGAACATCGCCGCTGTAGCCGGAGGGCTCGAGACGACCTTGGCTCGCGAGCCGGTCGGCTCGGATCGTGAGACCGCCGGCAATCCCGCCCCAACGCACCTGCGCGCCGCTGAGCCGCAGCTTGCCGATCGTGATCGGCATCCCCGCGCCGCCGCTTCCGGCGCGGGGTCTGAACGCCTGCGGCAGGCCGGAGGGAAAGTCGAGCCGCAGGCCGTTCAGGAACAGCTCGCTGATGGTCCAGCGGCTCGCCGGCGGCCACCATGGGAAGCGGGCGACGGCACGGTTCACATGAAGCTCCCCGTCGCTGCCGATCAGCTCCAAGTCCGAAAGCTCGAGGGTGCGGTGCCACAGGGATAGGTCGAGCTTTCCGATGCGCGCCTGGCCCCGGTACCACTCGCCCAGCCAGATCGAGGCTCGGCGGGCCAAGAACCGCTCCCCTGCGTCGCTGGTGACATAAAACGTCAAGCCGATCAGGGAGATCGTCACCACCGCGAGCAGACCGATCGTGGCGACCAGGAATTTTTTCAGCAGCGGCATGTCTGAAAAGTGTACCATGATGGAGTAGAACCGGCTCCGGTAAACAATTCATCCAGAAAAGGTTACAGGTCGCAGGCAGGCATGTCTCGGCGCTCGAGGTCAGGGCAGCGTTGGGGCGAGGTTCGGGTTGGCCGTGAATGGCACGGATATTGCTAATATATTTCTTGGGTCAACAAAGTGAGCGCCATGGCATTCGCAGTTGAAACGCGAGACGACAATCGAGCGTCTCACATAATGGATGAAAGGTCATGAGCCAGCACTCTAGCCTTCAAGAACACCGCCTGATCCTGCAGCTTTTGGACGAGCGCCGCGAGCTGGCGGGCGCCTTGCTGCGCGAATCGGAGGCGCTGGCCGAAGCCGACAACGGCGTCGGCATCTACGAGGCCAGCGAGCCGAGTGTTGCAGGCGAGTTGGCGATCTGCTGCGACTCGGAGCTGCGTTTGCTCGAGTTGCGCGAGCTGCACCTGCAGCAAACAGAGCGCGCCCTTGAGCGCCTGCGCGAAGGCAGCTACGGGGTATGCCGCAGCTGCGGCGAGCCCATCGGCTCACGCCGGCTCGAAGCCCTGCCGGTCGCCAGCTTGTGTTTGCGCTGCCAGATGACCAGCGAGACGGTAGGCGTGCTGAGCGCCTAGCTCGGCGGCGGATCTGCCGCCATCTGCCAGGGGGCGTGGGGGAGTTCCCCCACTCTGCACGCGGTTGCGCTCGGTCGGGCTTCTCCAGCGTCGATGTAGGGGAGGGGCTTGTCCCCTCCCGAGGGCGGGGGCAAGGCGCGGGCGTCTGACCGTTATGCACACTGAAACGAGAATCTTGTTCACGTTTGCTGGCATGGAGCGCTGGATTTCAGTGGGCCGCTAGGGTGCGCGTGGGTGGCATGGGCACGCGCAGCGCGCCCATGGACGACCTCGCTCGCGGCGCGGACCTCGACCATGGGCGGCCTTCGGCCACCCATGCCACCCATTCAGGAGCATGCGGGGATATCAAGGGCGAAGCCCTTGACTAGTTAGACTGGATCGGTGGCGATGGAATCTGCCATCGAACCGGCCGGAGTCTTTGTCGCCTTGGGATCGAATTTAGGTGACCGCCTGCGGCAGCTGGAAAGCGGCTTGGCGCAACTGGAGCAAGCCGGTTGTCGATTGCAGCGGCT
Source organism: Acidobacteriota bacterium (assembly GCA_036398155.1). Classification (GTDB taxonomy): domain Bacteria; phylum Acidobacteriota; class DASWHO01; order DASWHO01; family DASWHO01; genus DASWHO01. Next base: position 4,219 of record DASWHO010000453.1, read on the forward strand.
CTCCTCGGTTTGGATCACCGCGCCCGAGGAGCTTTTGGAGCAGCCCGAATTCTTCAATCAGGTCGTGCAGATCGCGACCCGGCTCGGGCCGCTCGCGCTGCTGCGCGAATGCCTCCAGATCGAGGCCCGGCTCGGGCGGCGGCGGGCGCTACCCAAGGGGCCGCGACCGTTGGATCTCGACCTGTTGGTCTACGGCGATCTGGTGGTCGAGACCGCCGAGCTGCAACTCCCGCACCCCCGTCTGGCCCGGCGGCGTTTCGTGCTCGAGCCTCTATGTGAGATCGCTCCCGATCTGCGCGTGCCTGGTCAGCCCGGCGACGTGCGTCAATTGCTGCAACGGCTCGGCTAGGCTCGGCTATACTCGCTGGCTGGAAGCGCGCCATGAGCGAGCTGCCGCCTTACCGCTACATCGTGGTCGAAGGACCTCTGGGAGTCGGCAAAGCCGCGCTTTGCGAGCGGCTGGCCGAACGGCTCGAGGCCCACATCGTCCATGACGAGACCGAGAATCCCTTTCTGCGGGATTTCTATTCCGGCCGGCCCGGCGCTGCGTTCCAGGCTCAGCTCTTCTTTCTGCTCAATCGCTACAAGCAGCAGCAGGAGCTCAAACAGGGCGACCTGTTCCGCCGCGTCACGATCTGCGACTACCTGTTCGTGAAGGATCGCATCTTCGCCTATCTCAATCTCAGCGACAGCGAGCTGCTGGTTTACGAGAAGCTCTACGGCGTGCTGGCCGAAGAGGTGCTCCAGCCCGATCTGGTCATCTACCTGCAGGCGGACAACAAGGTGCTCATGAAGCGACTCCAGGCCCAGCGCCGCCGCGACCTGCCCGAGGTCACCGCCGAGTACATCCAGCAGGTCAACCAGGCCTACAACTATTACTTCTTTCACTACAGCGATTCTCCGTTGCTGGTGATCAATACTTCGGAGGTCGACCTGGCAGCCAGTCCGTCCGACCTCGATGCGCTGCTGGATCAGGTGCGCCACCTCAAGGCCGGTACGCAGTATTACGTTCCGCTGAGCGGGCGACGCGATCGAGCCGGGGATCTGAACTTGTAGTGGCTCAAGCACGCAACGCCAGCACCAAGGCGGCGGCGCTCCAATGAAACACGATCGGTAGCAGCAGGCTGCCCGAGCGCTCGCGGGCCATGGCGCAGCCGATGCCGAAGACGAAGGCGCCAGCCAGCAGCAGCGGAAAGGACCACATCTCGGGCCGCCGGCCCACGGTTTCGAGGGCAAAGGCTCCGCTGCCGAGGGCATAGAAGAGCGCCGAGAGAAAAGCCGGCCGCGACAAGAACCACCGTCCGCCCTCGACCTGGACGCGAAAGTTCTGGACCAGGATCCCATGGACCAGACCGCGGAACAGAAGCTCCGCGGCCAGCGGCATGGCCAGGACGGCGGCCAGGTCGGACAGGACCTGGTCGACACCGAAATCGGCGAACCCGGTCAAGCGGTTGGGAATCCAGGCGCCACCGACCAACGCGCTGAGAGCGGCCAGCGGCCAGAGCAGCCAGCCGTCCCAACCCGCCGGCCAGCGCAGGCCGTAGAGCCGCGGGTAGCGGCGCGCAAACAGCAGCAGCAATGCGGCGCTGAAGATGACCGCCACGATCGCGAAGCTCAGCTCGGCATTCGCGTGGGGGCCGCCGAGCGGCGGCCGGGAGGGCAGCCACTCGAGGCGCGCCAGCAGGGCGGCTCCGACCACGGTGATGCCGAGCACGAAGGAGTGAGCGATCCGAAGCGTGTTATGCCATGGGCTCGGCTTGCGATAGGCGAGCTGCAGGGCCTCGACGATCTGCTCGGGGCTGAGCTCGGTCCCCGAGCCGCGCGGCGAGCCGCCGATTTCGCCGGAGCCGCCCCAGCGATTGCCGGACCGGCCGCGGCTGGCGGCCGGGTCGAGTTGGTTCAGGGTTTCATAGGCGCGTTCCAGATTGGCCGGCAGGAACGAATCGACCTGCCGCAGGGTGTAGTTGGAGGAGCTCTTTTGCAGCACCAGGATGCCCAGGCGGCTGCCGTGGAGCGTGCGCAGATGTTGCTCGACCTCATAGATGCCCAGCTCGGAGCGGCACACCACCACGCTGCGGCTCGCGCCGAGCGGGCCGCGGGCGAGCACCTCGATGTCCTTGAAGCCGGCGAAGTGCAGCGACGAGTAGATCAGGCCGTCGATCTTGCGCAGCAACTCGGCGGTGTATTCCAAGATGTCGATCTCGTTCCATTCACCTCTGCGTTTGAGCTCGAGCTCGCGCTCGCGCAGAAAATCGATTCTGGCGCGGGTCAGCTGCAGCAGCTCCTCCGCAAACCCGGTCAGCTCCGTCAGCTCCGGCCCTTGGGCGTCGATCACGCCTTCGAGGCGCAGCAGGGGAGCGATGGCGCGGCGGATTTCCGGGTCCTCGTGGTTGATGCGCATGTGGTTGAGAAACAGCCAAATCGCGAGCACGGTGTCGAGGTCGGGCTCGTTGATCCACACGGTCCAATCGCGCTCGCGCAGATCGAGGCCCTTGCGAATGACCACGAACGCCTGTTCGCAGGCCGCCAGCGTGAAGGAGCGCACGCAGCCTTCGTGGTGATCGAGATTGTAGACATCGCGCTCCGGATCCATGAACGGCTCGCCTTGGGCCGCGCCGTCGAGAAAGATCGATCCCTCGGGGTACTTTCGTGCCGCTGCCGAGCCGACTTCGAAGCCGCGCTGGCCGCGGACGCTCACGGTGGGGGCTTCGAGGCAGGTGAGATATCGACCTTGCTCGTCCTCCTTGACCGCGTATCGATCCGGCAACGCGGGACGGTCCGCGTCCGGCGCCGGCCGGTGCGCGCCGATCGCGAATGGATGGCCGAAGCTGCCCGCGGCTTCGCTCATGAGCCCTTCCCGTCGGATTCGCCGCATCGAGCTGGGGCCCCCAAAGCACCAGCCGTCGGATGCCAACCTCGAAGATTGCGCCGGCTGCCGTGCGCGACGAATCGCAGGTCATCCAATATAGCGCAGGACGGTGACCCCACCCAATCGGGCCCGAGGGGCGAGTCGGCTCAGCCCGCGTCCTTGAAGCGGAAGCGCCCATCGCCGCCGAGCTCGAGATAGCGATAGGTCGGTCCCCAGGCGCCCAACACGAACAGCTCGACCGCCCCGGCGCGCAGCGCCAGCTCGCGATGAAAATGGCCCACAACCACCGCGTCATGCCCGTGTCGCTGCTGGGCCGCCGCGAATTGCCGCAGCTGCGGTTCGGGGAAGGCGCGTTTGTGCGGCAGATTGGTGCGCCGCAGCCGCCGCTCGATCGCCGCGGCCGCGCGCCGTGCCAGTGGGGCCGGGAGCCTGAGGAAGGCGCCCAGCAGCGCCGGATGCCGCGAGAACCGACGCCAGGCCCGGTACGCGCGATCCTCCGCGTGAATGCGGTCGCCGTGAACCAGCAGCGCGCTGCGGCCGGCCGTTTCCAAAACCAGGGCGTCTTCGGAGCATTGGTCGAACAGCTCCGAACGCCCACGCGCCACTCGATAGTCGCGATTTCCTTCGACGTACCCGATCGTCACGCCGGCTTCCCGCAGCCGTTGAATGGCCTCCAGGATCTGGCGTTGAAACGGAGTTTCGAGCCGGGGCGCGGCGAGCCAAAACTCGAACAGGTCGCCGAGCAGATACAGCGCTCCGATCGTTTCGCGCGCGCGCCCGAGCCAGCCGATGAAGCTTTGCGCATCCCACGGGCTCTCCGGCTTCAGGTGCAGATCGGCGAGCAGCGCGATGGGTCGGGAATCCATGAGCGCTCGAATTGTCGCCCTTATCCCGGGCCTTCGGCCAGCCTCGGCCCGAGCCGGCCAGCGCGAGGGCAGAGCCCCTTGCTCCAGCCGGAGCGCTTTCAGCCCATTTTTTGACCTTGGAAACCGAATCGGATCTGATCCATGATAGGCTCCTGACAATGTCACAGGGGCGAGTGGGAGCGCTGTTGATGTTGGTGGGCATTCTCCTGCTCATCGACCGCTGGGGCTTTGCGCTGCTGCTGGCCACGTTGTTCCTGGTTTGCGCCGGCATCTCCGCCTATGTCGCATGGCGGCTCTATCCCGTGGTTTGGATCTGCGCCGGCCTGTTCTTGGGTCTTGGGGTCATATTCGAAATGCAGTTTTATGGCATGGGATCGAAATCGTTGTTTGGATCAATTCTAATGACCACCACCGGAGCCGGCCTCATCGGGTATGCGCTGATGCGTCCGCTTCCGATCATGCTGGTTCCAATCGGCGCCAGCTTCGGATTGGCGGGCGCCCTCTATGCCGCCGGCGTGGCCCATCTGGGATACGAGGTGGCCGCTTCGCTTTTGTTGGCTGCGATTGGGATCGGAGTTTTCGGCTGGCTGGTATACCGGCCGCAGCTCTGGCGGATCGGGTCGAACCGCGAGGTGCGATTCGCTCCATCGGGCTTGGAGCCTGCCCAGCTGAAGATACGAGTTCCCGCTCCCCCCGATTCCGATTCGAAGGCACCGGTGACCGTTGGCGGTGAACGGTGTTAGCCACAACCCTGTGGCAGTTGAGCCTGCTGCTAGCGCTGGGCCTGTTCGCGGGAAGGCTCGGAGCCGATCCGCTGCTCGAGATGGTGCCGGCGGGCATGGACTGGGTTCTGGGGGCCGAATTGGAGCGCATCGTCGCCAGCCCGAGCTTCTCAAGCTGGGATTCGGAGCGCCGGCGGCACAGCGGCCCCGACGATTTCGTGGATTTCGTGTCGCACAGCGGGCTGGATCTGCGCCGGGACGTGCGCCGGCTGCGCGTCGGAGGTCAGCTCGGCGGCGGCAATGAGTTCGTCGCGGTTCTAGAGGGCGATTTCGAGCCCGAGAAGCTGCTGGCGGCCTGGGGCGAGCGCTGGCAGCTCGAAGCGCGTCCGGTGGGCGGATGGACCTTCTATCGCCCGCGCGCCTTGGAGGGCGCGGGAGCCGCCGTGGCCGGCCACGAATTGGAGTTCGCGTTTCCGGATTCGAAACGACTGCTGCTCTGTTCGATCGGCAGCGCCGCCGCGGCGGCCGCGGTGGCGCAAGGCGGCGCGCCGAGCCTGGCCCAGGACCCGACGATGCAGGCCGCGATCGAATCGGCGCGCGGCAGCGCGATGATTTGGATCGTGGCGCGTATGCGACCCGACGCCGGGACGGTGCTGGCCGCCAACCCTTTTGCCAACAACCTGCGCAGCGTGGAGTCGCTGGCGTTCACCATGGATTTGGGTGAAGGGGTCCAGGCCGATCTAAGGCTGCGTTGCGCCGATGAGCTCGAAGCCGGCCGGTTGATGGAATCCGTCGGGGGGCTGGTCGCGCTGGGTCGCGGACTGCTGGCCGGGCAAAAGCCGGGCGCGGCGCTGGCGTTCGAGGGGTTGCGAGTCGATCGTGAAGGAGCCGAGGTTCAGCTGAGCCTGGCGCTGGGCGCGGCCGAGCTCGCGACGCTGCGTGAGGCGTTCAGCCGCTCTGCGGTGCATCCGCCTCCGGTGCCGGAGCCGGCGGCTCGGCCGCAACCTCCGCCTCCGCCGCAGGAGTGACCGGGCTGTCCTTCCAGCGTTGGTGCAGCCACAGCCAGTGATCCGGTTGGCGCCGCACGTGTCGCTCCAGGATTCGATTGAATTCGATGGTATTGGCTTCGATGTCGCGCTTGAGGTTGCCGCTGCGTTGCAGCGGCACCGCCGGCTCAAAGACCATCGTATGCGTCAGGCCGTCGGGATTGGCGGATAGAAACACCGGTATGACGGCGGCGCCGGTCCGCAGCGCCAGGGTTGCGACCACCGGGGTGGTGCGGGTCGGCAAGCCGAAAAACGGCACCACCACCCCATCCGACGTGTTCTGATCGAACAGAATGCCCACCGCTTCGCCTGCGCCCAATGCCCGCAGGATGCCGCGCGCCGCTTCGCGTCGCAGAATGACGCCGTTGCCGCAGGACGTGCGATACGCGCGGACCAAGCGTTCCAGCAGCGGATTGTCGAGCCGCCGCACCACGAACTTGAGCGGATGCCCGAGCAGCGCCTGCGCAAACGGCAACAGCTCCCACGCGCCGTAGTGGGCGGTCAGGAAAATCACGCCCGTGCCGCGCGCCTTGGCTTCGAGATAGTGCTGGTGGCCTTGGGGTCGCGCCACCTGAAGCACCTTGGCCGGGGTCAGCCGCGGAAGCTGCGCGAACTCGGCCAACAGCATGCCGAGGCGCCCGAACGAAGCGGCCGCAATCTGCTCGCGTTGCGGCGCGCTGAGCTCGGGCATGGCCCGCTGCAGGTTGGTGAGCGCGATGCGCCGGCGGCCCGAAAGCGCCCGGTACGCGAGTCGGCCGATGGCCGCGCCGACTTGCAGCGCGGCGCGGCGCGGCATGCGCTCGAGGGTCGCGAGCAGCAGCCAAACGAAGGCGTACTCCAGGCGCCAGCGCCAAGGCCCTTTCATCGGCCGGATATTCTATCAGCCGTGCCGCTGCGGGGAGCGATCGATTTGAACCGGCTGCGGCGCCAACTGAAGCGCTGGTATCGGCTCCGGCGGCGCGATCTGCCTTGGCGGCGCAGCCGCGATCCGTACAAGATCTGGGTCTCCGAAGTCCTGTTGCAACAGACCCAGGTGGCGACCGCGCTGCCGTACTATCGGCGCTTCCTGCGCCGATTCCCGACTGTGGGCGTGCTGGCATCCGCTCCGCTCGAAGCCGTGCTGCAGGCCTGGAGCGGGCTTGGCTATTACCGCCGCGCCCGCTACCTGCATGCCGCCGCCGCGCAGATCGTGCACCAGCATGAGGGCCAGTTTCCGCGCCAGTGGGCGGCGGCCCGGGCCTTGCCGGGCGTGGGTGAGTACACCGCGGCCGCCGTGCTCTCGATCGCGTATCGAGTGCCCCGAGCGGTGGTCGACGGCAACGTCCGGCGCGTGATGGCGCGGCTGGTCGCGCAAAGACCGGGTTCTCCGGCGCGCGCGCGGCGCCGGATCGAAGCGCTGGCCCAGGCGCTGCTCGACCGCCGCGATCCGGGTGAGTCGAACCAGGCGCTCATGGAGCTGGGGGCGCTGATCTGTCTGCCGGCCCGGCCGCTCTGCGCCGCTTGTCCGTTGCGGCGCGATTGCCGCGGTTTTGCCAGCGGCCGGCCGGAGCGATTCCCCGCGCCGCGATCGAGGAAAGCGGTCCAGAAGATCGATGTCGGTGTGGCGCTGATCGAGCGCGACGGGGCGCTCCTATGGCACCGGCGTTCGGATCAGGCCGGGTTGCTGGCCGGCTTGTGGGAGCTGCCGCATGCGCGCCTGGCGCCGCGCGAGCCAAAGGCCCGCGCCGCACTGGAAGCGGCCCTGAAGCGCCGCTACGATCTCGATCTCACGCTCGGCGCCGCGCTGGCTCCGGTCCGCCACGCGATCACGTTTCGCAGCCTCACCCTGCGCGGCTTTCGCGCTCGGCTGGCGCGACCGCCCCGGCCTCGAGGGGTGAATTGGCGCTGGGTGAAGGCGGACCAAGCGCCGCAGCTGGCCCGATCTTCGGCTTGGAGCAAGCTGGTGAGCCAGCTGCTTATCTGATCGGGAACCTTGCCCGTTTGCTGACGAAGTCGGGAGGCGGCAGATCCGCCGCCGTGCTGAAAGCGTTTGCTGGTGCTTGAGAGGTGCTGGAGCACGGCATTGTGGGCGGTGGAGAGGGGGTCGGCTGCTAGGCGGGCGAAGCGAGGCCGACGGAAGCGTACCAAAGGTACGCTGGAGGAGGCCGAGTGAGCCCAACGACGCAGACGGCCGCCTATCCGCCGCCGTGCTAGAGAGCTTCGATGGCGCGGACCACGTCCTCGATCAAATAATCCGGGGTGCTGGCTCCGGCCGAGACGCCGACGCTGCGGGCGCCATCAAACCACTCGGGCTGCAGGCCGGCGGCGGTCTCGACCTGGTGCGAGCGCGGATTGAGCCCGCCGGCGATCTGGGTGAGGCGCTTGGTGTTGGCGCTGGTGAACGAGCCGACGATGACGACCACGTCGTTGCCCTGCGCCAGGTCGATGATCTCGGTCTGATTCTGCTTGGTCGGGAAGCAGATGGTGTTGATGAAACGCAGGTCGACGCATTTGAGCAGCAGGCGCGAGAGCACCGCCTGCACATTCTCCAGGCTCTGGGTCGATTGGGATACCACCCCGATCCGTCGCAATTTGGGCAGCTGATCGGCCTCGGCCGGGCTCGAGACCACCAGCGCCTTTTCGACCTGGCTGGCGATGCCGACCACTTCGTCGTGGCCATGATCTCCGATGATGATGATGCGGCGCCCCTCGGCGGCCAGCAGCTTGACCTCATCGTGGATCTGGTGCACCAGCGGGCAGGTCATGTCGATGACTTGGAGCCCGCGGCTCCGGATCTGCTCCTGAACCTCGACCGCTGTGCCGTGCGCGCGCAGGAGCAGCGGCCCGTCGGCGCCGACCTCATCCAGTGAACCGACCACCTTGACTCCGGCGTGCGCCAGCCGATCGACGACCTGTTCGTTGTGCACGATATGGCCGAGCATGTAGACGCTCGAGCTCTGCCGCGCGCTGTCGAACGCGGCTGCGACCGCGTCGCGCACGCCGAAGCAGTATCCGGCGTGGCGGGCCACCGTCACCTTCAATTCGCGCTCCATCGCAGCTAACTAGAGCGGGGGGG
>DASWHO010000454.1:0-3367 GCA_036398155.1 Acidobacteriota bacterium
CATTGCTGTTGTGGCGTCCGATCGCGAAGTTGTCCCGATCGAGCAGAACGGTCTTGAGCATCTTGTCGTCGCTCCAAACCTCGAGCTCGAACTCGGCTTCGGCGAAATGCCACACCACGCCCTGATCGAAGCTCGCCGGCAACAGCTCGCGATCGACGTCGGGCCGCACCTTGATCGACTCGAACACCTCGATCACCAGGCCGCCGGCACGCATGTTCTCATACAGATAGACCAGCAGCTGCTCTTTGAGCGTGGCCTCCTGCGGCAGCCGCTGGGCGCGGGCGAAGAAGGCCCTGAACGGCTCGCCCTTGCTGAACAAGACCAGGTTGACGTCGCCCTGGTCCTGGATCACCATGATCAGGTTCTTGTTCGAGCCGGCGATCTTGTCCATCAGGTTGTCGACGTCGAGCAGCTCGCCGCTGGCCTGGATCGAGGGCCGGTTCTGGAAGAACACCAGCAGGCTCTTGACCAGCACCGGGCTGCAGGCGTGGAGCGAGATGCGCCAGTCGCCCTTGACGCTGAAGGTGCGAAAGAACTCTTTGAGCTTGATCGGCTCGAAGCTGCCGCCCTCGGACAGCGCACCGGCGTAGTAGGGCTTGCCGTCCAGAAAAAACAGATAGTAGGTGCGGCGCTGGTCTTCGATCGCGAAGTAGCCCTCGGTCGGGGTGCCCTTCTTCTTGATCAGCTCGAACGAGCGATCGAACACCTCGGGGGCATAAGCGAGCCGCTGGAATATCGCCCGCTCGGAGGGGAGCCTCAAAGTCATGATCTTCGCCTCGGGCTCAAAACTCGGCAGCCTGTAACGCTAACTCTATCTAGAACAAGACTATAGTGTCCGATCTTCGAAACCGCAAACCGGGCCGCGGGCGTGGTTCGACACGAGGAACGCAGGAGGCCTTCACGGCTTGATTCGGGCGGGGACAAGCCCCGCCCCTACATTCTCTGCGGGGACAAGCCCCGCCCCTTCCCTGCGGGGACAAGCCCCGCCCCTACATTCCCTGCGGGGACAAGCCCCGCCCCACCATCTATGGGATGGCGGCATACCGTCATTCCGGCGTAAGCCGGAATCCACGTGTCCCCGCATGTCATTCCGGAGTCTGCGACCTTCCCGGCGCTACGGGCCGGCGGCGGGCGGCGGTTCTTGCAGCGCCTCGGAGAGCACCGGAGAGCTTGCAGCGGCGGGCAGCTTCAGATTCAGCAGTCGCGCCAGAGTGGGAGCCAGTTGGCCCATGTCGGCATCGGCCGGCATCCGGCCCGGCGCGATGCCGGCGCCGGCGGCGAGCAGCGGCACGCGCCGATCGCTGTCATAGGGGCGGCCGTGCGAAGTGGCACGCGACGGCGGTTCCCGAGCAGCAAACAGAGCGTCCTCGGCCGGCAGCAAATAGATGTCGCCCGAGCGGCCCGGGACCAGGGAGCGCCGGATCAGCTCCGCGAACGGAGCATCGTCGGGCAGCCCGTCCGGCTCGAGCCAGCCGTAGGCCGCCGCAATGCCGGGGGTCGCGCGGGCCATCTCCAGCGCCAGCTCGAGCGCTTGCCGGCGCTGCGCCGGCGCGCGGCGCAAAGCCGCCGGCAGCCACAGGCACGGTTCCGAGAAGTGCACGGCCGCCGGGATCGAAAGCGCGGCCAGCGCCGCTTGGATGCGGCGGGCCAGCGCGGCGCCGTCGATCTGAATGCGCGGCGCCGAACCGACGCCGTGATCCGAGGTCAGAGCCACCGCATAGCGATCCGGCCCGACGCTCTGATCGAGCCGCGCCAGCAGCCGCTCGAGATCGCGATCCAGACGCAGCAGCGCGTCCAGCGCCTCCCAGCTTTCAGCGCTGAAGCTGTGACCGATGTAATCGGTGTTGGAGTAGCTGACCGCCAGCAGATCGGGGTGCGCGTCGCTGCCGAGCGCGAGCCGGTCGAGCGCCAGCAGGACCACATCGGTGAGCAGCGCGCCGGAGCCGGGGGTGGCCAGAAACGCTTTGGGCGGAAGCAAGGCCGGCGCCGGGTGGGGAAACAGGATGCCCAAGCCGAAGTAGTCGGTCTCGAAACCCTGCCGATCGGGCCACAGGGTTGCGTAATAGCTCGGATCCAGCGGCTCCCAGCGTTCGGCCTTACGTGCCGCCAGGGTCGCCGGACGGCCGAGCCACTCCGGTCCGATGAACTGCGAGCTCGGATAATCGTACCAGGCAACCACACTCGGATCGCGCCCGGCCAGCATCCAGGCCGAGCGCTGCTTGAGCGAAAGCGCCGCGACCAAGCCGCCGCCGCGGCGCACGATATCGGCCAAGGTCTCGACCCGCAGCTGTTCGGGCCGCTCGCAGGCCACCAAGGCGTCGTCTTCGTACCAGCGATTGGCCGGGATGCCGCTCAGGCTCGGCGGCGCGCCGGTGGCGATCAGGGCATGACCCGGAGCCGTGTAGGTGCTGGCATACGGGTAGAGCGCCTCGGCGCGGAACGCCGAAGTCCCGGTCAGCCGCGCCAGCGCGCCGCTGAGCTTGGGCCGGGCCGCTTCGAGCAGCCGCACCGGCAGCTGATCGACCACCAGCAAGACCAGCAGCCGCGGTGGTTTCTCGTCCGCGGCCCAGACCGGCGCCACTCCGGCCCACACGACGGCACAAACAAGGCGGACCATCCAGGGCTGAAAGCGGCGCCGCACGCTCGAACCTTACACCAAGAACGGATTACCCGACGCTTGTAAACAACCCATGAATGCGCGGCCTGCCACGTCATCCCAGCGCAAGCCGGGATCCAGGATGCGTGCGCGTCAAATTGGGCGGGGACAAGCCCCGCCCCTACACTTAGGGCGAGCCGGGAACCACGAGTCGGAGCCCGCCGTTCCGGGCGGGGACGAGCCCCGCCCCTACATTTCATGAGCGCTGTAGGTCACCAGCGCCCCTCGAACCACGTCGCTCACCAGCCGCACGCTGCCGACCGCGCCGAGCAGCGCCCCGACGCCGAAGGCCGCGGTTACGGCCGCGTAGGGCCGGGCGTTGACTGCGCCCTCGAGCGATCCTTTCAGGCCGTCGCGATGCTCGGCCAGCGCCTGGATCAGTTTCTGCTTATCTGTTCTCTTCATGTCGCCCTCGCGGCAGCGTCGGCCACAGCGCTCGACAGATCACAGCGGGCGGCCGACCAAAGCGAGCGTCCGGCGCAGCTCTTCGCGGCTGGCTGGAAAGCCCTGAAAGCGGCGGAATCCCCGCAGCGCGACCCAGAATAGAATCGCCGCTGCCACCCCGAGCGCCACCGCCCCCAGCAGCAGGCCCAGCGCCACGCTGTCGAGCCAGGCGACCAAGGCCGCCAGCAGCGAAACTGCCAGCACCAGCGCCGCGCCGGCGCCGATCAGACCCCCCAAAGCCAACAGCAACACCAGCGTGATCAGGCG
>DASWHO010000455.1:0-6478 GCA_036398155.1 Acidobacteriota bacterium
TGCCCCCACTGCAGTGTGGAGTAATTCTACATGATCCTGGTCCTGAAGTACCAGGGGCTGAACCCATTCACAAAGCGACCCCTTTTGCTGGACCGGCACCAGATCCTCCTCCGAGCCATGGAGGTGCCTGGAGGCGTGGAGCGCAACTACCGGAGAGTACCCGCCAGATTCACGGGCGCGAACCTCCCGCAATCAAGCGTAATACAGAGTCTAAGCGGATTCCACATTTTTGCAAGCTTTGGCGCTAGAGGCGCCTCATGCAGAAAAGAATTGTCGGCGCAACAAAAATGGATTCTGGGCGACCCCGAAGAGGGCACTTGTTCTGCGAACCTCGTCCATGGGCGGCCTTCGGCCACCCATGCCATCCCTTCAGGATGCGAGCTCCATCGCGGCGTGACGCGCCTTGAGCAGCGCCCCAGGCGGGTCAACCGCTCCGGTTGCGCCACGTCGAGACCGTTTCGGCGACGAAGTCTTCGAGGCGGCGTGGTGCGCGGCCCAGGATCTGGTGGGTTTGCTCCAGCTCCTCCGCGCTGGCGGTAAGGCCGCGCTCTTGGAAATGCCCGTACATGATTCGCAGATCGTGGACCATCCAGTCGGGGAGGCTCGCGCCGGCTTGACGCGCCCAGGCGTCGAGGTCGTCACCGGCGTAGCGAATCTCGCGACCCAAAGCCCGCGAGTAGAGTTGCGCGACGCTTGGGCCGGTCCAAGCCCCGGGGCCGACCAGAGCGTAGCCCCGGCCTTCGTGGCCATCCTCCGTCAGAGCCCGGACCGCGGCGGCGGCGATGTCGCGCACGTCCACCCGGCTCAGACCACGCGAGCCGATCGGCTGCGGGTAGACCCCGTGCTCCATAATCGCCGTTTGAAGCCAGAGATCGTTCTGAAAGAAATTGTTGGGCTCGATCAGCGTGTAGGCCAGCTTGGAGGCGCGAATCGCCGCGACGATCGGTAGCTTGGAGCCGAAGTGAGGAATATGGGCGGCCTGATCGAGTCGATGAACGGTCAGGTAGACCAGCTTGCGGACGCCGGCGCGCTGCGCGGCCTCGACCGCGGCCAAACCCAGCTCGGTTTCCCGCGGGCTCAACGGAGTGATCAGAAACACGGTATCGATCCCGTCGAAAGCGCCCGCCAACGAGTCCGGCTCGCTCAGGTCACCGATCCGGGCTTCGGCTCCGGCCGGCAGGCGGCTGGGCTGGCTGCGAGTCAACACCGAAACCGATCGCTGCATCGAGACCAGCAGGCGCACCGCCTCGCTGCCCACGGTGCCGGTGCCACCGATAACCAGGATGCTCATGTCCGTTGAGCGCTGCGCCCTGCGGACGCCATCATGTGGTGCATCTTACTCCATCAGCGGCCGGGCCAGTCCAATTCGCACCGCGAGCTGCGTTTTGACCCGAAAACTTGCCGCCTCGCGTAGGGTTGCAAGCGATTCGCACCAGCGCTTGAAGTCCATCGAAGGCGGCACCGGGTTCAGCCTCGAGGGACCAGAAGCGTGATCGCGGGGATCGAAAGCCAAATCAAAAGGATCGGCGCGGGCGGCTATGCTGGTCGCGCCGCCCAAATCTGCAACCGTCTGACCTCGAAACCCGTCCAACCCTTCGAGCGCGCAGCTTCAGGAGCTGCGGCTCGAAAGGAGTGTGACGCGATGCATCCACGTTTCCTTTGGGCCGTATCGATGCTTTCGATCGCCTGGTTATCGGCGCCAGCGCTGGCCAAGAGCGCGGGCGAGATCGAGCTCAACCGCCCCACCCAGCTCGGCGCGGAGCAGATCGAGCCCGGGCGCTACACCATTCGCTGGCAGACCCACAGCCCCGAGGCCACCGTCACCGTGGTCCAGGACGGCCGCAGCGTGGCGACGGTCGAAGCCCAGGTCGTCGAACAAGAAAAGGAATTCCAGAACACGCGCATTCTCGTCATCCACGGCCCCGACGGGGATGTGCTCAAGGAGCTGGGCTTCTCCGGCTCCAGACAGTTCTTGGTATTCGGCGATTGACCGCAGGGGTGAAACCCTCGCTCTAATTGCGCACGCCGAGGACCAAGCGGCCGGTGATAGCGCGATCCTCGAGCAGGGCATGGGCGCGCGCGGCCTCGGTCAGCGGGAGCACGTCGGATATCCATGGCCGCACGGCGCCGCTCTCGACCAGGCCAAGCGCTTCCTCCAGCTCGGACTGGGTGGTGGCATAGGCGCCGAGGATCTCTAGCTCCTTGACGATCACCAATCCAGGATTGAGATCGACCGACGCGGTCTGGAGATTGCCGATCACGACCAAACGCCCGCCGGGAGCCAGGCTGCGCAGCGTGTCTTGGAACGTCAGACTGCCGACGATCTCGAGGGCGACATCGACCCCGGCCCCCGCCGTCAGCCGGCGCACCGCATCGGCGAAGCGCAGATCGGGTGCGACGATCACCTCGTCGGCGCCCGCTTCGAAGAGACCGTCGGCCTTCGAGGGGCTCGAGGTCACCGCGAGCACGCGCGCGCCGCAGTGGCGGGAGAGCTGAACCGCCTGCATCCCGACCCCGCCGCTGGCGCCGGTGATCAGGACGGTCTCGCCCGGCGCGACCCGCCCGCGGGTGCGCACGCAGTGCACCGCGGTGCCGGTGGTGCAGCACACCGTCGCCGCGACCGGCCAGGGCAGGCTGTCGGGCACTCGCCCCAGACCGCGGACCGGCGCGATCATGTAGTCCGCGTAGCCGCCCGGAATCTCCTCGCCGAAAAAACGCCGGTCGTGCTTGCACAGGCTGGCTCGCCCCTCCAGGCAGTGCTCGCAGCGCCCGCAATGCAGGCGCTGCAAGGTCGCGGCGCGATCCCCGATCTTCCAATCGGCGACCCCCTCCCCCACCTCGACCACCGATCCAACCGCCTCGTGACCCAGAATCGCCGGCACCCGGGTGCGGGGCAGATCGCCGCGCCGGTTGATCACGTCGTGGAAGCAGACCCCGCAGGCCTGGACCTGCAGGAGCACTTCGCCCGGCCCCGGCGACGGTTCCGGCACCGATTCGGGTTGCAGATTGGAGGGCGCCCCGAACGCGTGCAGCACCACCGCCCTCATCCAACCAACCTCTCGCGCAGCCCCTCGGGATCGATTCGGCGCATCGCCTGTACCTGCTCGGGGCTGGCCGGCTCGGTGACCGGCAGCTCCGCGGTGCGCCGATGCGCGAAACCGGTGCGCTCCGCGATCGCCTCGGCGCTGGCCCAGGGATGCCGCGCCAGGAGCGTGGCCGAGCCGCCGTTGGTTCGGCCGCGCGCAGCCGGCTCGCCATATCGGGCCGCGCTGTCCGAGTGGGTGCCGCCGTTCCCGCCAACCTGAAAAATGGCGAGGTCGGTGACCAAACGGGTTGCGCGCTGCGGGTCACTGGTCGAGGTGACCTGAACCCGTTCCACCAAGTTGCGTCGGCTCTGGCGCGTGACCAGCAGGACCGGATGCCGCACCCAGCGACGCAGCGAGGCGGCGCCGGCGACCCCGGGAAACTTGACCTTGGGGCACTCCAGCGAACCGGCCGCCGTGAGGTTGGTGTTGCCGGCGCCGTCGACCTCGGCGGCGCCAAAGAACATCACATCGACCCGGCCACGGCGCGCATGGTCGAACAGATCGGGGATCGACACCTCGCCCGAGCGCCCTTCGAGATACGCGAGATCCTCGGCGCTGCCGCGCAGCTCTTCGATCGCCGGATCGAGCGCACCGACACAGGAGAGGTAGGTGAGGCGCGGCGCGTGAGTGGCGCGCGCCACCGCGATCGCGAGGATCGGCAGGTAGGACGCCACCCCGGTTGCGACCACGGCGCCGTCCCAAATCTCGCGCGCCATTGCGGCGACCACGGTCTCGGCCGGGGTCGGAAAGTGCGTCGCGCTCATGCCGCCGCCTCGACCAGCTCGGCCTGGCGCTGCACCCGCCGCACCACGGTCTCGATGTACTCGCTCTCACGCCCGGCCTCGGCCAGCTCCAAGTAGCGCAGCAGATGTTCCTCGTCGGCGCCGTACAGCCCCACGCAGCCGGTTGGAAATGCGCCCATCGGCTCCTCGACCACAAGATCGACCATGAACCCCGGAATCGTCGTCTGCCGCAAGCGCGACACGCGCTCTTCCACGGTCGCGATGACCCGGCGTGCCGCACTCGCGACCAGCAGATCGGTGGTGGGATCTTCAATCCAGAGATTGCCGTGCTCGTCGGCCGCGCGGGCGTGGATCAACGCCACGTCGGGATGGAAAGCCTGGACCACGGCCACCGGTGCGCCCGAGAACGGATCGGACACCTCCGGCAGCGGATCGGAGCGGCCGAGATCCGAGATTTCCGCGTCCGGAACCGGCAGGAACGGCAACCCCAGCCCGGCGGCGCGGAGCCGCTGGACCATCCGGTAGCCGTCCAGCTCGGCCCAGGCGATCTTGCCCTGCTCGATCGCGCGCTTGAGGCAGGGCAGCGGCCTCACCCGCGCCTCGAGCGTGATAGCGTTGAACAGAAACTCGACCCGCTCGGCCAGCCCGGCCGCCACCAGGATCTCGGCCGGCAGCGGGTTGGGCAGCGACGCCACGTGAAGGCCGCTGCGCCCCAGGCGCACCAAGGCGAACACCAGCGCCATCGGCGCGCGGCCGAGCATGAATCCACCCGGCGCCAGAACCGCGCCGTCCTCGATCGAGGCCGCGGCCTCCTCCAGCCCGACCCAGCGCGGCCGGCTCATGATCCCATCGCCGGCGCGACCGGCGCCGCGTGCAGCAGCGGACGAAACTTGTAGCCGTAGACCAGGTAGCCTTGCTCGCCGTGCTCGCGGATCCGGCGGGTGACCATCTCGACCGGCAGGCCGATGCGCACTTCTTCCGCTTCGATATCGGTGAGCTGCGCGGTGATCAAGAAGCCCTCCTCCAATCGGATCAAGGCGGCCAGATACGGCGCTTCGAAGCCCTCCGGGGCCTGGGCCACCTCGGTGAACGAATAGACCTCGCCGCGGCCGGAAAGCCGATGCGCAACCAATGGGCCCTCGCCGCACTCGCGGCACGAGCCGCGCGGCGGGAACTGGACCGCGCCGCAGGCGCCGCAGCGCTGCCCTTCGAGCCGGTAGTAAGCGGGACGCAAACGATGGTAGCGGGGCAGATCCATGGGGCTCAGGCCTCCAAGACGTGGGTCACGGCGATCGAGCCGTGTCCGCCGATCGACTGAGTGAGGGCGCGGCGCGCTCCGCGCACCTGGTTGGCGCCGGCTTCGCCGCGAAGTTGGAGCGTGGCTTCGACCATCTGGTAGGCGCCGCTGGCGCCCACCGGATGGCCGCGCGCCTTGAGACCGCCGAAGGTCGACAGCGGCAGCGCGCCGCCGAGGGCGCAGCCGCCGTCCGCCGCCAGGGCCAGCCCTTCTCCACGGCGGGCGAAGCCGCAGGCTTCGAGCGACAGCGCCGTGATGATGGTGAAGGCGTCGTGGGCCTCGAACAGGTCGATGTCCTGAGTTCGGACCTTGCTCTGCGCCAGCGCCTGCTCGGCCGAATGCCGCGCGGCGGCGAGCTCCAGGATGTCGGCGCGCGAGGCCAGGTCGATGGTGTCGGTCGCGACCGCGGCGGCGGCGATCCGGATCGCCTTCTGGCCCGGTCGCAGCGCCGACTCTGCGCACACCACCAGCGCCGCGGCGCCGTCGCACACCGGCGCCGCGTCCAGCACGGCGATCGGCGCGGCCACCATCGGCGAGCGCATGAACGCTTCGCGGCTGATCGGCTCGCGGAACATCGCATTGGGGTTGCTCACCGCATTCTGGTGGGCGTTGACCGCGAACGGCGCGAAGTCTTCACGCTGCCGGCCGGTTTCGTGCAGATAGCGCTGCATCATCAGCGCCGAGAGCGCGACGAAGCTCAGACCGAAGCTGGCTTCGTAGTCTTGATCGGCGGCGGTGGCCAGGCCCGAGGTGACGCTGGCCGGGCTGCGGTCGGTCATCTTTTCGATCCCGATCGCCACCGCGCTGTCGTGCGCGCCTGCGGCGACCGCCAGCGCCGCCGCGCGCACCGCCGCCGCGCCCGAAGCGCAGGCAGCCTCGATCTTGACCGCTTCGGCCGGCAACAACCCGGCCGCGTCGGCCAGCAGGGTTGCGACGTTTTCCTGCCCGTTGATGCAGCCGCCGAGCATGTTGCCGGCGTAGAGCGCGTCGACCCGCTCGAGACCGGCGTCATCCAAGGCGGCGCGGATCGCCGCCGCGCCGAGCGCGCGCAGACCTTGGTCCCACAGCTCCCCTACCGGCGTCTGGCCGACGCCGACGATGTAGACATCCCTCATGTCCGGCGGATCTTTCCGCGCAGTTTGAGGTAGTCGCCGTAGCCCGGCAGCACCCGGCGGCGGTCTAAGTAATCGAGCACGGTCGGGCCGGAGCGCCGCTCGTCGATCCTTTCGGTGATCTCGAATGAAAAGGCGTCGCTGCCGGCGCCGGAGCCGTAGGAGCAGAAAAACACCCGCTCGCCCGGGCGCGCGACGTCCAGCACCGCCGCCAGGCCCAGCAGCGACGAGCCGGCGTAG
>DASWHO010000456.1:0-2342 GCA_036398155.1 Acidobacteriota bacterium
ATGCTCAGCGCCACCTGCTCGGGGCCTTCCGCTCCCAGGTCGAGGCCAACCGGGCCGTAGATCCGCTCCTGCTGCTTGGCACCGAGCTCGTCGAGCATGCGATCGGTGCGATCGCGCGGCCCCAAGATCCCGAGATAGCGAACGTCGGTGGCCAAAAAGTTTTCCAGCCAGCCGCGGTCCTGGGCCAGCGAGTGCATTTTCAGCAGCACCATGGTGTGCGGGCCGAGCGGCAGTTCCTTGACTCCCTCCTCGGGCCGAGCCCGATGCAGCCGCGCCCGCGGGAAGCGCTCGGCGGTCAAGTAGGCGGGCCGGTGATCGACCACCGCGAGCCGGAAGCCGGCGTCGGCAGCCAGCCGCGCCAGCGGCACGCTGTCGTCGCCGGCGCCGCACAGGATCAGGTGCGGCGGCGGGCTGAACAGCTCGGCGAAGATGCGCGCGCCGCCGGCCTCGCGCAGCCGCGACCCGCCGTGCTCGAGCTGCTCGGTCAGCGCGGCGTCGATCGCGCGATCGAGGCCCGCTTCGCCGCTGGAGCCGATCCACGAGCCGTCAGGCCCGCGCACCAGGATTCGACCGGCGGCTCCGCCGTCGATCATGGTGGCGACCGCGAAGCTCCGGTCGCCGCCGAGCAGCTCGCGAACCGCCTGCAGCGGCTGCGCTTCGGCTCCCGGCGGCAGCGGCTGAACCAAGATCTCGGTGGTGCCGTTGCAGCCCAGCCCCAGCCCCCAGACTACCTGATCGTCGTCGCCGGTGTCGTAGTGCAGCAATCGCGGCGCGTTGTGCTCCAACGCCGCGAGCGCGACCTCGCGCACGTCCGCTTCCAGACAACCGCCGCTCACGCCGCCGCTCATCCGGCCATCGGCTTCGATCAGCATTCTCGCTCCCGGGCGGCGGTAGGCCGAGCCCGCGATATGGACCACGGTGGCGAGCGCGGCGCTGCGGCCGGCGCGATGCAGCTCCGCCAGTCGCTCGAACAGAGAGCAAGCCTCTTGCCAGTGTTTCATGGCCCTTTACCGCTCGATTCCAACGACATTCTAACTCCCGCGCCGGCGACCGATCGAGGCTTCGAGACCGCGGCCGAGCTGGCCCCTTCCAGGCGCTGGAACCGGTGCTCTGCCCGAAGTTTGGCTCCGGATTCTGCATGCTAGACTGGAGCCGGGCTTCATGCCTTCGATCATCATTCCGACCTATCTTGCGCAGGCCGCCGCTTCGATCCTGCTGGCGGTCATCTTCCGGCGCTTCTTTCGGCTTTATCACCGGACGTATCTGCAGCACTGGTCTTGGAGCTGGTGGGCGCAGTCGGTCTATTTGGTCGGCGCGTCCGCCGCCCTGCTGCTGCCGCCGCAGGGCACCGGGTATTTCTCGTGGCGTCTGGTGGCCTCGGCGCTCTCGCTGATGGCCGCCTATCCGCAGGTCGCTTGGCTGTTGTTCGGTACCTACGAGCTGACCACCGGCCGGCGGGTTGGCCGCCGTCTGGCGCAGATCCTGCCGCTCGGGCTCGGTATTTTCGGCTTGGGGTCGGCGCTGGTGTTCGCCCTGACCCCGGAGGCCCTGCAGACGCGGTTGTTCTTGCGCGTCGGGCTTCGATCCTTGGTGGCGGGCTTGGCGTTCGTCGGCGCGGGCTACGCGGTCTGGCGCTTTCAAGCGCGGCTGGCGCTGATGGGGCAGCGCTTGGTGGGCGGGGCGTTTTTCTTCTACGGCCTGGAGCTGGTGCAGATCTCCGGCGTGTACGTCTACCAGACGATCACCGGCTCGTCGGTCCCTTACCTCCGCTATCTGGGGCTGGTCGACTTTCTGGCCCAGTTCGTGATCGGCCTGGGCATGCTGTCGTGGTTCTTCGAGGAGGAACGCCGGCGCGCGACCCGGGCCTCGGAGCAGATTCAGCATTTGGCCTACCACGACGCGCTGACCGGCCTGCCCAACCGGCGCTTGCTGCTCGATCGCCTGACCCAGGCGATCGCGCAGGCGCTGCGCGACCAGGAGAAGATCGCGGTGCTGTTCATGGACCTCGATCGGTTCAAGGTGATCAACGATTCGCTCGGCCACAGCAGCGGAGACGATTTGCTGCGGGCGGTGGCGACCCGCCTGCAGAACACCATGCGCAAGGGGGACACGGTCGCGCGTCTGGGCGGCGATGAGTTCACCTTGGTGTTTCCCGGTCTCAAGCGCACTGCCGACGCCTTGGTGATCGCCGAGAACTTGCTCGAGACGCTGCGCCAGCCGTTCATCATCTTCAACCGCGAGCTCTACACCACCACCAGCATCGGCATCAGCATCTTTCCCGACGACGGTCCCGACGCCGAGACCTTGCTCAAGAACGCCGACCTGGCCATGTATCGGGCCAA
>DASWHO010000457.1:0-4189 GCA_036398155.1 Acidobacteriota bacterium
TGGTTCGTGGTAGTCCTCTTGTTCGACGTCGCGGCCCTGGGCCTCGCGTCGCTGCTGCCGTCGGGATCCGCCTCGCGGCTGCTGATCGTGGCGGTGCTGATCAATCCGGCCGACGCGATCCGCACCGGTACCTTGCTCGGCATCGAAGGCACGACCGCGTTCGGCGCCGCCTCTCTTGCGTTCCTGCGCTTCACCCGCGGCACCGGCGGCGCGATCGCGCTGCTCTCCGCGTCGATCCTGCTGTGGATTCTGGTGCCGCCTTACCTAGCCGGCCGCCGCCTCACGAAAACCGACATTTAGCCCGGCGGCGGATAGGCCGCCGTCTGCGTCGTTGGGCTCACTCGGCCTCCTCCAGCGTACCTTTCAGTACGCCTCCGTCGGCCTCGCTTCGCCCGCCTAGCAGCCGGCACCCTCTCCACCGCCCACTATGTAGTGCTATGGCGGTCCGCTGACTTCGAGCTAACGCCGTCAGCCCGGCGGCGGATAGGCCGCCGTCTGCCAGGGGGTTTGGGGGAGTTCCCCCAATCCCCACGTCGTTGGGCTCGCTCCGTCGATGTAGGGGAGGGGCTTGTCCCCTCCCGCGAAGCGTAACAACATCGACCAGCGCCGGCTGGACAGTTTTCGAACGCCGCTCGGGCGGGGTCGAGCCCCGCCCCTACATCGGCACGTAACGTCCGGATTGTTGAATGATCAACCGGTTCCCAGCTGTCCGCGTACGACGCCGCCTATCTCGAGCTCGCGGATCGATTGAGTGCCGGCTCCACACCCGCGACGACGCGCTCAGGCGCGCGGCGCGTGCCCTTGCCACCCACGCGCGCCCCAGCGGCCCCCTGAAATCCAGTGCTCCATGCCAGCAAACGAGAACAAAATTCTCGTTTCACCCGGCATAACGGTCCAAAAGCCTCAGCGATGCGCCGGCTCACTCCAGATGGAAGTCGACCTGGTCGATCGGAGTGAGCAGGTTGAGCGTGCCGGGCTCGGCCAGCGCGGCGAAGAAGCGATGCACCCCGCCGGCCTGGGCCGGGATCTCGGCGCCGAGGCTTGCGGTGAACAGCGCAATATCGTGGGCGCTCAGGCCCGGCGGCAGCGGAAAGCTCGATACCACCGGGAGCAAGGTGGCGACGAAATCGGCTGGATCGATCGGCACGAAACCGATCGGAAACACGTAGCTGTACAGCTCGCCGCCGGGAAGCTGCAAGACGATATAGGGATCGACCACCACGGTTTGGTTCGCTGGATTGCGAACATCGACCAGCAGCGTGAGCGGATCGCCGAGCGCGTACTGCTCGCGGTCGGTCGCCAGCCCGAGCTCGGGCGGCGGCTGCTGCGGCGGCGCCCGGCTGGCGAACACCCTGCCGAGATACGCCTCCTGCTGGCGCGGCGCCGCACTGCCGGTGAGCTGAAGCTGGATGATCTCGGTATCGATCGGCTGGGAGGCGCGGAAGGTGAACAGCGCGGATTGGCCCGCGCCGAGCGGATTCTGGGTTTCGATCCGGATCCCGTCGGACTCGACCGCTCCACCGGGAGCTTCGCAGGGCACGTCCAACAGAGGGTCGAAGAACCAGCCCGGCGGAGCGCCGAGGGGCACAAGCGGAGGGAAGCTTGGAATCTGCTCGGCGGAGTAGAGCTCGATCCCGCGGATCTCGATCGGGCTGACGCTGGTCAGGCTCAGGCTCACGATCTCGGTCTCGATCGAGAAGCCGGCGGTCACATCCGGCACCACCTCCCCTGCGACGTGCAGCTCGAGCTCGGGCCGGCGCTCCGCGGCGGTGCTCTGCCGGCTGTGGAATTCGCGCAGATTGACGATTACCTCGTTGGTATTGTTGAACACGAAACCGCGGTCGATCGCCCCCTGGATCACCGGCCGCAGGTTGTCGGTCGCGTCCCACTCGTAATACTGCTGCAACGCGCCCACTTGGATCACGTCGCACGGCTGCTCTGGCTGCGGCTGACTGTTCCAAGTCACGCCGGGCTCGGTCCAGCTCTGCCCCGCGCCGCACATCCGGATCGAAGTCGAAGCGCTGCCGGTGAAACGCAGCAGGAATAGCCGCAGCGTGGCGGCCAGCAGCTCTTCGGGCCGCAGGGCCAGTACGGAATCCGGAATCTCGAATCGCACCACCGAGCGCCACGCGCCGGCCTGTTCCAGGCCGATTCAAAGCTCGTGCAAAAGGCCGAAGTTCGCCCCCGGATTGGTGTTCACCACGCAGCTGTCGGCGACCGCGCCGAGCCTGACCACCTGGTGGCGGCACTGCGCGTCAGGGGGATTCCGGGCGTGAGAGACGACCGGATAGATGTCTGGCGCGGCGCCGAAATCCTGCGCGCCGGCGCGAACCGGCAGCAAGAAGAAACCAAAGAAAAGCGCTGCTGACCCGACAACCCGCAACTGGCCCCACCCCTAGGGCGGCTCGGAATGAATCTGCTCTCTCTTTACCAAGGTCGGGCGATCCTGTCAATCACTTTTCCCCTGGTAATGGCTCAGTTCCTTTTGTTTCGGGTGCCGTGGGCAAGCTTGCCTTGCCCACGGACAGCACATGAACGCGGAAAAGACTCTTTGCGGATTCCAAATGTCGTCCGTGGGCAGAGCAGAGCTTGCCAACGGCACTCGTATGGGTAGGCCAGCGGTAATCGGCCAAACTGATCCACTACCTTCCCGCCTCCGCGAACCGGAGCCGAGCAGCGTCTCACCATGGCCGCGCGAGCTGTCTCCGCTGCTCGGTTCTGCTGTAGGATCGGGGCCGAACGGATGGAGGGGCTGGTCCAGCGGGTCCGCAGCGCCGGGGTGGTCGGGGCCGGCGGCGCGGGCTTCCCCACCTATAAGAAGCTCGAGGCGCGCGCCGAGCTCCTGATCGCCAACGGCGCCGAGTGCGAGCCGCTGCTGTTCAAGGACAAGGTCCTGATGGAGCGCTACCCGGCCGAGATTGTGGACGGCATGACTCAGGCCATGCGCCAGCTCGGCGCCAGCCGGGGGCAGATCGCGATCAAGGGCAAGAACCGCGCCGCGATCGACGCCCTGAGGGCGCAGCTTCCGGCCAGCATCACGATCGCCGAGATGGACGACGTCTATCCGGCCGGCGACGAATACGAGGTGGTCTACCACTGCACCGGCCGGCGGATTCCGGCCGGCGGCATCCCGCTCGAGCTCGGCGTGGTGGTCCAGAACGTCGAGACGCTCTACAACATCCACCGCGCCGCCCAAGGGCTGCCCGTGACCCACTCGATGCTGACGGTCCACGGCCAAGTCGCCACCCCTTTGACCGCCTGGTTTCCGATCGGCATGAGCTACGCCGAGGTGCTCCAGGTGGCGGGCGGCGCCACCCTCTCCGACTTCGTTTTGATCGACGGCGGGCCGATGATGGGTAAGGTGGTCACCGACCTCGCCACGCCGGTGACTCGGATCTCGAGCGGCCTGATCGTGGTGCCCAAAGACATGCGCCTGGCCGAGCGCAAGGCGGCGGGCGAGCGCACCTTCAAGCGCATCGGCAAGTCGGTCTGCGACCAGTGCAGCCTGTGCACCGAGATGTGCCCGCGCTACCTGTTGGGCTATCCGATCAAGCCGCATCTGGTGATGCGCTCGCTGCTGACCACCGGCGCCATGAGCCAGTCGCTGACTCACTGGGCGCAGGCCTGCTGCGAATGCAACATCTGCACCTTGTGGGCTTGCCCCGAGGACCTCGATCCGCGAAACATCTGCGTGGTGACCAAACGCGATCTCAAACAGGCCGGCGGCTGGCTCGAGCCGGAGCGGCTGCGCCGGCTGTCGCGCGACGTGCACGCGGCGGCCGAGTTCCGGCGCGTCCCGACTAAGCGGCTGGTGCGCAAGCTCGGCCTCGCCGAGTACAAAAAGGACGCGCCGTTCTACGACCGCAGGATCGAGCCGGATCGAGTCGCGATTCCGCTGCAAGGCCAGGGCGGAGCGCCGGCGACGTCGACGGTGCGCGCCGGCGACCGGCTGCGCGCGGGCAACGTCGTGGCGCAGCCCGCGCCCGATGCCTGGGGCGTGCCGCTGCATGCCAGCATCAGCGGCATCGTCCGTTCGGTCGGCGCCGAAATCGCCATCGAGCGCATAGCATGAAAGCAATACAGTCGAGACGCTTCTTCCCCTACAGCTTCTGGGGCGGTGGAGAGGGTGCCGGATGCTAGGCGGGCGAAGCGAGGCTGACGGAAGCGTACTGAAAGGTACGCTGGAGGA
>DASWHO010000458.1:0-11552 GCA_036398155.1 Acidobacteriota bacterium
GCGCCAGCGCGGCGCAGCGTGCGGGCGCATTCCATCAACGTGCTGCCCGTGGTCCAGACATCGTCGACCAGGATGACCCGCCGCGCGCCGCGCAGGCGGCGGGGCCGCGCGCCAAAGGCGCCGCGCAGGTTGCGGCGCCGCTCGCCGGCGCTGAGCGCGCTCTGGGCCGCGGTGTGGCGCGTCCGGCGCAACACCGACCGCCCCAGCCGCACTCCCAAGCTACGCGCCAGCTCCCGCGCGATCACCTCGGCCTGGTCGAAGCCGCGCTGATGGCGCCGCCGCCAATGCAGCGGCACCCAGACCACCAGCTCGGCCCGCGCGTATTCGGGCTCCGCCTGGAGCTCGGCGCCGAGCGCTCGCCCGAGCCGGACTCCAATCGCTTCGGCGCCACCGAACTTGAACAGCTGCAACAGCTCGCGCAGCTCGCCGCTGTAGAGCCCCAAGCTGCGCGCGCGATGAAACGGCTTGGGACCGCGACACTCCACGCAGCGAACGGTCGGGCGCTCCGCTTCCGGCAGCGGGCGGCCGCAGCGCCGGCAAAGGCCGCCGCCGAGCGGCGCGACTCGGGCCCAGCAACTCGAACAAACCGGGCCGCCGCCCGAAGCCGGAAACACCTGGCCGCAGATCCGGCAGGCGACCGGGACCAGCAGGAGCCGCAGCGCCCGCAGCGCAGTGCGCCCGCTTGCTTCGACCCCGATCGATAAGTGCGGCATGTCCGCGCCGCGCAGCTCCTTCAAACCTTGATATCCGGTATCGTGCCTATCCGCCGCCGGGCACCAGCAAAAGCAACGGCTCCGCGCAAAATCCAGCACGACATGGTGGGCGGCGGAGAGGGTGCCGGCTGCTAGGCGGGCGAGGCGAGGCCGACGAAAGCGTACTGAAAGGTACGCTGGAGGAGGCCGAGTGAGCCCAACGACGCAGACGGCGCCCTATCCGCCGCCGGGCACGAGCTCGCGCCCTTGGGACAGCTCTTCGGTCAAATCGAGTCGCAGGCGGTTCCAGGCGCCGCAGGTCGGGCAGCGGTCGAGCCAGCTGCCGCCGCGGTAACCGCACGCGCCGCAGACGATCTGCGGTTGAAGCAGATCGAACTGTTTGATCAGCTCTTTGAACTCCTGAGCGGCGGCTTGGTCTTCGCCGCGCCGCTGTTTGATCTTGGCCAAGTAGTAGTGCAAGGTCGGTGAATAGAGAATGTCGCGCTTGATCGATTCGAACTGCTGCAGCGCATCGTCGATCATTTCGAGCCGATAGTAGAGCCGGCCGAGCAAGAAGCGGCCCAGAATCGCTTCGCGGCCCCGCAGGCGCAGAATGGCGCGGCGATGGTATTCGATCGCGCTGGCCGGCTGTTCGCGGCTCAGATACTCATCTTCGATCTTCTGCAGCAGCATCGGCGAATGGGTGGCCTCAAAGCCGTCGTTCCAGGTCGCAATCGCCTCGTCGGCCTGTCCCAGCTTGCTCAAGGCTTCGCCCAAGGCCAGGTAGGCGGGCACGAACTCGCGCTGCTCCTTGACCAGGCGGCGCAGGCGCTGGACCGCGCTCTTGGTGTCACCCTCGTTCAAATCGCGCAGCCCGAGCTGGTAGTGCACGCCCACCAGCAGCTCGCGTTCCGCCGCGCGCTCCTCCGGCGCCACCAGCTCGAGAATCTCCTCTTGGGCGCTGGCCAGCTCTTCCCAATTCTCTTCTTTCAGCAGCAGATCGCGCAGCTCGCGCAGCACCGGCAGATTGGAGCTTTGGTCGCGCTCGAGAATCTCGCGCAGCGCGGCTTTGGAAGCCGGCAGGTTCTCTGCCCCGCGGTAGTCGCGGTAGAGCGCGTAGCGCGCTTGGAGATCGTCGGGCCGCAGCTCCAGCGCGCGGCGATGAGCCTGAACCGCGGCCTCGAAGTTGCCGAGATCGCGCTCGACATCGCCGAGTCGCAGCAGCGCGCGCCGATCCTGCGGCGCGCGCCGCAGAATCGCGCTGAACTGCTCGCGCGCCTCCTGTTTGCGGCCGCCGTAGGAAGCTTCGGTTCCGCGGCGATAGATCTCCGCCAGCTCCGAGCTTTCGCGCGCGGCCTTCTTTTCGCGCCAGCGCTTCACCACCCAGCCGGCACCGCTGTACACCAAGAGCAGGCTGCTGACCGCCATGCCGGCCAGGAAGGACAGCAGCAGGTAGGTCCAGGCCGGGCCGCGGGAGCTGCCGAGCAGGTAGTGGAAGTCGATCGGTTGGTGATTGGCCGCTATCAGACCGACCAACACCGACAGGCCGATCGCGAGCAGCAGAATGTGAAGGTAGGCGCGCAATCTCACGCACTCGAGCAGCGCTGGCGGATTTCCGGCGGCCTAGAGCAGCCCCTTTTCCTGCTTCTCCTGGCATGGAACGCAGAGCCGGGCCCAGGGAATCGCTTCGAGCCGTTTGGTGTTGATCGGCTCTTCACACTCTTGGCAGACTCCGTAAGCGCCTTTGTCGATCCGCCCCAGCGCCTCCTGGATGTTCTTGAGCATGGTGCGCTCGCTGTCGGAGAGCGACAGCAGGAACTCCTTGGTGTAGGAGTTGGACGCCATGTCGGCCATGTCCTGGATCCCGTCGTCGAGATTCTCCATGCTGTAATCTTTGTTCTTTTCGAAGATCTCGCCCAGTTCCTTCTGTTTCTCGAGCAGCTTGTTGCGATAATACTGGAGCTTCTTCTTATCCATGACGGGTCTTCCTTTCCTTGGCCCGCCGGGCCGTTCGGGAGCGTCCAACGGCGGGATCGACCGCTGCGATCTCGATCGATTCCGCATCCGCCCAGAGCCGCTCCAGTGCATAGAACTCGCGAACCTCGGGCAAAAACACGTTCACCACCATGCTGACGTAGTCGATCAAGATCCAGCGGCCGGCCTGTTTGCCTTCGAGGCTGAGCGGCTTGCGCTTGTGCTCACCCAGGGCATCGACCACCGCCTGAGCAATGGTCTGATTCTGTCTCGGCGACCGCCCACTGCAGATAACGAAGGTGTCGGTTATCGAGGTCAGGCCGGCCAAGTTGAGCACTTGGATCTGCTCTCCTTTCTTGTCCTGGATCGCACGGACTGCCAACGCGACCTCGGGATCCAAACCGGCGCTCGGCAATACCGTCCTCCCTTTGCTATCGGATGTCCCGGTAGAGACCATATTTCAGTATATACTCGCCGACCACGCTCGGCACCCGACCTGCCAGGCTGAGACCGCGCCGCGCGCGGCTTCGGATTTCGCTGGCGGAGACCGCGGTGCGAACCCCTTCGATCCAGCCGACCGGCGCGGCTGCGCCGCCGCCCAGGCGCTGCAGTCGTCGCTCGACGGCGGCCGCCCGTCCCTGACGGCGGGTGCCGAGTCGATCGGCGACCACCAGCGTCGCCAGCTTCGGCAGCTCGCGCCAGCGATGCCAGCTCTCGAGCTCGCAAAACGCATCCATCCCCAGCAGGAAGAACAGTGTGCAGCGCGCCGGCAGGTCCCCGAGCAAGGCCTCCAAAAGCTCGACCGTGTAGGTCGGTCGCCCCGGCCGAGCGCCGAACTCGGGCGGCAACAGAAACAGACCGCGAGCACGCTGGGTGGCCAGTGCCACCATGGCCGCCCGGTGGGCCGCGGCCGCGGGCATCGGTCCGGGGCGGTGACCCGGCCGGAGGGCCGGCTGCATCCAGACTCGATCCAGACGCAGACGCCGGCGCGCCATCCGGGCGAACCGCAGGTGCCCGATATGGACCGGATCGAAAGTTCCGCCGAGCACGCCGATCCGGGGCTGATTCTGCAGCATCAATGAACCGAGGCCTCCAGGCGGCGCAGCTCGCCTTCGATTTTGCGCCGCAGCGGCGCGAGACCGATCGCTTGGATGGCCGAGATCAGCATCGGCTCGATCCCGGCTTGGCGCAGCGCGGCCCGCTGCGCGGTGCGCCGCCGCGGCGCGACCCGGTCGATCTTGTTGAGCACCACGAGCTGCGGCTTGCGATCGAGCCCGCCGCCGTAGGCGCGGAGCTCCGCATTGAGCGCGTGATAGCGACGCAGGGCGGCCTCCGGATCGCCGCCGCTGGCGTCGATCAAATGCAGCAGCAGCCGGGTGCGTTCGGCATGGCGCAGGAATCGGGTCCCCAATCCAACCCCGCGGTGGGCTCCTTCGAGCAGGCCCGGTACGTCGGCCAGCACCGCGCTGCGTCCGGCGCCCAGACTCGCGACCCCGAGGTTAGGCACCAAGGTGGTGAACGGATAGTCGGCAACCTTGGGGCGCGCCGCGGTCAGCGCTGCGAGCAAGGTCGATTTGCCGGCGTTGGGGAAGCCGACGATCGCGACGTCGGCGATCAGCTTGAGCTCGAGCACCACCCAGCGGGCCTCGCCGGGCTGCCCCGGGTGGGCGATCCGCGGCGCTTGCCGGGTCGAAGTGGCGAAGTGCGAGTTACCCCAACCGCCGCGGCCGCCGTGGGCCGCGATCGCCCGCTGCCCGCTCTGGTGCAGATCGGCGAGCTGCGTGTCGCTGGCTTGATCGCGCACCACCGTGCCCGGCGGAACCCGAAGGACATAGTCGCGCCCGCGCTTGCCGCTCTTGCGCTTGCCTTCCCCGTGTCCGCCGCGCTCAGCGCGATAGTGGCGCCGATCCTTGAGCGGCAGCAAGGTGTTGAGGTCGGGATCGGCCTGCAAGATCACGTCACCGCCGCCGCCGCCGTCGCCGCCGTCCGGCCCGCCGCGCGGGACGAATTTTTCGCGGCGGAACGAAACGCAGCCATCGCCGCCGGCACCGGCTTGCAGATGCACGGTCAGAACGTCGAGGAAAGCGACCCGTCCGGCTCGAAGCGGGCGCGCATCGGAGCGAGTGCTGGGGCTGGAACCCGAACCTAGCGACTTAGTTGCCAGGGGGCACAACGTCGATGTAGCGGCGCCCACGTGGACCGCGGGTCTCGAACCGCACCACGCCATCGATCTTTGCAAATAGGCTGTCGTCCCGCCCGCGGCCGACATTGCCTCCCGCGTGGTAGACGGTGCCGCGCTGCCGGACCAAGATGCTGCCGCCGGTCACGAACTGGCCGCCGAACCGCTTGACCCCCAGCCGCTGGGCGTTGCTGTCGCGCCCGTTGCGCGAGCTGCCTCCGGCTTTCTTATGTGCCATAAAGAAACTCCTAAGGGGCTATGATTTCGTCGATTCGAACGTCGCTGTAGGCCTGACGGTGGCCGCGGGTGCGCCGGTACTGCTTGCGCCGTTTCTTCTTGAACACCAACACCTTGCGGTCGCGATCGTGACTCAGTGCCACGCCCTTGACCGAAGCCCCCTCGATCAGCGGCTGGCCGAGAACCAGGCGGTCGC
This sequence comes from Acidobacteriota bacterium, assembly GCA_036398155.1. GTDB lineage: Bacteria > Acidobacteriota > DASWHO01 > DASWHO01 > DASWHO01 > DASWHO01. The sequence goes on from DASWHO010000458.1 coordinate 5,279, forward strand.
CGTCCCCGATCGCTAGGACTTCCCCGAGCTGGACTTCGGAGCCCGCCTCGACCTCAAGGCTCTGGAGACGCAGGCGGTCTCCCGGGGCAACCCGGTGCTGCCGGCCTCCGCTGCGGATGATGGCATACATGGCTCGGGACTCCTTACGCGAGGGATCGAAAGCGTTTATTAAAACAGGCCCAGTCCCCCGTGTCAAGGCGCTGGGAGCTAAGGGAAGCCACTCTGGGGGCTCATGCCGGGTTTTCGCCACGGCCTGCATCAGCCCGGCGCCCGCCGCGCCCGCTGCGCCACGGCTTGACCGAGCTGGAAGGGCTCTGCTAATTTTGAAGCTCCTGGCGGCTTTCACGTAGTCCTCTCCGCGAGCGGCCTGAGCCGCTCAGCTCTTCCAGCAAGCACGAGAGTCCTCCCAGGTTCAGCCAGACTCACCCAAGGAGAATAGAAGCATGGCGAAGCAAAAAACCGCCGCGCCGGCCGCACCGCCGGAGTTCAAAGAATTCGAGAAAGGCCTGCAGGCCCTGTTCAAGAAGGACCTGAAGTCGGCGTCGGACAGTTTCGAGAAATTCATTTCCGCGCACCCCGAGCATCCCACCGCGGTCGAGCGCGCCAGGGTCTATCGCAGCATCGCCAAGCGCCGTCTGGAGAGCTCGTCGCTCAGCGCCGGCAATCCGCAGGAGCAGCGGCTCCACGCGGTCCTGCTCGCCAATCGCGGCGACACCAAGGCCGCCGTCAGCCTGCTGCAGAAGGCGATCAAAGCGGAGCCGCAGACCGATCTGGGGCACTTTCTGCTCGCCTCGGTGGCGGCTGAGGACGGCGACACTTCCATCGCCATCGAGCATCTGCGCAGCGCCATTCAACTCAATCCGCTGAACCGCGTGTTCGCCCACAATCTGGAGGAGTTCGAAACCATCCGAGATCAAGCCGCCTTCCAGGAGCTGCTGGCGGAAGACGATTCCAAGCGCGGTCCTAAGAAGTGACCGACAACCTGCTCGCCGCGCTCAACCCCGACCAGCAGCGCGCGGTCAGCGCCCGCCAAGGCAGTCTGCTGGTCGTCGCCGGAGCCGGCAGCGGCAAAACGCGGGTTCTGACCTACCGGATCGCGCACTTGATCCAGGCCGATCGGGTCGATCCGAGCCGGATCTTGGGGGTGACCTTCACCAACAAGGCGGCCGACGAAATGCGCGCCCGCGTGGTCGAACTGCTGGGCCCGCTCGCCAAGCTGCCCTGGGTGCTCACCTTCCACGCCCTAGCGCTGAGAATCCTGCGCCGCGAAGCGCAGTGGGTCGACCTCGACCCGCGGTTCGTGGTGTTCGACCAAGATGATCAGCGCCAGCTGGTCAAGTCGCTGCTCTCCGATCTAAGGGTGCCTTCGGAACGAATCACCCCCGGCGCCGCGTTGCATCGCTTGAGCCGCGCCAAGAACCAGGCCGGCCGGCCCGAGGATCATCTGCAGCATTCCGCCGCCCCCGATCTGCCGTTGGCCGAGCTCTACCGGCGCTATCAGGCCAGCCTGCGCAGCCAGAACGCGCTCGACTTCGACGACCTGATCCTGCGCGCGCTGGACTTGTTCGAAGCCGCGGCCACCGGCTCGCGGGCCGAGGCGGCGGCACGCTGGAGGGAGCGCTTCCAGGAGCTCTTGATCGATGAGTTCCAAGACATCAACCCACCGCAATACCGCTTGATCCGCGCGCTCGCCGGAAAACAGTGCCGGGTGTTCGCGGTCGGCGATCAAGATCAAAGCATCTACCGTTGGCGCGGTTCGGACGCGAGCCATTTTCAGCAGTTCGAACGCGACTTCGCTCCGGTCAGCCAAGTGGTGTTGGAGCAGAACTACCGTTCGACCCGGACCATCTTGTCGGGCGCCAACGCGGTGGTCGCGCGCAACAGCACCCGGATCCCCAAGAACCTCTGGACCGAAAACGCCGAAGGCGACCCGATCGAGGTGCTGCTGGCCGAGGACGACGAAACCGAGGCCGCCGGGGTGGTGGGGCAGATCCAGGAGCTGCTCGGCGACTACCGGCCCGACGAGATCGCGGTGCTCTACCGCACCAACGCCCAATCGCGGGCCTTCGAAGAGGGTCTGCTGCGCGCCGGACTGCCGTACCAGATCGTCGGCTCGCTGCGATTCTACGATCGCAAGGAGATCAAGGACGCGATCTCGTACCTTCGCATCGCGCTCAATCCGGCCGACGACTCCAGCTTTCTACGGGCGGTGGCGGCGCCGGGACGCGGCATCGGCGACAAGAGCCTCGAGAAGATCCGCGCCGTGGCGCAGGAGCAAAACTGCTCGCTGCTCCAGGCCTCGTTGGAGCACCTGGACCCAGTCGGCCTGCAGCCGCGCCAGAAAGCCGCGGTCGAGCAGTTCGCCGCGCTGTGCAAGAGCCTGTCCGAAGCGGCGCCGGCGCTGCGGCCGGGCGCTTTCGTGCGCCGGGTGCTCGACGACAGCGGCCTGCTCGAATCGCTGCGCAAGGCCGCCGACGTGCAGGCACGCTCGCGGCTCGAGAACCTCGAAGAGCTGCTCAACGTCGCGACCGCCTTCGAAGAGACGCTGCCCCAAGCCACGGTCGGCGACTTTCTCGACCGCGTCAGCCTGCTCGGCGAGGCCGACTATCCCGACCAGCCCAGCAAGCTCCTGCTGATGACCTTGCACACGGCCAAGGGCTTGGAGTTCCCGGTGGTCTTCGTGGCCGGCTTGGAAGAGGGGATCTTCCCCCACCAGCTCAGCTTGGGCGACCCCGACGAGCTCGAAGAGGAGCGCCGGCTTTGCTACGTCGGCATGACCCGAGCGCGCCAGCGGCTCGCGCTGTCCTGGGCGATGCGGCGCCGCGTGTTCGGAACCTATCGCCCCATGCGACCGTCGCGCTTCCTGGAGGAGCTGCCGCCGGAGCTGCTGCGGCCGACCCAGCTCCCGAGCCAGCGTCCGGCCGGCGCGCCGACCAAGAGCCGATCCAAAGCGGGCCGCCATTACGAACCGGTCGATACGCTCCCGGCTTATGCGCTGGAGGAGCTGGAACAGACCGGCCCGAAGCGCGGCGCGCGCGTGTTTCATCCCAGGTTCGGCGAGGGGGTGGTGCTGACCCGGGAAGGCGATGGAGACCGGGCCAAGCTCACCGTGCGGTTCGCGACCGTCGGACCCAAGAAGATCGTCGCCCGCTTCGTCACCCCAATGTAAATGTGTGCGGGGCTTGTCCCCGATATCATGGCGGCTGTTGGCCCCCATGTAGTGGCGGGGCTTGCGGCAAAAATGTAGGGGCGGGGCTTGTCCCCGCCCGAGCACGAGGCATGAATTTGTACGGCGCCCCGCGAATGGTCGGGGGCGATCCGCTCGATTCGAACCACCGCAGCGGCCCGCAAGTCGTCTCGGGCGGGGACAAGCCCCGCCCCTACATTTCCGTTCGGACTATTGGCTGCCGGTTGAACCGAAGCCGCCGGCGCCGCGGTCGGTCGGATCGAGCTCGGCGGAGCGCTCGTAATCCGCCTCCGCGATCGGCTGAACCAAGAGCTGCGCGATCCGATCCCCGCGCCGGATGGTCACCGTCTCGGAGCCGTGGTTGATCAGGATGACACCGATCTCGCCGCGGTAGTCGCTGTCGATCACGCCCGCCATCGTATCCAGGCCCGCAGCTTGCGCCAGCCCGCTGCGCGGCCAGATCAGCCCGACGTGGCCGGACGGAATCTCGACCTGGATCGCGGTGGGCACGCAGGCGCGCTGGCCCGGCTCGAGCACCGCATCGGCAGCGGCCCGCAGATCCGCCCCGGCCGCCCGCGCGCTCTTTCGCTCCGGTACATAGCCGGCGCCCCGCACCCGAATCTTCATCGTGCGGATCTTACATGATGGCGGAGGGAGTGGGATTCGAACCCACGGTTGCCCTCTCGAGCAACTGCGGTTTTCAAGACCGCCGCCTTAGACCGCTCGGCCATCCCTCCTCACGATTACCCGGCGGCGGATAGGGCGCCGTCTGCGTCGTTGGGCTCACTCGGCCTTCTCCGAGATACGGGGACTGGTACGAATTTCCGTCACGGCAACACTCATGAGTCAGCGGTCCAGGAAATTCGCTACCTGTCCCCGTATCTCGCTTCCGGCGGCCTCGCTTCGCCCGCCTAGCATCCGGCACCCTCTCCACCGCCCTCTACGCCGTACTCTCGTGCTCGGGCAAACCTTGTTGGACGTCGGTCGGCCCTACATTTCCCTCCCGAATTCCACCATGCCGGTTACCATCAAGCCTAGGGCTATGATATCGCGAGAGCGGCGCCCGCGGCGCCTGCGATCGCCATGAGCCATATTCTCCTATTCGGCGCCGGTCCGCTGCCCTTCGAACCGGCCGATCGCCATTACGCGGTCTGCAAGCGCACCTGGCAGTTCCTCCAACCGCTGCTGGAGGACGGCCACCGGGTCACGGCGGTCTGCCAGCTGGTACCGGGTGCACGGGTCGAAGCCGGCCCGCGCCCGCACCCGGCGAGCTGGAGCTACCAGCTGGTGCGAGCCGACCAGCTGGAGAACATGGCCTGGGTGCAGGCAGTGCACGATCGGGTCCGGCCGGACGCGGTCGCCGGCGTGGGTGCCCTGCTGCCGCGCCGCGCCGCCGCCAAGCTCCGAACCGGCGCGCCGCGCTGGCTCGACATGTTCGGCTCGGCGATGGCCGAGGCCCAGGCGCGCGCCGCCCTCGAGCAACGCAGCAAGCGCGGCTCGGCCCAGCAGTTAGACCAGCTGATCGATGGTTTCTGGGAGGCCGAGGCCGCGGCGCTCGAGAGCGGCGACAGGTTCTCCGCGGTCAGCCGGCGCCAGCGCCTGGCGCTGGTCGGAGAGCTCGGCTGCGCCGGCCGGCTCGGCGCCGAGACGTTCGGCCGCGAGCTGGTGGAGGTGATCCCCTGCGCTCTCGTTGCTCTGCCGCAGAGCTCGGCGCCCGGGCTCGAGCTGCGCGGCGACACGATCGGCTCCGACGACTTCGTGGTCCTGTGGAGCGGCGGATTCAACACCTGGGTCGATCCTCAAACACTGTTCGAGGGACTCGAGCAGGCGATGGCCCGCGAGCCGCGACTGCATTTCGTCGCCACCGGCGGGGCGCTGCCCGAGCATGACTCCATGACCTACCGTACCTTTCGCGAGCGCATCGCCGCCTCCCAGCACGCGGCGCGGTTTCATCTGATGGGCTGGATTCCCCAGCCGCAGCTCGCCGATCTGTACCGCCAGGCCGACGTCGGCATCAACATCGATCTCGACTGCTACGAAGCGCTGCTCGGCAGCCGCAGCCGGCTGCTCGATTGGCTCGCCTGCGGGCTGCCCGCCGTGACCACCGACCGGACCGAGCTGGCCGACGAGGTGTGTCGCGCCGAGCTCGGGTTCGCGGTCCCGACCGGCGCTGCCGCGGTGCTGGCGGATCGCCTGATCGGGTTGGCGGGCGATCCGGAGCTGCTGCGGCGGGCTCGCGAGCGCGCCCCGGCCTGGGTGCAGCGGCACTACTCGATCGACGCCACCATCGGACCCTGGCGGCGCTGGGCGGCCGCGCCTCAATTCGCGCCCGACGCCGAGCGGCTGCGTGAGCCGCTCGAATCCAAGCTCGGCCTCGAATCGGAGGCCGGCGCCGAATCCGACCTGGCTCCGATCCCGCAACCACGGACGGCCTTCCCGGGCCACAGCCTCAAGCTGACCGGACAGCTCCAGAAGGTCCACCGCGACGCGAAGCGTTTTCACGCCGAAGCCAAGCAGCTCCATCAAGCGCTTCATCAGCGCAACCTGCAAGTCGACCAGCTGCGCCGCGAGCTGGATGCCGGCAACCGCGCCACCGATGAGCTGCACCAGCGCTTGCACCGCGCCGGTTCGGAATTGGAGCAGCTTCACCAGCGCTTGCACCAGTTGGGCACCGAGGCTCAGCAGCTCCATCAGCGCCTGCACCAGCGCAATCTCGACCACGAAGCGGAGCTTGCCGCTCACCAGCTCAGCCGCACCGAATTGGAACGCGTCTCGGTCGCGGCTGTGCAGCTCGAAAAGCGTCTGCAGCAGCTTGAAGCCAATTGGTTGCATCGGATCGCCGAACGGCTGACTCAGGCATTCCGCAGCTTGGGCTCTCGGCTCGGGCGCTCGCGCACTCCGGCTCCGGCCGAGACCGAACCGCACCCCGGCCGTGAACCATAAACGCATGCGCATTCTGCACGTGGTCCACTACTTCCTTCCCACCCACGTGGCCGGGGTCGAGGTCTACACCTTTCATCTCGCGCGCGAGCAGGCCAAACGCCACACGGTGTCGATCTTCACCCGCGAAGACGGTCATTTCACTGC
>DASWHO010000459.1:0-1638 GCA_036398155.1 Acidobacteriota bacterium
AGAACCTGCTCGGCGAAGTCGGCAAGGGGCACAAGATCGCCTTCAACATTCTCAACATCGGGCGCTACAAGCTGGGCGCGGCCTGCGTCGGCGGCTGCAAGTTCGCGATCGAGGACGCGGTGAAATACGCCAACCAGCGCCACCAGTTCGGGCAGCCGCTGTCGGCCTTCGGGATGATCCAGCACAAGCTCGGCGAGATGGGGCTCAACGCCTGGCTGATCGAGTCGATGGTCTACCGCACCGCCGGATTGATCGAGGAGCTTTTGGCCACGGTCGACAAGGAAAGCCCGCAGGAGGTGCTCAAGGGGATCGAGGAGTACGCGATCGAGTGCTCGATCCTCAAGGTCTACGCCAGCGAGGCGCTCGACCAGGTGGTCGACGAGATGGTGCAGATCTACGGCGGCAACGGCTACAGCGCCGAGTACCCGGCGGAGCGCGCCTACCGCGACTCGCGGATCAACCGGATCTTCGAAGGCACCAACGAGATCAACCGGCTGCTGATCCCGGGGATGCTGCTCAAGCGGGCGATGAAGGGTCAGCTGCCGCTCTTGGCCGCGGCGCAGAAGATCGCCGGCGAGCTGATGTCGCTGCCGGCGCCGGCGGCTCAAGCCGAAGGGCCGCTGGGAGCCGAGCGCGAGCTGATCGGGCGGCTCAAGAAGGCGCTGCTCTTGGTGGCCGGGATCGCGGCGCAGAAGTTCGGGCCCGCATTAGAGAAGGAGCAGGAGGTGCTGGGCCACCTCGCCGACATGACGATGGAAGTCTACGCCGCCGAGAGCGCGGTCCTGCGCGCCCTCAAGCGCGGCAGCCGCGACGGAGGCAAGGTGCCCGAGCTGTGGCTGGCACTGGCCCGGCTCGCCACCCATCGCAGCGCCGAGCGGATCGAGCTCAGCGGCCGCCACGCGCTCAGCGCGACCAGCGCGGGCGACGACCTGCGGATCCAGCTCGGCGCGCTCAAGCGGTTCACGAAGTTCGAACCGGCGAGCCAGGTCGCCCTGCGCCGCCAGATCGCCGCCCACCTGATCCAGGAGAACCGCTACGCGCTGTAGGCTGTGCCTCCAGGACCTGCGGCTTGGCCTATGACTGCGAACGTCCCGCGCCTAACCAACGGCTGTCGGAGGCAGGCATGCTTTTCTGCTATACTCTGAGACAATTCCGATGGCCACGACCGATCGAATTGAGATGAACCGAGCGGTAATGCTGGGCAAACCTGTGATTGGAGGTACCCGGATCGCGGTGGAGCTGTTGCTGCGCAAGTTGGGTGAAGGCGTAACGGAGCCAGAGTTGCTGGATGCCTATCCAGGTCTAACGCGCGAGGATATCCACGCCGCCATCACCTACGCGGCTGATGCAATCGCCCACGAGGAGACGATTCTGCTGGGATCGGACGCAACAACCGCCAAGCGCTAGGCATGAGGTTTGTTGCGGACGAGAGTTGCGATTTCGCGGTTGTACGCGCGTTGCGAGCCGAAGGGTTCGATGTACTGTCGATCCGAGAATCATTTCCGGGATCGATGGATGACTTCGTTTTGGAGCTGGCGGCAAGGGATGGACGGTGAACACCAGCCGCGGCTCGCGAGCTCTGATTCAAGAATCGACCCAAGACCCTGAATGAGCGTATTTGGTCGCATTCTAGTGATC
>DASWHO010000460.1:0-4884 GCA_036398155.1 Acidobacteriota bacterium
GCTCTGCTCTGCCCACGGACGACATTCGGATCCGGAAAGAGTCTGTATGCCACTACCCGCCGGGGCGCCTGGTTGGACAATGCATTCGGTGGCGATATAATGCCTCAGCCTGCGATGCAAACGCTCGTGATCCTGAGCCAAGGCCCCGCCGGGTCGCGAAAGGCGGGAGCGGCGCCGGCGGCCGGCGGCTCGGCCGCCCGCCGATGGGAGCCCGAACGTGCCGCGTAAGCCGGCCGCCGACCCCGAGGCGTTTCTTCCCCTCAGCCCGCCGATGTATCAGCTGATGGTCGCGCTCGCCGGTCAGGAGCTGCACGGCTGGGCGATCATGAAGGAAGTCGCCGGCCGCACCGGCGGCAAGATCCAGCTCAGCCCCGGTACTCTGTATGGCCTGATCAAGCGGCTGCTGGCCCAGAGGCTGATCGAGGAGTCCGATCGGCGCCCGCCGTACTACTGGGACGATCAGCGGCGCCGCTACTACCGGCTGACCGATCTGGGCCGCCGGGTCGCCCAGGCCGAAGCGCAGCGCATGCAGCAAGCGGTGGAGGCGGCGCGCTCCAAGAAGCTGCTGGTGCCGGCGCCGCGCCCCGGTTGAGCTGGAGTCGGGATGGGCTCGAGAAAGAATCGATCCGAGCGCGCCTTCGGCTGGCTTCTGCGCCTATTTCCGTTCGATTTTCGCGACCAGTTCGAAACCGAGATGAGCGCCGCGTTTCGCGCCGAGCACGCCGAAATTCTGCGGCGCGGCGGGGCGCTGCGCTGGACGCGGTTCTGGTGGCGCAGCGCCGCCGGCGTTTTCAGCGCCGCACCGCGCGAGCACTGGGACAACTTGCGGCTCGATCTGCGCCTGGCGCTGCGCTTGCTGCGCAAGCGGCCGCTGTTTACGGTCACCGCCGCGCTCTCGCTGGCGGTGGGGATCGGGGCGGCGACCACCGCGATGACCGTCTTCCACGCGCTGTTCATCCGCGCCATCCCGGGCATCGAACAGCCGGATCGGTTGGTCAACCTTCACCTCCGAACCGCCGGGGATGAAGCTCAGCGGACCTCGTATCCGAACTTCGTCGACCTGAGGCGGTACAACCAGGCGCTCTCGGATCTGGCCGGCTTCAACGGCCTGCCGGTCAGCTTGAGCTTGACCGAACAGGCCGAGCCCGAGCTGATCGCGGCCCAGGTGGTGAGCTGGAACTACTTCTCGGTCTTGACGGTGCGCCCGCAGCGCGGCCGGCTGCTCTCGGCCGAGGACGACCGGGTGGCGCAGCCGGTGGCGGTGATCAGCGACTGGCTCTGGCGCCAGCGGCTCGGCGGCGATCCGGCCGCGATCGGCCGAACGATTCGAGTCAACGGCGCTCCGCTCAACATCGTCGGAATCACGCCGCCGGGCTTCCGGGGACACTTCGTCGGATTCAACTTCGATGTCTTCATTCCGACTTCGATGGCGGCGGTCGCGGGCCTGCCGGAGCGCGGCGCTCGCGGCGCACACTGGGTCGAGCTGGTCGGCCGGCTGCGCCCCGGCGTCTCGTTGCAGCAGGCCGCGGCCCATCTCGGGCTCACTGCGCGGCGGCTGGCCGAAGCGCATCCGCGCGAGAACCGCGGTCTCGAGATCCAACTCGAACGCCACAGCGGCATCGACGCCGATCTGCGCGGCGGCCTGCTGGTGTTCGTGATCGCGCTGATCGCGGTCTCGGCTTTCGTCTTGCTGATCGCCTGCGTCAACGTGGCCAACATGATGCTGGCGCGCGCGGTGTGGCGCAGAAAGGAAATGGCGCTGCGGCTGGCGTTGGGAGCGAAGCGCGGCCGGCTGGCGCGCCAGCTTCTGACCGAGAGCGCGGTGCTGGCGCTGCTCGCGGGCGCGCTCGGCTGCCTGCTCGCGCTGTGGGCCACCGACCTGATGCGCTCGTCGATTCCGGCCTTCGGCGGCCTGATCACCTTGGATGTCCGGCTCGACGAGTGGTCGCTGCTAGCCGCGTGCGGCGTGTCGCTGGCGTCGGCCTTGCTGTTCGGATTGGCGCCGGCGCACAAAGCGTCGCGCGCCGATCTGGCCGCGGTGCTCAAGCACTCCGGCGACTCCAAGCACTCGGCGACCAGCCTGGGGGGCCTGTTGGTGATCGGTCAGGTGGCGCTCTCGCTGGTGGTGCTGATCTGCGCCGGCCTGTTGCTGCGCGCGCTGCACCGTGCGACCGGCATCGATCCGGGCTTCAGCGCCGCGCAGGTCACCAGCGCTTCACTGGACCCGCAGCTGATCGGGATGGATGAGCCGGAGTCGCGGGCTTATTTCGAGCGGCTCAAGCCGCGCATCGAAGTCTTGCCGCGGGTCGAGTCGGCCTGCCTGGTCCGGCGTGTCCCGCTGAGCTTGGGGGCGCGCTTCTTCCCCAATCCGGTGGAGGTGGCGGTGCCGGGATGGGAGCCGCTGCCCGAGCGCGAAGGGTTTCCGATCGAGCACAGCGTGGTGTCGGACGGCTATTTCGAAACCCTGCGGATCCCGATTCTCGAGGGCCGCGGCTTCGCGTTCTCCGATACGCGGGAGACTGGTCGAGTCGCGGTGGTGAACCAAAGCTTCGCCCAGCGTTTCTTCCGCGACTCCGGCGCGGTGGGACGAGTCGTGCGCATCGAGGGTCAAGACGTCGCGATCGTCGGGGTGGCGCGCGACAGCAAGTACCGCAGCCTGGACGAGCAGCCGCTGGCGCTGGTGTATCTTCCGCTGGCGCAGCACTTCCGCGGCTCGGCGGTTCTGCTGGTGCGCTCCGAACCGGGCGCGGCCGGATTCGCCGCGGCGCTGCGCGATCGGATCCGCGAGCACAGCCCGTACCTGCCGATCCGCGAGTTCGGTCCGCTCGAGGATCAGCTCGCGATCGCGCTGATGCCGCAGCGCATCGCCGGCGCGGTCGCCGGATCGCTCGGCCTGATCGGCCTGCTGCTGACCGCGGTCGGGCTCTACGGGGTCGTCGGCTATGCCGTCAGCCGGCGCAGCAGCGAGATCGGCGTGCGCATGAGCCTGGGCGCGCGCCCGAGCGACGTCGTGCGCATGGTGCTGGGCCAAGGCCTGCGGCTGGCGTTGATCGGGATCGGCGTCGGGATTCCGGCGGCCACCTTCGCGGGCCGGCTGCTCGATGTCTTTCTGGTCGGCCTCAGCCCGCTCGACGCTCCGACCTATTCGGCGATCGCGACGCTGCTGCTCGCGACCGCCCTGCTCGCGAGCTACATCCCCGCGCGCCGCGCCGCCCGCATCGATCCGCTCACCGTCCTGCGCTCCGAGTAGCCGATCCGATCCCTCGCTCCCCGATGCCAGCGGATAAGGCAATCTCTTCCCAGCATGTAACCGTCATTAGCCCGCCAAGGACCAGCTTCGAATCGCGTCAGGTCGAGAGCGGATTGAAGATCCTCAGCTGCTCGAACCGCGTGAAATCGCGGTCCGTCGTGGCGACAGTGGCGCCGTGTTCCAGAGCCAGCGCCGCGAGCGAAGCGTCCGTAACCAAGGGCCCGGTGATTTGGGCGGCGACCAGGAGCCGGCTCAGAATGTCCCAGTAGCGCTCACCCGGCTCCAGAATGGCTACCGCAGGTGCGGATAACCATTCCGAGACTCGGTCGATCGCCTCCCTCATGCTCAGCGGGTTTTCGAAGACCCGCAGGTGAGTGCTGAGCCGCAGAAAGGCCTGGATCGAAATCCACGCCAGGCGGACCGGCATGGCGCCCGAAAAGGCGGTCTCCAGCCAGACCCGACAGGTTTCGTGATGCTCGGAACGCGGGTGGTAGGCGTACAGGAGAATGTTGGCGTCGACCAGGATCACCGCTGAGCCGGGCCGTCGACCAACTCCAAAAGCTCGCCGACGTTGTCAAGGCTGAGTCCGGCTCGCAAGCGACCTAAGTCCCGGGCTTTGACCTTGAAAGGTTTGCTTCGGGTCCGAGCGGGCCTGGGGTTGAGGCCCAAGCGAAGCAGCTCGTTCACGGTCTGCTTGAGAGATTTTCCCGAACGCCGCATTTCCGCCTTGAGCTTGGCGGCAACATCCTCTTCGAGGCTCAACGTGGTTCTCATGCATTGATGCTACTCCGATGACATCATGATGTCAAACGCATGCAGGCTGTTTGTGACCCCCCGCGCCCTCAGTCACTCAGCTCTGCTCGCGGCTCGCGGAGCTGCAGGACTTGATCGGCCTCGAGGTTTTCCAGGAGTTGGCGTCGGCCGGAGGGCCAGATGACTTCCAGGCGGTCGATCCGGGTCGCCGCGCCGAGGCCGAAGTGCTCGCGGAGCTGCGACTGCGACAGGTAGCTATCGGCGCCGACGCGCTCGCGCACCTGCGTCCGACCGCCGGCCAGGAGGTGCAGCTTGGCGCCGAGCGCGTCGCGGTTGCTCTCGGTCCCTTCCAGCTCGACCGCGAGGAAGTGGCCGCCTTTGGATTGGTTGACCAGCAAGGTCGGCGGCGCGTCCTGATTCACGATCACGAGGTCGAGATCTCCGTCGCCCTCGAGATCGAGCAGGGCGCTGCCGCGGCTCGACTCGCGCAGCTCGAAGCCCGGTCCGGCGCGCGCGGTCACTTCGACGAAGCGGCCGTCGCCGCGATTGAGAAAGAGCTGGTTTCGCTGCCGATACCAGGTGCCCGAGGCCGGGTCTTCGGCTTCGGGCCAGACGTGGCCGTTGGCGACGAACAGATCGAGGTCGCCGTCCTGGTCGGCGTCGAACAGGTGGGTGCCCCAGCCCAGGTAGGCGAAGGTGGCCTCGCCGAGACCGGCCGGGTAGGTGGCGTCGAGAAAGAAACCGGCGCCGAGATTGCGGTACAGCGTGTTGTAATCGTCCGAGAAGTTGGTGATGGTGAGATCGAGCCGGCCGTCGCCGTCGACGTCGCCGAGCCCGATCCCCATCGCGGCCTGCGGGCGGCCGTCCTCCGACAGCGCCAG
>DASWHO010000461.1:0-5605 GCA_036398155.1 Acidobacteriota bacterium
CCTTCATGGCGCCCGTCATGCGGTATTGCAACATGGCCATGAAGTGCCAGCTGCCGAGTGCAATCCTTTCGACTGCCGACACCGCGAGCAGCGGCAGCAGGGCCCAGAGCAGCGGCGCGCGCCGCGCCCAGGCCGAGACCACCATCAGCCAGGCGTAGACGGGCGCGAACCACAGCGCATGCACGGTCAGGCCGTAGAGCATGATCAGCAAACCCTGGAACAACCGAAATTCGGTCCACAGCGTGGCGGCACTCACACCGCTGCCCAGCAGCGCCGCAGTGCCTACTAGCAGCAGGATCAACTGGGTCGCGACGCTGAGCGCGAAGGCGATCGACGGCAGCACCACGAGCGGAATGCTCGCTTTGGAGAGCACGGTGGTGAGATCGGAGACCGGCAACGATTTCCAAAACAGAAGGCTGCGATCGCGCCGCTCGCCGTAGAGCGCGTCGAGCGCATAGAACATCCCGATCATGAGCGTTGCCAGCATGATCGGAGCCGGAGCCATACTCAACGGACGGACGATCATGCCGTGCAGCTTGGCCGGGTCCTCGGCCAGAGCCTGCATCCTGCGCGGCAGGCCGATCACGCTGATCAGGGAGCCCAACAGGACCAAAGCGGTGACCGCCAGGGGCGCGATGGTGATGAAGCGGTTTTCCCACAGCTCGCGGCGCACCGACCAGATCATCGGGCGGGTCTCCGACCTGGGCGCCGGCGCGACGGCCTGAGAATCGACCGGATGCTCTGAGCCGCCGTTCGAAAGCGTATTCATAGCGGCCTTCCTTTGGCCGCTTTGCTTTCATCGCCCATCATGGCGACGAACAAATCGGCGAGGCTTGGCCTGCGCACCTCGCCCAGCGCGACCAGTTGATGGCGCTCGACCCGATCGAACAGCAGGATGGTGCGGCCGAACCGCTGGCGCTCGTGAATGGCCCCGAGCGCTCGCGCCGCGGCAAGCTGCTCGGGACCCACCATCACTTCCACGTAGCGGGCCTCGAATTCTTCCATGCTGCACTCGAATACGATCCGGCCGCGGTTGATGAACAGGACATCGGTGAGGATGTCCTGGATCTCTTCCACCTGATGCGTCGTCGCGACGATGGTGCGGCTGCGGTCGAAGTAGTCGTTGAGCAGGGAATCGTAAAACTGCTTGCGATAGAGGATGTCGAGGCCGAGCGTCGGCTCGTCCAGCACCAGCAGCTTCGCGTCGATCGCCATCACCAGGGCGAGGTGGAGCTGGGTCACCATGCCCTTCGACAGTTCCCGGACCTTGCTGCAGCGTTGGATGTCGGTCTTGGCGAGCAAGCTTTCCGCCTTGGCGCGATCGAATCGCGGATGCACGCCGGCGAGATAGTCGATGACCTGGGAGACCCGGATCCAGCGCGGCAGCACCGCGACGTCCGCGATGAAGGCGACGTCGCGCATGAGCTGAGCGCGCTCGGTCCAGGGATCGCGCCCGAGCACTTTCAGCTCTCCCTGATAGGCGGTGAGGCCGACGATCGCGTTGAGCGCGGTGGTCTTGCCGGCGCCGTTGGGACCGATGAGCCCGAGGATGCGGCCCGCTTCGACGCGCAGATCGAGCCCGTCCACGGCGACGGTCGCGCCATAGGCCTTTCGGAGTCCGCGGGCTTCTATGCAGGCCATGGATTCAGCGTTCCTGCTCACCGGCATCCGGCGACGGCGCGCCCGTCGGCTTCGCATTCAGCAGCTCTTCAGCGCTCAGGCCGAGCCGCTGAATGGTCGCGTGGATCCGCGGCCACCGCTCGGCAAGAAACCTCTGGCGTTCGCCCTCGAGCAGCCGATGGCGCGCGCCGGGTTGGATGAACATGCCGAGCCCGCGCCGCTTCTCGACCAACTGATCGTCCACCAGTTGCTGATAGCCCTTCAAAACCGTGAGCGGATTGATCCGATACTCGGCCGCGACATGGCGTACGGACGGCAGCGGATCGCCTTCGTTGATGATGCCGTCGAGAATCATGGCGACCACACGATCGCGAAGCTGGCGATAGATCGGCTGACTGTCATTCCATTCACGGTTCATAGGCGTTGTGCTGATATAGTTAACTATAACACTATACAGAATGCAAGGTGTTTTTTGGATCCACCTCGCAAATGCCATCTATCCATTTTAAAATCAATGGTTTACACAAGCAGAAATCGTCATCCAGGCGCAAGCCGGGACCCAGTCCTGGAACCTCGCCCAGTACTCCTGCCCCTCCATTGTGGCGGGCTGGTGGGTGGGTGAGAACGGTGCGGGCAAGACTACCCGCGCAGCCGCCTCATCCTTGGCGGTCTGACCTATTCACACCTCAGAGCGATCATCGGATCGACCTTGGTCGCCCGCCGCGCGGGAATCCAACAGGCGAGCAGCGCTACTCCAACCAAGAGCAACGAAACGGCCACGAAGGCCAGCGGATCGCTCGCCTCGACGCCGAACAACAAGCTTCCCAGCAGCCGCATCAAAGCCAAGGCGGCCAAAAATCCAACCCCGGCGCCGGCCAGCGCCGGCGTCATCCCTTGCTTGAGGATCATGGCAATGACCTGCCGGGCGGGAGCGCCGAGCGCCATCCGAATTCCGATCTCGTTGGTGCGCTGCTCAACCGCATAGGACGTCATGCCGTAGATTCCGACCGCCGCCAGAATCAGGGTCAAGCCGGCGAAAAGTCCCGACAGCAGCAGATTGAAACGGGTCTCGGACAGCAACCGGCTGAACAGCTCGTCGATGGTTCGGACCTGGGTGACCGGCTGCTCGGCATCGAGCGCGCGCACGGCGGCGGTAAGCGCCGGAGCGTAGGCCGCGGGCCGGGCCGCGGTCCGCACCGCCAGCATCAGCACGTTGCTCCAACCCTCGCGCCAGTGCTGCGTGAGCGGGGCGTAGACCAGCGGCGAAGTGGGTTGGCTGAGGCTGCCGCCCTTCACATCGGCAACCACCCCGACGATCAGGCGGCGCGGCGGGAGATTCTCCGGCCGGCGGGCCTCATCGCTGAGCAGCGATTCCGGCGGGCTCATGGTGATCAGCTTGCCGATCGGGTCTTCGCTCGGGAAGTAGGTGCGCGCCAGCGTTTGATTGATGATTGCGACCGGCTGCGAATGGCCTTGATCGGCGGCGTCGAACGCCCTGCCTTGGTGGAGCGCGATCCCGAAAGCGCGGAAATAGTCGGGGCTGATCAGCGCGAAGCGGACCAGCGGTACCTGCTCGAGCGACGGCGCCGGGGCGTGGCTTTCGACGTTCATGAACTTGCCCCAGCCGGTTCCCGCCCCGAGCGGGAGTGCCGTTCCCACCGCCGCCGATTGCACGCCGGGGAGCGTTCGAACCCGCGCCAACAGCTGCTCGAAAAAAGCCAGTCCGGCCGGCGGTCGCAGGTCGGTGGCTTGGATCGGAAACGGGTACTTCGCTTCCGGCAAAGGCACGCGCAGCGTGAGCAGGTTGCGCGCGCCCAACCCGGTATCGACCTGGCGCAGCTTCACGAAGCTGCGCACCATCAGCCCGGCACCGACCAGCAGCACCAAAGCCAGCGCGATCTCGGATGCGACCAGCAACCGTTGCAACAGGCTCCGCCGGCGGCTGCCTGCTGCGCCACGTCCGCTCTCCTTGAGCACCGCGCCGGCCGCCGACCTGGCAGCCTGAAACGCGGGCAGCAAGCCGAAGATCATCACCGTAAGCAACGACACCATGCCGGTGAAGGCCAGCGCCCGCGCGTTCAAGCCGATCGAGTTGTGACGCGGCAAGGTCAAAGGCAGGGAGGTGGAAAGCGCTTCAATCCCCCACAGCGCAACCAAGGCGCCCAACGTCCCGCCCAACAGCGCCAGCGGCAGACATTCAGCCAGCATCTGCCGCACCAGCCGCGTGCGCGTGGCCCCCAGGCTGGCGCGGATTGCCAGCTCCTTTTCCCGCGCCGCCGCCCGCGCCAGCAGCAAGTTGGCGAGGTTGGCGCAGGCCACCAGCAGGACGAACCCGACCGCAACCCAAAGCGCCAGCAGCGCCGGCTGTGAATCGCCGACCAGCTGCTCTTGCAGCGGCACAACCGACGCCCCCAACCCCTGGTTTTCAGGATACCGCTCTTCCATTCGCCGCGCGATCAGGCTGACGTCGGCTTGCGCCTGCCGCACGCTCACGCCGGGCTTCAGCCGTCCGATCAGCGTGACGAACTGGTTGTTGCGCGTATCCATGCTGTCGCCCGGCGCGAACGCGATCGGAGTCCAGAGCTCGACCTGCGGCAGGTCGTCCAAAAACGGCATCCCCTGCGGCATGACGCCGACGACGAGAAAATCTTCGCCGCCCAGTTTGATGGCGCGTCCCAAGATCCCTCGGTCGCCGCCGTAACGCCGCTGCCACAAACCGTGGCTCAGCAGCGCCACTCGATGCCGTCCGAATTGATTCTCCTCGGCGCTGAACCAGCGACCCAGCGACGGCGCGACCTTCAAGGCGGCGAACAGATTGGCGGTGATGAGTGCGCCCTGCACCAATTCCGGCTCCTGCCCCGCGCCCGCCATATTGAAGTCGCCGTAGTAAAAGCCGGCGAGCCGCTCGAAGACCCGGTTTTGGTCACGCCACTCGCGGTAATCCGGCATCGAGCTGCCCGCGCTCGTAATGCCTTGCGATTGGAGCGTCGACCACAAGAAAACCAGCCGCTCCGCTTGCGGATAGGGCAGCGGACGAAGCAACACCGCGTCGATCACGCTGAAAATCACGGTGTTCGCGCCGATGCCCAGCGCCAACGTCAGCAGGGCAATCGAGCTGAAGCCGGGCTGCTTCCACAGCATGCGCGCGCCGTGGCGCAGGTCTTGCCACAGGACTTGCATAGATCTTCTCCTGACCTGGCCACAAACACCGCGATGAAATCCGCAGGCTCGAAGAGCCGTTCCCGGTCGTGCCAGGCTGGGGCATGCCAGTGCCAATCCCGTGCCAAGAGCCGCAAAATGGAGAACAAACACTGGGCGGTCGCTTGGGAGGCTGCTGCGGCGAGCCCGTCTCACTCCAATGTTCATCCTTGGGAACTCGAAGTCCCAAAAGTGAACGGGCCACTCCCGCTCGAGCAGGCCGAAGGTCCAGAGCCGAGCCGCGTTGTTAGCGCCGGAGTGCGGGCTCCCGCCGGCGTCAGCCATACGCCCATGGCTGCCCGGAAAGCGGCCGGCTTGTCGGCTACGATCTCGCTACTCTTTGTACGCCCAGGCGCCGATCACCGTGGCGAGCACCCAGAGGATCAGGCCCGCGGCGGTGTCCTTCGCCATGTACGCCCGCGGAAACAGCTCCAGCGTGCTCCACCAAATGTTCGGAATCAGCCCGCCGATCACCCAGGCCGCGACTCCCGCTACGGCGGCGGTCTTGAGCCCGGCACCGAAGCGCGGACGAATGGCGGCATAGAGCCAGACCGCGATGATTCCACTGACCAAGCTCATCACCAGAATAAACACCATCATTCCGGCGGTCTCCGGCATCGGCGAGCGTCCCAGGGCCTGGAGCGCGGCGTCAAACTCCGCGCTCAACCACAAGCCATAAAAAAGAAAGCCAAGAACGAACATCGCCGCCCCGGCCAGCAACCCACCGATCAAAACACGAGCACCGTTGATCTTGCCCATGCTCCCCTCCCGCGCCTGGTCATGGCGC
>DASWHO010000462.1:0-1975 GCA_036398155.1 Acidobacteriota bacterium
CCGCCGCTCAGTGCAAAGCTGCAGCCGAACGCGCTGCCCGAGGGGTAGGGCGCGGAGCCGGGGAACGCCGCGTTCAAGAACGGCGCAAAGTCGCCGATCACCGATGGTATCGGGCCGTCGGGCTGAAGATTGGAGGGCGTGCCGGCGCTGGCGGGGCCGAAGACCCAGCTCGCTACCGTGCTGCAGACGCCGCCGCGGTAACCGGGCGGGTTGAGATCGTGCGCTCCCAGTTGCGCGGCGCCGAAGAGGAACCCCAAGATGACGAGTGGCACCGAAGCGGCACGGCGGGTGAATCCGAGCTGGCGGCACGCCGAACGAATCATGCCAATGCTCCTTTGACGGGATCGCGGGAAGCGTGCGCCTGGGTCGCTACGCGAGGCCTTTGGCCAGCAACCACCTTCGTCGGTTCCTCGACGATCCAGCCTCAGCCACCGCAGGCGCATGTCCGCCGCGGATCGGTTCCCGGGGGAAAAGTGGCCTCATGCTACGCTCCGCCGGCAAAGGTGTCAAACGGTGGGGGTGCGTTGGTGCGTTCGCGTCGATAACGCTCGGGTCCGGGGCGGGTGTATAATCGCGCCCGCTGATCGGGAGGCTTCTGGCTTTGCAGTTGGCGCTAGCTCTGGGAAGTAGCATCGCGGCCACGGCGCTGGCGCTGGCGCTGATTTTCTTCCTGCAGCGCTCTTTCCACCTGGTGCGCCAGCTCGCCTTTCCGCTCTACGTCGCGGCGCTGGCGGCCGGCCTCAAGGTCTTCACCCTTTTCGAAGCCGGAGCTTTTCCGCTGCTGGAGCAGGCCCTCGGCTGGATCCTCCTGTTTCTGCCGGCGGTCGCAGCTTTGCGGCTGGTCGGCCTGTACCTGTTCGAGATCCATCTCCAGGTGCGCCGCGGCATCCGCCTGCCGCCGCTGATGCCGGCGGTGGCGCTCGGGCTCGCCTACATCCTGACCGCCCTGATCACCCTCAAGCTGGCCTATCCCACCCTGGAAATGACCGGTCTGCTCGCGACCAGCGCGATCACCTCGCTGGTGCTCGGCTTGGCGCTGCAGCCGATCCTGGGCAACTTCTTCGCCGGGGTCGTGATCAGCCTGGAAAAGCCGTTTCGGATCAACGACTGGATCCGGGTCGGCGAGGTCGAGGGCCGGGTCGAGAAGATCACCTGGCGCACCACCTACTTGCGGACCCGCGAGAACGACAACCTGGTGCTGCCCAACGCCAAGATCGCCGACGAGCAAGTGGTCAACTTCTACACCCCGCATCCTTTGCACATGGAGCGGATCTACGTCGGGGTCCACTATCGAACGCCGCCCTACCGGGTGCGCCGCGCGCTGCTCGATTGCGTCCAAGGGGTCGAAGGGACCTTGGAGAAACCGACCCCGGAGGTTTACCTGCTCAGCTTCGATGACAGCTCGATGCAATACGAGCTGCGGGTCTGGATCGACGATTTCGCCAACGTGCCGCGGATTGCCAGCGAGGTCCGGATGCGGATCTGGGAGGAGTTCAAGCGCAGCGGGATCACGATCCCGTTCCCGATCCGAACCTTGGAGATTGCCCCGCGGGTTCGGACCGCGGAGTTGAAGGCCGGCGCCCCGCAGCCGGCGCGGCTGTTCGTGACCGACGGCGCCGAGCGCGGCCGAACCATCGAGCTGGACGGCGAGCCGATCACCGTCGGCCGCGCGCCGAGCTGCCAGTTGGTGCTGACCGAGCGCCAGGCGAGCAAGGAACACTTGCGGATCGAGTGGACCGAGGACGGTTACCTGCTGACCGACCTCGAGAGCAGTGTCGGGACTCAGGTCAATGGGGAAGCGACCCAGCGCCGGCTGCTCGGCGACCTCGACCGCATTACAATCGGGACGACCACGATCGTCTTCGAGACCCATGCCTGATCCGGCTCGCATCGGCCCCTACGCCATCCTGGCTCCGCTCGAAAGCCGCGGCGCGGTGCAGTCCTATCGCGCCCTGCAGGCGGCCCCCAACCGCAC
>DASWHO010000463.1:0-5444 GCA_036398155.1 Acidobacteriota bacterium
TTATTTGTGTGTCCGATCGGGCGGGGACCAGCCCCGCCCCTACATTTTGTCCGGGCGTATCGCACATTGACTGGGCGTATCGCGCAAATGTGCGGCGCGGCTGGTCCGCGCGGACAGAATGGGACGGGGACCCTCCCCGCCGACAAAATCGGATGCGGCTTGTCCCCGCCGACAAGAATGTAGGGGCGGGGCTTGCCCCCGCCCGGTTTCGATTGTGCGTACCGTAAGCGATGGGCCGGGGCTGGTCCCCGCCCGATCCGTCAGGGGGGGAGCTCGCTCAGTTTGCGGCCGGTCTTTTTGATTTCCAGCTCCAGCCCGCTGCGGCTCTCGATCGCGAGCTCCTGGCGGCAGCCGGGACAGAGCAGCGCAGCGCCGGCTTCATGCTCCGTCTCGAACGGCAGGACCGCGCCGCAATCCGGACAGCGCGCGACCCGAGTCCGCGGCGCGCTGCAACCGTAGATCGACGAGAGCTCGCCCGCCGCCACCAGCGCGCTGAACAGCTTGACCTGGCGCGGATCGAACTGGCGCTCGGCGTGCTTGCTCAGCTCGATCAGCGCGCGCGAGGGGGCGAACGGCGCTTTGCGGTAGGGCCGCCAGCTGGTCATGTTGTCGTAGGCGTCGCACAGCGCGATCAAGCGGGCCAGCTCCGGGATCGCCTCATTTTTGAGCCGATCCGGATAGCCGATGCCGTCCCAGCGCTCGTGGTGGTGCAGCACCGCCTCCAGCACCGGCTCGGGCAGGCCTTGATCGCTCAGCAGCTCGAAGCCGATCCGCGGATGGCGGCGCATCCACGCGATCTCCTCGTCCTCGAGCAGCCCCTTGCGGGCCAGGATCGTCTCGGGCAGCGCGATCTTGCCCAGGTCGTGGAGCAGCGCCGCGGCGCGCGCCTGCTCTCGCTCCGGCTCGTTGTAGTCGAGCGCGCGCGCCAGCGCCTCGGCATAGCACTGCATGCGCCAGAGATGGCCGGCCGTGAACGGATCGCGCGCCTCGATCGCATGAGCCAGCTTGACCAGCGCCGGCGGCAGCATCGGTACAGAGACCATAAAAGATGCAAGGCGCCTGCAGCATTCTGGAGGTGCCCGGCGGCTTATTCTACAGTGGGCGGCGATGGACGAATCGGGCAGCGCCTGGCGCCGGGGAGCGGACTTCCTGGCGCTCAATCCGGCGACCGCGACGCTGCTCTTGGCAGTATTGTGCGTCGGCCTGGGCGAGGAGCTCTGGTCGCCGTTCGTCCCCAAGTATCTGCGCGCCCTCGGCGCCTCGCTGCTCTTGGTCGGCCTGTACAGCGCCGGCCGCAACCTGGTGGAGGCCTTCCTCTATCTGGGCGGCGGCATCCTGTCGCAGTCGCTCGGGGTGCGCACCTCGTTGGTGACGGCCGGCCTGGTGCCGCTGCTCGGTTACGCCCTGCTCGGGACGGCCGCCGGTCCCGCGCTCGGAATCGCCGGCGCGATCCTGGTGACCTTGTGGGAACCGCTCTCGGTGCCGGCGGTGTTCGCCGGCGTAGCCCAGGCCCTAGGGCCGCAGCGCCGCACCATGGCGTTCGCGCTGCAGTCGATCCAGAAGCGGGTGCCCAAGATCGTCGGGCCGGCGATCGGAGGATTGGTGCTGACCGGCATCGGCGTGGTTCAAGGCGTGCGCGCGCTGCTCTTGGTCTCGATCGCGCTGGCGCTGCTGGCGCTGGCCGCGCAGCTGCGCTTTCTGCCCAAGGGCCGCCCGGCCGCCGCGCAAACCGCGTCGCTCGGACTATTGCGCGGGATGCCGCCGGTGCTGCGCCGGCTGCTTTTGGCCGAGATCTTCGCGCGCTGGGGCGACTGGCTGCAGCGCGACTTCATCGTGCTCTACTGTCTCGACCATCTGGAGCTCACGCCGGCCAGCTACGGCGGCCTGGTCGCGCTGCAGATGACGGTCGCGCTGATCACCTATCTTCCGGTCGGCTGGTGGGTCGATCGGAACCAGCCGCGCCCGTTCATCGGCCTCACCTTCATCTGCTTCGCCCTGTTCCCGCTGCTGCTCTATGCGGCCCAGGGGCCGGCCGGGTTGATCCTGGCGTTCGTGATCTACGGGCTGCGCGAGATCGGCGAGCCGGCGCGCAAAGCCATGATCATCAACCTGATGCCCGAATCGCACCGCGCCCAGGCGGTCGGCGCCTACTGGGCGGCGCGCTCGTTCTGCTTCTTCCCCGCGCCGCTGCTGGGAGCTTGGGTCTGGACCGCCTTCGGCCCGCGGCCGCTGCTGCTTCTGAGCGCCGCCGTCTGCGCCGCCGGCGCCGCCCTGTTTTTCTCCTTCTCCCTGCGAACCCGCGGGGACTGAAGGAGAGGGTCCGAACTTGACCCAAAATGTAGGGGAGGGGCTTGTCCCCTCCCGTCATGCGCGACAATGTTGATCGGCGCAACTCGACCGCCTTCGAAGGCCGTTTGGGCGGGGTCAAGCCCCGCCCCTCAAACCCTAACCGGGTGGCATGGGCGGCCGAAGGGCGCCCATGGACGACCTGGGCGTTGATCCGTCGTCCGTTCAATGGTACTTGGCCTTGTTAGCTGCCTCGTCCATGGGCGCGCTTCGCGTGCCCATGCCACCCAGCTCCGGGCTTTGACCCGCCCGCGAAGGCGGTCGAGAATGGGCGCCTGGAGGCAAGCATGGGCACTTCATCCAACGTGGTTATCATCGGCTGCGGCTGCATCGGCGGGGCGCTGGTGCGCGGGCTGGCGGCCGCCGGCCGGGTGGCGCCGAGCGAGCTGATCGCCTGCGACCACCACGACGACAAGCTCAAGGACCTCGAGCGGCGCTGCGGCTGCCGCACCACCCGCAGCGCCGTGGAAGCGGCGCAGCAGGCCGCAGTCGCCTTCATCGCGGTCAAGCCGCGCGCTCTGCCGGAGCTGCTGCCGGCGCTCGCGCCGGTGCTGCGGCCCGGCACCTTGGTGATCAGCACGGTGGCCGGCGCCCGCACCACCGAGTTCGAGGCCGCACTGGGCAGCGCCATCCCGGTGGTGCGCTCGATGCCCAACCTGCCGGCGGTGATCGGCGCGGGCGCGACCGCGATCACCGCCGGCGCTCACGCGACCGAAGAGCACATGCAGCTCGCGGAATCGCTGCTCTCGGCGGTCGGCCGGGTCGCTCGGGTCGAGGAGGACCTGATGAACGCGGTCACCGGGCTTTCCGGCAGCGCGCCAGCCTACGTTTTCCTGATGATCGAAGCGCTGATCGACGGCGGGATCAAGGTCGGGATCCCGCGTGGGATCTGCCGCGAGCTGGTGGTCCAGACCGTGCTGGGCTCGGCGCGGATGCTGCAGACCGACGATCGCCACCCGGCCATGCTGCGCGACATGGTCACCACTCCGGGCGGCACCACCATCTCCGCGATCCACGAGCTCGAGAGCCGCTCGGTGCGCTCGGCCTTCATCCACGCGGTCGAAGTGGCCACCGAGCGCGCCGCCCAGCTCACCGCCCCGAAGCCGTAGCCAAAATCGACTGAGGGCCGCGTCTCCCCTCTCCCCCCTGGAAAGGGGTCGGGGGTGACGGAGTGAGCTCGAACCGGTTTCACCTTCTGGGTGCCGTGGGCAAGCTTCCCTGGGTGCCGTGGGCAAGCTCCGCTGGGTGCCGTGGGCAAGCTTTCGCTTTGCCCACGGTCGAGCCGACCCCATCAACTGAGCGCCGATCCAATGTTGCGAACCCTCTCAAGGGCTCCAGCCGATGATGAGGTGGATGACGACGACAGGGACGGCGGCCTGACCGAGGCCAGGCAAGAAGCTCAAGCCGGCTGGCTTTCTTCTCAAGAAGGGGTCAAACGTAAGCTCGGGATCGGATCATACTGACGGCACCAACTGTCGCACCCGAGCCGGCGGAGCGGGCGGGCCGGTGAATGGTTGATTTCGGGCGCGCGAGGCGCTATATTCAGCTGATCGCGGGGCCGTTTGGCGCCCCGCCTATTTTTTATGGAGCTGCGCGAGCTAAAGGACTACCGCAACGTCGCCATCATCGCGCACGTCGACCACGGCAAGACCACCCTGGTCGACGCGATGCTGTGGCAGAGCGGCATTTTCCGCTCCAACGAGCGGGTGGTCGAGCGGGTGATGGACTCGATCGACCTGGAGCGCGAAAAGGGCATCACCATCCTGGCCAAGAACACCGCGATCAACTACCGTGGCACCAAGATCAACATCGTCGACACCCCGGGCCATGCGGACTTCGGCGGCGAGGTCGAGCGCACCCTGCACATGGTCGACGGCGCGCTGCTGCTGGTCGATGCCGCCGAAGGGCCGCTGCCGCAGACCCGCTTCGTGCTCAAGAAGGCGCTCGATCGCGGCCTGCCGCTGATCGTGGTAATCAACAAGATCGACCGGCCCGACGCTCGGCCCAAGGAAGTGCTCGACGAAGTCTACGGCCTGTTCATCGACCTGGACGCCGGCGATGCCCAGATCGAGTTTCCGGTGGTCTACACCAACGCCCGGGCCGGCACCGCCACGCTCGAGTTGAGCCAGCCCGGCACCAGCCTGCAGCCGTTCTTCGATCTGATCGTGACCAAGCTGCCGCCGCCGCAGGGCGAGCTGGAAGCGCCGCTGCAGATGCTCGCGACCCACCTCGACTACGACGACTACGTCGGCCGCCTGGTGATCGGGCGGGTGCGCTCCGGCACGATCGAGTCCGGCAGCACCGTGGCCGTCTGCCGGCTCGACGGCGCGGTCGAGTCGTCCAAGGTGGTCGCGCTCTACACCTACGACGGCCTCAAGCGCACCCAGGTCGAGCGCGCCGGTGCCGGCGACATCATCGCGGTGGCCGGCATCGAAGAGATCTCGATCGGCGAGACCCTGTGCGATCCCGAAACCCCGCGCCCGCTGCCGCCGATCCGGGTCGAGGAGCCGACCATCAGCATGATCTTCTCGGTCAACGACTCGCCGCTCGGCGGGCGCGACGGCAATAGGCTGACCTCGCGCCAGATCAAGGAGCGGCTCGAAAAAGAGGTGCTCACCAACGTCTCGATCCGGCTCGAGCCGACCGGCAGCCCGGACGCGTTCAAGGTCTCGGGCCGCGGCGAGCTCCAGCTCGCGATCCTGATCGAGATGATGCGCCGCGAAGGGTTCGAGCTCAACGCGTCGAAGCCCGAGGTGCTGACCCGTGAAGACGCGGGCGGGCGGAAACTCGAGCCGTTCGAGAAGCTCTACGTCGACTGCCCCGAGGAGTTCGTCGGGGTGGTGACTCAGAAGCTCAGCCAGCGCAAGGGCAAGACGGAAGAGATGATCAACCACGGCACCGGCCGGGTCCGGATGGTGTTCTCGATCCCGGCCCGCGGTCTGATCGGCCTGCGCACCGAGTTTCTGACCGACACCCGCGGCACCGGCATCCTCAACAAGCTGTTCGACGGCTATCAGCCGTGGGCCGGCGTGATCCGCTCGCGCTCGACCGGCGCGCTGGTCGCCGACCGGCCCGGCACCTCGGTCGCCTACGCGCTC
>DASWHO010000464.1:0-10301 GCA_036398155.1 Acidobacteriota bacterium
TCGCCAGCCTTGCCGAGGCGGGGTCAAGCCCCGCCACAAATGCGGCCAGCTTCGCAGCATTCGGCGGACCTGCCGCGCAAAGCAGCGTCTGGATTCCGGCTTGCGCCGGAATGACGAAGCGGTGGTGACGCGCCGGAATCACGAGAAGCGTGCGGGCGTTGCGCCTGCCCTCGGGGGCAGAACAATCCCCGCCCCTGGAGCGGCTGAGCCGCAGCCGGTTTTTGATGTGGCGGGGCTTGCCCGAACTGTGGCGGTGCTTGCCCCCGCCTGAGCACGGCTCATGAACGCTAATCCCTCCGCACGAACGCTGAACCGAGGCGCATCATTTCGCCGCGGGGCCTTCCCAGGACGGAGAGCTATTCGTCGGGCGTGCCGAGGCGGGGGCAAGCCCCGCCACCGACAATTGGCTGCCGCTTTGCCGCATTAGGCCGGCAATCCCCCTCACTCCAACCCTCTCCCCGTACCAGCGGAGGGGGTGGATCCTCATAGCACAGCACCCTGCTTCTCAGATGAACCCCTGCCTTGGTAATGTGGTATTGTGTTCCCACCAGAGCGATCGGGGCGCCAAGGGTGCGCAGGCCGGAAGGACGGGCCGTGCAGGACCAAGGTCTAGTTGAAAGGGATGATCAGGTCAGGGGGTTCGACGCGCCACGCGGATACGGTGTCGTCGTGCGGTGTGTCCACTCGTGCGGATCGAGTGGGAGTCCGCATCCGAAGCCGAAGGAGGAGGGGGCGTGAGGATATCGAAGGTGATGGACTTGAGCGGGTGGCTTGTGATTCTGCTTGCCGGTGTGGGGGGAGCCCGGGCCGGGGAGTTCCAGGTGAACCAGTACACGACGAGCTATCAGAAATACCCCGCGATCTCGCATGACTCGTCCGGGGGTTTCGTAGTGGCATGGCACAGCAACGGTCAGGACGGCTCAAGCTGGGGCGTTTTCGCCCGGGGATTCGACAGCTCGGGCGGCGCTCTTGGCGCGGAGTTCCAGGTGAACCAGTTCACGACGAGCTTTCAGGGTTTCCCCTCGATCTCGCATGACTCGTCCGGTGGTTTCGTGGTGGCATGGGGGAGTTACACTCAGGACGGCTCAAGCGATGGCGTTATCGAGCGGCGTTTCGACAGCTCTGGCAGTCCCCTGGGGGGAGAGTTCCAGGTGAACCAGTACACGACGAGCTTTCAGAATTACCCCACGATCTCGCATGACTCGTCCGGTGGTTTCGTGGTGGCATGGCAGAGTTTGGATCAGGACGGCTCAGGCTATGGCGTTTTCGGGCGGCGTTTCGACAGCTCCGGCAGTCCCCTGGGGGGAGAGTTCCAGATCAACCAGTACACGACGAGTGGTCAGTATTTCCCCGCGATCTCGCATGACTCGTCCGGTGGTTTCGTGGTGGCTTGGCAGAGCGAATATCAGGACGGCTCATACTATGGCGTTTTCGGGCGGCGTTTCGACAGCTCTGGCGGTCCCCTGGGGGGAGAGTTCCAGGTGAACCAGTACACGACGAGTGGTCAGTATTTCCCCACGATCTCGCATGACTCGTCCGGTGGTTTCGTGGTGGCATGGCATAGTTACGGTCAGGACGGCTCATACGTTGGCGTTTTCGGGCGGCGTTTCGACAGCTCTGGCGGCGTTCTCGGTTTGGAGTTCCAGGTGAACCAGTACACGACAAGCTTTCAGACTTCCCCCGGGATCTCGCATGACTCGTCCGGTGGTTTCGTGGTGGCCTGGGAGAGTTTCGGTCAGGACGGCTCAGACGGTGGCGTTTTCGCGCGGCGCTTCAACAGCTCTGGCAGTCCCCTAGGGGGAGAGTTCCAGGTGAACCAGTACACGACGAGCTTTCAGAGTTACTCCACGATCTCGCATGACTCGGCCGATCGTTTCGTGGTGGCCTGGCAGAGTTTCGGTCAGGACGGCTCTAGCTATGGCGTTTTCGCGCGGCGCATCCCGGCGCCCATCGTGACGACCGGTCCCGCCCCCGGCGGCGCCTCGCGGGTGCGCCGCCACCAAAGAGGGTAGCGCGGCGCTCTGCAGGGTGGCGGGGGGAAGCCGGTGCACCGGCGCTGCGCTCGATCTGCGATTGTGCGGTTGTGAAAATGTTTTTTCAGTACCTTGTCGCTCCGTCCGAAGTAGGGGGGCTTGTCCTACGGCTCTGACGACGTAGATTCTTCCCGCCTAGCTTGCGTGTTTTTTGCGAACATCTTTCGTGCCAGTGTGTGAAAGCCGTTAGTTTTCAATTTGCGTGCGGGGCCGTCGATGTGGTGGCAGGGCTTGCCCGAACTGTAGGGGCGGGGCTTGTCCCCGCCCGACGCCGGCGCATGAACGCGAATCCCTCTACGCGAACCTCGCAGGCAGTCGCGTCTTGTCGCCGCGGGATTCGCGCAGGACGCAGAGCCATTCGCCAGCCTTGCCGAGGCGGGGTCAAGCCCCGCCACTCCCGGCCAGCTTCGTAGCATTCGGCAACCTGCCGCGCAAAGCAGCGTCTGGATTCCGGCTTGCGCCGGAATGACGAGAAGCGTGCGGGCCTTGCGCCTGCCCTCGGGGGCAGAACAATCCCCGCCCCTGGAGCGGCTGAGCCGCAGCCGGTTTTTTATGTAGAGGCGGGGCTTGCCCCCGCCTCAGCACGGCCGGTGAACGGCTCTGCGTGCTGCGAAAATCCCGCGGCCATCGAGATACGGGGACAGGTAGCGAATTTCCTGGACCGCTGAGTCATGAGTGTGGCCGTGCCGGAAATTCGTACCAGTCCCCGTATCTCGGAGGAGGCCGAACGAGCCAGATCCGCCGCCTACGTAGCGGATCCGCCGGCTAGCTGCGGTACTGGAGTTGGGCGTAGCCGCGCGCTATCGCCGCGCGGCCGAGGCGCAGCAGAAACGCCGGCCCGGTGCGCGGCGGGGCGCCGAGCTCGAGCATGTTGCGGCAGTCGAAGCGCAGGTGATCGTCGAAGTAGGGCAGAAAAGGCCGCAGCCCCTCGTAGACCTGTTGCTCTTCGGGCGGCAGCCGGCTCGGATCGTAGTGCTTTGGATCGACCAGCTTGGGCAGGCGGATGTCGGTCACTCGACCGAGCAGCCCCAGGACGGTGCCGAGGCTGGCCGGCTGCTGCGAGACCAGATGAAAGCAACGCCCTTGGGCGCTGGGATGCCGCATCAGTCCCAGGATGCGGCGGACCACGAAGTCGATCGGCACCAGGTTCATGGTAGTGGATTCCAGCAGCGGCCATTCGGAAAGCAGGTTGTGCAAAAAAGTACGAAACAGCGGATAGATCACGTGATGGCGGGCGGCGCGCCCGGTGCGTGAATCGCCGACCACGATGCTGGGGCGCACGATCGCGCCCATCAGACCGCCGGCTAGGGCCTGGCGGACCAGCCCTTCGGCCTGGTACTTGCTGCGCTCGTAAGGATTCGAAAACGCCGGCTCCTGGGGCAAACGATCTTCATGCGACAGGTAGGGCCGCCCGCTGCCGACCGCATAGGCCGAGCTGACATAGATGAATCGCTTCAGTCGGCGCGCCCGGCCGACCAGCTCCAGCACGTGGGCGGTGCCTTCGAGGTTGTTGGCGCTGACCTCGGACCACGGCGCGCTCAGATCGACCTGCGCCGCCGCGTGAATGAAATACTCGGCCCGGTCGAGGATTCGCTCCTCGGCGGCCGCGCTCAATCCCAGATCGGAAGCGCGCAGATCGATGCTCTCGACGGTCAGGCAGCCGGGAGCTGGCGCGGCGGCGCCGCTGCCGGCGCCCGAAACAGCTCCCGAGACGTTACCATTGAGACACTCGCGAACTCGCTGCTCGGCGCTGCGCCGGCCCTTGCCGCGCGCCAGCGCCAGCACTTCGTGGCGCCGCTTGGCCAGCAGCGCCGCCACCGCTTGACCTCCGACCGCGCCGGTGGCGCCGGTCACCACGACCAGGGGTTTGGGGCCGCGCACGTTCACAGGGCGCGGACCAGCAGGCAGACATTCTGGCCGCCGAAGCCGAACGCGTTGGACAGCAGCACCCGCGCCCGGTGCGGCCGACTCTGGCGCGGCACGTAGTCCAGATCGCACTCCGGGTCGGGATGATCGAGGTTGATGGTCGGGTGCAGCACCTGATCGCGCAGGCTCAGAAAGCAGGCGATGCACTCCACCGCGCCGGCGGCGGCGATCATGTGGCCCAACATCGACTTGGTGGCGCTCACCGGCAGGCGCGCAGCGCGCGGGCCGAAGATCTGTTTGATCGCGCGGGTTTCGATCGCGTCGTTGAGCAGGGTCGAGGTGCCGTGGGCGTTGATCGCGTCGACCTGGTCGGGGGCCACTCGGGCATGTTCCAGGCAGCGCTGCATCGCCGCCCGCGCGCCGCGGCCGTCCGGTTCCGGATCGGTGACCCGGAAGGCGTCGAAGGTCGAGGCGTAGCCGGCCAGCTCGCCGTAGATCGGCGCGCCGCGGCGGCGCGCGTGCTCGAGCTCCTCCAGCACGATCACGCCGGCGCCCTCGGCCAGGACGAAGCCGTCGCGCTCGCGGTCGAACGGCCGGCTGGCGCCGGCCGGCTCCTCGTTGCGGCGCGACAGCGAACCGAGCGCGGCGAAGCCGGCCAGGCTCAGCGGATCGACCATCGCTTCGGTGCCGCCGGTCAGCATCACGTCGGCCTCGCCGCGGCGCACGATCTGATAGGCCTCGCCGATCGCTTGGCTGCCGGCCGCGCACGAGGTGATGGTGACCCCGATCGGCCCGCCGGCGCCGGCCCAGCGCGCCACCGCCAGCGCGGGGTGATGATACTCGTCGGCTTCGCGCCGGCGCGGGTCGACGTGGTCGGCGCCGCAGGCGAGAAAACGCGCCGGATCGAATCGATCCCCGTCGCTCGAGGCCGCGGTGGCGCGGGCCAGCTCGGGCAGGTACGAGCAGCCCTTGCTGGCGCCGAGGTAGACGCCCAAGCGCTCGGGCCGGAGCTCGGTTGGGTCGAGTCCGGAGTCTTGCAGCGCTCCGGCCGCGGCCGCCAGCGCGTACAGCGTATGGGCCTGGCCGTCGAAGGCGTTGAACCGGCGCCGCAATTCGGCCCCGAACTTGATCTCGCCGGCGATCCGCACCGGAAAGCCGCCGGCCTCGAAGGTGGTGATCGCGCTGATCGCCGAGCGCCCCTCGAGCAGGGCGGCCCAGGTGTCCTTGAGCGCGGTGCCGAACGGAGTGGTCCAGCCCAGCCCGGTGGCGACCACGCGGCGAGGGCCGCCGGTCATTTCAGCCGCTCCATTCGCGCAGCACCAGCGACGCGTTCTGTCCGCCGAATCCGAACGAATTGGAGAGCACCACGCCGGGCGCCAGCTGGCGCGCCTTGTTGGGCACGTAATCGAGGTCGCATTCGGGATCCGGGGTTTCGTAGTTGATGGTCGGCGGCAGCGCGCGTTCGAAGATCGCGAGCGCGCTGGTCGCAGCCTCCAATGCGCCGGCCGCGCCGATCAAATGGCCGACCATCGACTTGATCGAGCTGACCGGCACCCGGCTGGCGCGAGCGCCCAAGGCGCTCTTGATCGCGCGGGTTTCGACCGCGTCGTTGAGCACGGTCGAAGTGCCGTGAGCATTGACGTAGCCGACCTCTTCGGGGCTCGAGCGCGCATCGGCGAGCGCGCGGCGCATGCAATCGGCCGCGGCGCGGCCGCTGGGCTCGGGACCGGTCACCGAATGGGCATCGAAGCTGGAAGCGGCCCCGGCGATCTCGGCGTAGATGCGGGCGCCGCGGCCTAGCGCGTGGCGCTCCGACTCGACCACCATCATGGCGGCGCCTTCGCCCAGCACGAAGCCGTCGCGGCCGCGATCGAAGGGGCGGCTCGCCCCTTCGGGGGGATCGTTGCGCCGGCTCAGCGCGCCGAGCAGGTGATAGCTCATCAGGTTGAGCGGATCGATGCGGCTGTCCGAGCCGCCGGTCAGCACCACATCGACTTCGTCGCGCTGAACCAAACGCAGGGCCTCGGCGACCGCCTGGGTGCCGGCGGCGCAGGCGGTGACGATGGTGTTGTTGGGCCCCTGGATGTTGTGGATGATCGACAGGTGGGCCGCCACCATGTTGGGCAGCCGTTTGAGCAGCCACAGCGGGAACAGCTGCCCCATGCCTTCGCGGCCGAAGCGTTGGAGATCGAACTCTCCGTGCTCGTCGAGCGAGTGCGCCACCGCCCGGCTCAGCTCTTCGAGGTTGGCCGCGACCATGCCGGTGCCGACCGTGACCCCGAAGCGGGTCGGATCGAGCCCGTCGGTGGCGCCGCCGGCGTCGTCGAGCGCCAGCTTGGCGGCGGCCACCGCGAAGGTGATGTTGCGGCCCATGATCCGCAGCGATTTGCGGTTCTCGACGAAATCCTCGGGGTTGAAGTCGAGCACCTCGGCGGCGATGCGGATCGGGAAGCCCTGGGTCGGGAACGACTGGATCGGTCGCACCCCCGAACGCCCCTCGATCAAGGCCTGCCATACCGGCCGAACGCCGATTCCGATCGGCGTGACCATGCCTATTCCGGTGATGACGGCTCGGCTCATGCCCCCATTCGACTCGGTGTCCGGTTACGGCTCACGTTGGAACCGGATGGTATGATAGCGGCTCTTTGAGCGGGGAAAAAGTCAGCGAAAGGGTGGTTCTGATCGTGGGCGGCACCCGCGGTATCGGGCGGGCCGTCGCCGAGCTGGTGGCCGGCCCCCAGACCCGCTTGTATCTCAATTACGCTTCCGACCGAACCGCGGCGCTGCAATCGCTCGAGGCGCTGCGGCCGCGCTGCGAGCGGGTCGAGCTGCTCCGCGCCAACGTCGGCAGCCCGCAGGCGATCGAATCGATGTTCTCCGAGCTCGGCGCGCGCGAGAACCGGCTCGACGCGATGGTGCACTGCGCGGCGATCGGCAACTTCAAACCGGCGCTGGAGGTTCGCCCTTCGCACTGGGATCTGATCCTGTCGGTCAACGCCCGCTCGCTGCTGCTCTGCTGCCAGGCGGCGGCGCCGCTGCTGCGCGCCGCCGGCGGCGGGGCGGTGGTGACGGTCTCGAGTCACGGCAGCCAGCACTTCATCGCCAACTACGGCGTGATCGGCGCCTCCAAGGGCGCGCTCGAGGCGCTGGTGCGCCAGCTCGCGGTCGAGCTGGCGGCACAGGGAACGCGGGTCAACGCGGTGTCCGCCGGTCCGGTGCGCACCGCGGCTTTGAATCACATTCCAGGGTTCGATGCGCGCGAGCGCGAGATCGTCAGGCGCACGCCGCTGGCTCGGATCGCCGAGCCCGAGGAGATCGCTCGGGTGGTCGCATTCCTGTTGAGCCCGGCGGCCAGTTGGATAGTGGGGCAGGTCGTAGTCGCGGATGGTGGATTGAGCCTCACTTAGCCCGAGGATGGATAGCCGCGGTCTGCCAGTGGTGGTTGGGGGCCACGCCGTGGAGATGTAGGGGCGGGGCTCGTCCCCGCCCGATTGGGCTTTCGAAAAGGTTCCTGCTAGTTGACGGAGTTGACGGCGTTTCTATAGGATCGAGGACGCTTCCTGCCACAGAACCCGATGCTCTCGGCTTGGCGGCCCATTTCAGAGCGGGCGAGACGGAAGCGAGCATTGCAAGCGCCGGCTTGCGATCCCCGCAGCGCGGAAAACAAAGTGAGGTCGCAGGGCCATGTATAGCACCAACGAGTTTCGCAAGGGTCTCAAGGTCGAGATCGACGGCGAGCCCTTCATCATGATCGACAACCAGTTCGTCAAGCCTGGCAAGGGCCAGGCGTTCAACCGGGTTCGGCTCAAGAGCCTGGTCAGCGGCCGCGTGCTCGACCGCACCTACAAGAGCGGCGAGCGGATCGACCGCGCCAACATCGAAGAGTTCAAGATGCAGTATCTCTACAACGATGCTGCCGGTTATCACTTCATGAATACTTCGAGCTATGAGCAAGTCACGCTCACCAAGGAGCAGCTCGAGGACAGTTGGCAGTGGCTGACCGAGAATCTCGAAGTCTCGGTGCTGTTCCACAACGGCCGCGCGATCTCGGTCGAAGCGCCCTATTTCGTCGAGCTCGAGATCACCTACTGCGAGCCCGGGTTCAAGGGCGACACCGCCACCGGAGCGAGCAAGCCGGCGACGCTCTCGACCGGCGCGGTGGTGCAGGTGCCGCTGTTCGTCAACCAGGGGGATGTGATCCGGGTCGACACCCGCAGCGGCGAATATCTCGACCGCGCGCGCCGCTAGGGCCCGCCTGTGGGGCAGCGGCAGCGGCAAGGGACCTGATCGCCGGCTAGCGCAGCACTGACGTCAAGGTGGCCGCAAGCGACGATCTGATCCGGATCCGGCAGCGCGCCCGTCTGCTCGGCGCGCTGCGAGCCGAGCTCGATGCGGGCGGGTTTCTGGAGGTCGAGACTCCGGCTCTGGTGGGCTCGCCCGGGGTCGATCGACACATCGACGCGCCGTCGGCAACGGTGCGGAGCTCGACCGGATCCGAGCGGCGCTACTTGATCACCAGTCCGGAGTACCACATGAAACGGCTGGTGGCCGCGGGCTCCGGTCCGATCTACCAGCTCGGCAAAGTCTGGCGCGACGGCGAGGCCGGCGAGCTGCACCGGCCCGAGTTCACGCTGCTGGAGCTCTATCGGCCCGGCAGCGACCATTTAGCGCTGATGACCGAGGTCGAGCGGCTGGTGCGCGAAGCGGCGCGCCGGCTGCTGCCCGAGCCGGTGGTCCAGCGGCGCGGTCAGATCTGCGACCTCGAATCGGGGTTCGCCCGCATCCGAGTGCGCGACGCGTTTCGGCGCTGGGCCGGCGTCGATCTGGCCCGGGCCGGGGCGGAGGAGCTCGGCGCGTGCGCCGCGGGCCTGGGCCTCGCGGCGCCCCAGCGCGCCGACCGCGAAACCCTGTATCACCTGCTGATGGGGCTGGCGATCGAGCCGCAGCTCGGCCGGCTGCGCGGCGAGTTTCTCTACGACTACCCGGCCGATCAATGCGCTCTGGCGCAGGTGCGGCCGGATCCGGAGTTCGCGGTCGCGGAGCGCTTCGAGCTCTACGTCTTGGGCATCGAGCTCTGCAACGGGTTCCACGAGCTCACCGACGCGGTCGAGCAGCGGCGCCGCATCGAGGCCGAGAACGCCGCCCGGGTCGCGCTCGGCAAGGAGCCCTACCCGGTCGATGAGGATTTTCTCGCCGCGCTGCCGGCGCTGCCGGCCTGCGCCGGCATGGCGCTTGGAGTCGACCGCCTCGCCCTGCTGCTGTTCGGCTGGGATACCCTTTGAGAAGCAGGGCTTTGCTCGGACGTCTGCCCGCGGGTCCGTTTGGCCGCTGACCGTTGGCCTGCACACATGGGTGCCGTGGGCAAGCTCTGCTCTGCCCACGGACGCCATTTGGATCAAGGAGTACTTTCCGCATTCATGGGTTGTCCGTGGGCAAGGCAAGCTTGCCCACGGCACCCGGCGAGAACCGCACGCCCATGCCACCCCTTGCCAGTGCCGGAATAGTCGCGATTACGGCGGGCTCAGCAGCGCGACCACGACCGCGGGCGATGAGCCGGCGCGGGTATAGATCACGGCGCTCTCGCCGCTGATGCTGTTGTAAGCTGCGGCGTTGAAACCGGATTCGACCTGTTCCGAGCTGTCGCTGATCTCGATGTCGGAACCGATCGGGCTGGCGTTGTCGCTCACTTCCTGGCCCACGACCTCGCCGTCGTCGAGATCGGTCCAGACGATCAAATACCGATCGTCGAGATCTTCGGCCAGCGGGAACACATTGACCGGTTGGCCGCTTCCGACTTTGCGGTCGGCGCCGCTCGGCGCGCCGTCGCTTCCGACCGCGCGGATGAAGCCGTCGCCGCCATTGCCCTTGGCGCGGTTCCACGCGACCAGGCCGGAGCCGTTGTCACGGAACGCCGCCGCCACCCAGTCGATGGCGTCGCTCTTGAACGCGTTGTCGTAGACGAAGGGGCCGGCGCTGTTTGCGAGCTGGTCGTCGAAGCCAAGGCCGACCGGCCGGCGCTGGGAACCGCTGACTTCGACTCCGACGGTGAGGACGGTCTGGTCGGCGAAATTGTAGGCGACGTGGTTGACTTCGTAGTCGTTGCCGCCGCCGGCCGCTTGGTTGAGCGCGATCTCGCCTCCGACCGGCTTGGCCTTGCTGTTCACTTTCTGCAGGAAGCTGGCCGGCTCGTCGTCGGCGTACACGACCAGGAAGCTATTGCTGTCCGGATCGAATCCGACCGCCGAGCCGAAGCCCGGCGACGCGATCACGGTGGCCTTGCCGCGACCCTTGCCCTTAGCGGTCTTGATCCGGCGCACGGCCAGATCCCCATCCTGCTCGGTGTACGAAAGCAGGTAGTCCTTGCCGGCCCAGGCCAGACCGATGCGCTGGCAGCAGTCCACG
>DASWHO010000465.1:0-9421 GCA_036398155.1 Acidobacteriota bacterium
CCGGCCAGCAGCGCGATCGCCACCGCCGACATGCGCGCCCATGGCCGGCCCAGGATGTGGAGCGCGACCACCAGCGCGATCACGCCGCCGGCCAGCGCCAGCCCGGCCCAGGCCGGCGCGCCGGGCGCGAGCGGCGCGGCGATGCTCTGGGCCGCGACCGGCACCAAGGACAAGCCGATCAGCAGCACCACGATGCCCGAGACCAGCGGCGTGAAGATGCGGCGCAGCCGGCTCACGAACCGGCTCAGCAGCATCTCGACCGGAGCGGTCGCCAGCGACATCCCCAGCATCAGCGGCAGGCCGCCGAGCCGGCCGGCTTGGAGCAGCGGGCTCAGAAACGAGAAGCTGGTTCCTTGGGTGCTGAGCAGCCCCGAGCCGACCGGTCCCCAGGCCTGGACCTGCACCAAGGTCGAGAGGCCCGAGGCGATCAGCGCCATGCTGATCAGGTAGGCGGACATCGGCGGGTCGAGCTCGAGGCTGCGCGCCAGGATCAGCGGCGGGGTGATGATGCCGACGAACATCGCCATCACGTGCTGCAGCCCGATCAGCGCCGCGCGGCGCTGCGGCATGCGGTCGTCCAGCTTGTAGAGCAGTGAGGACGATTGGAGCCCCGGAACCGGCATCGGCGCCGCCATGATAGCGAGTTTGCAACTAGCCTGGCCAAGCGCTGGATCCATCGACGCGGTACGGTCATTCCCTGCGCAGCCCCTCACCCCGCCCTCTCCCAGAGGGAGAGGGAGAAATACACGCCTTGCCGCTGGCAGCGACCGTGGGCGTCTGGGCTCAAGAGGCGTTGCGGAGCCCCGAACCTCTGTGCTCCAATGCGCCCGCCGTCCGGCGCGTTTCAAATGTCCAGCCCGCACCTGCATCGCAGCCTGACCACGGTCGAGTATTTCAGCTTCGGCTTCGGCACCATGATCGGGGTCGGCTGGGTGATCGTGATGGATGATTGGCTCGGCCGCGGCGGACCGGCGGGCGCCGCGCTCGGGTATCTGCTCGGCGGCTTGCTGCTGCTCCCGATCGCTTACGCCTACAGCCGCCTGGTGCGCCAGATCCCCGATGCCGGCGCGGAGATCGCCTACTGCGAGGGCCTGTTTCCGCCGCTCTTGAGCTTCGCGACCGGCTGGATCATGGTGCTCGCCTACCTGATCGTCTGCCCGTGGGAGGCGGTGGCGATCGGCAACCTGCTGGCGCGGATCTTGCCGCAGCTCAACAGCGTCCCGCTCTACCAGGTCGCGGGTCAGACGATCTATGCGCCGCGGCTGGTCGCGGGCCTGCTGCTGACCCTGCTGATCGCGGCGCTGAACTACCGCGGCATCCGCCTCAGCGGCCGGTTCCAGAACTGGACCACCTTCGGGCTGCTTGCGATCTTCGTCGTCTTCGTCGCCCTCGGTTTGGCGCGCGGCGACGCGAGCCGCCTGGCCCCGGGTTTCGCGCACGAAGGCGGTTTCGGCGCCGCGCTGTCGATCCTGCTGGTGCTTCAGATCGTGCCGTATTTCATGATCGGATTCGAGTCGATCGCCAAGAGCTCCGAGGAATCTCGAGTCGGCTACGATCCGCGCGGGTTCGGGCGCGCCATGTTCCTCGCGGTCGCGGTCGGCACCAGCTTCTACGTGCTGGTGATTGTGGCGGTGAGCTTGGTGTTCCCTTGGCAGGAGCTGGTGGCCGGGCGGCTCGGCACCGAGGCGGCCTTCGAGCGCGCTTTCGGATCACGGATCATCGCGCAGGCCATTTTGCTGGCGGCCTTTCTGTCGCTGCTCAAGGTGTTCAACGGCAACTTCGTCGCGGCGACCCGGCTCGCGTTCGCGATCGGGCGCCGCGGCCTGGTGCACCCGGCGCTGGCCCGGCTGCATCCGACCTATGGCACGCCGCGGGTGGCGATCCTGCTGATGAGCGGCCTCACCGTTGCGGCGGCGCTGCTGGGCGACGCGGTCCTGATTCCGGTCACCGAGGTCGGCTCGCTGGCGGTCGGGTTCGGCTGGCTGTCGGCCTGCGTTTCACTCTGGATGCGCCAGCGCCGGCCCGGTTCGCAACCGGCGGTTCGCTTGTCCGTGGTCGGGCTCGGCGCGGCGGTCAGCCTGGCGATCATCCTGATGAAGCTGATCCCGGCCGTGCCCGGAAGCTTCGGCGCCGCCGAGTGGGCGGCCTTCGCCGGCTGGTGCGCCCTCGGCCTGCTGTTCTGGTCCCGCAGATAAAGAGAAGTGCGTGTTCCGCCAATGTAGGGGCGGGGCTGGTCCCGGCCCGACGGCCATGCCAATTTCGCCAAGCGATGGATCGGCCTTGGGACCGCAGATCGGGCGGGGACCAGCCCCGCCCCTACATTTTTTTCAGATTGGCACCAGCGTCATCCCGGCGCAGGCAGGGATCCAGTCCGTCATCCCGGCGGAAGTCGGGATCCAGTCGTCGAGCGCGGAACATGACGGCCTACTCGGGGTCGATGCCGAGGCCGTCGGCGAGCCGGTCGTAGTAGTTGAACAGCGCCGCGATCTGCACGATCTCGTGGATCGCGCGGTCGTCGAAGCCCTGGAAGCGCAAGGCCGCGATGTCCGCTTCGGTCATGCTGGAAGGCGTCTTGGTCAGCTTGATCGAGAAATCCAGCATCGCCCGATCCGCCGGGGAGAGCTGGGCCTCGCGGTAGTCGGTCTTGATCGCGCGCACCAGCTCCGCGCCGCCCGGTTGGTCCGCGACCTCGGCCCGGAGGTCGTCCGCATGGGCCTCGGTTCAATAGTGGCAGTTGTTGGCGCGCGAGACCGCGGTCGCGATCATCTCGCGCTGGGCGCGCGACAAGGCGCCGTCCGGCGCGTGCATCAGCTCGAGGTAGAGCTGGGTCGAGGCCCGCAGCACCTTGGGCGCCTGGCTCTGGATCCGCAGGATGTTGAACACCTTGCCGGCGCGCCGGATGGCCGCCTCATAGAGCTGCCGCAGCAGACCGGTCGCCTCTTCCGGCGCCACCGTGCGGATCCAGGCCACGGCCAGGCTATTCCTGGAGGGCTTGGTCGAGGTCTTCGATCAGATCCTCGCTGGCCTCGATGCCGACCGAGAGCCGCACCAGGCCGTCGCCGATGCCGAGCGACTCGCGGTCTTCGCGGCTCATGCCGGCGTGCGAGCTGACCGCCGGGCGAATGATCAAGGTTTCGGTGCCGCCCAGGCTCGGGCCGTGAAGCGGCAGCTTCACCCGGTCGATCATGCGCCGCGCGGCCTCGGTCCCGCCTTCGAGATCGAAGGAGAGCACGCCGCCGAAGCCTTGGAACAGCTCTTGCGCCAGCTCGTGCTGCGGGTGGCTTTCGAGCGAGGGGTAGTTGACCTTGAGGACCCGCGGATGCTTGTCCAAGAAGTGGGCGATCGCGCGCGCGCTACTGTTTTGCTGCCGCACCCGGAGCACCAGGGTGCGCAGCCCGCGATTGAGCAGATAGCAGCTGTGCGGGTCGAGGCAGCCGCCGAGGTGGTTGAGGCTGTGCCGAATCTTGCTCACCAGCTCGGCCGGGCCGATGACCGCGCCGGCCGCCAGATCGGCGTGGCCGTTGAGATACTTGGTCGCGCTGTGGAG
Organism: Acidobacteriota bacterium; assembly: GCA_036398155.1. Taxonomy (GTDB): domain Bacteria; phylum Acidobacteriota; class DASWHO01; order DASWHO01; family DASWHO01; genus DASWHO01. Next base: position 3,548 of record DASWHO010000465.1, read on the forward strand.
CGACAGGTCGTAGCCGAGCTCCAGCGGCCGGAAGTTGACCGGGGTGGCGAAGGTGTTGTCGATCAACGAAACCAGCTTGTGCTCGCGCGCGAACGCGACCACGGCGCGGTGGTCCGCGACCTCGATCAGCGGATTGGTGAGCGCCTCGGTGTAGATCGCCCGGGTGTTGGGCCTGAGCTTGGCGGCCCAGCTCTCGGGCCGGTGCGCATCGATGAAATCGTAGCTCAGGCCGAATTTCTTGAGATCCTCGGTGACGAAGTTGTGGGTGCCGCCGTAGAGCGAGCTCTGGGTCAAGAGGTGCCCGCCCTGACCGAGCACGGTCAGCAGGCTGGTGGTGATCGCCGCCATGCCGCTCGCGGTCACCAGCCCGTCTTCGCCGCTTTCCAAAGCCGCCAGCTTGCGCGCCAGAACCGTATGATTCGGCAGGTTGTTGAGCCGCGGGTAGACGATATCGTGATAACCGGCACCCTCGGTCAGCTCGTAGACCGAGGATTGGAAGATCGGCACGGTCGCGGCGCCTCCGATTCGCGGGGACGGTTCACCGGCGTGGACGGTCTGGGTTTCGAGGCGATAGCGGTTGGCTGACATCGATTCGAGCCTCCTTAAGGGTTGGCCATGAGGGTTACGCCGATTGCGCCAGCAGCTCGGCGGATCGCGGCGCGCGCTGGCGGCCGGTGTCCGCGCCGAGCTCGGTGAAATAGCGATGCAAGGCGGTGCTGGCGGTCAGCTCGGGGTGAAAGGTCGCGGCGAGGATCCGATCTTGGCGGACCAGCACCGGCTCGCCATCGAGCTGCGCCAGGACCTCGACCTGGGGGCCGAGGGCGCGGAAGCGCGGCGCGCGGATGAAGACCGCATCGATATCGAACCCCAGCGCCGGCGCCTGCAGGCGGCTTTCGAACGAATCGACCTGCCGGCCGTAGGCATTGCGCTCCACGGTCGCGTCCAGCAGCGCGAGGCTCTTCTGCGCCGGGCGCACCTCGCGGGCGAGCAGAATCACTCCGGCGCAGGTGCCGAAGATCGCGCCGCCGCCGGCGTGGAAGCGGCGCAGCGCCTCGAACCACGGCTCGTCGCCCATCAGGTTGAGCAAGGTGGTGCTCTCGCCGCCGGGCAGCACGATGCCGCTCAGCCCTTCGAGGTCGGCCACGCGGCGCAGCTCCCGGGTCTCAACGCCGGCGTTCTGCAAGGCAGCCGCGTGGGCGGCGAAGTCGCCCTGCAGCGCCACGATGCCGACGCGTTTCATTGGGCTACCAGCCGCGCTCCTGGAGCCGCTCGGCCGCCGGAATCGCGCCGATCTCGAGCCCGCGCATCGGATCGCCGAGCCCGCGCGAGACTTCGGCGACGATCTTGGGCTCTTTGTAGTGGGTGGTGGCACGCACGATCGCGCGCGCCCGCAGCGCCGGATCGGAGGACTTGAAGATGCCCGAGCCGACGAACACCGCTTCGGCCCCGAGCTCCATCATCAGCGCGGCGTCCGCCGGCGTGGCGATCCCGCCGGCCGCGAAATTCGGCACCGGCAGCTTGCCCTCGGCCGCGACCATGCGCACCAATTCGTACGGTGCGCTCAGCTCTTTGGCGGCCGCCATCAGCTCTTCCGGGCCCTTGACCGTGAGCCGGCGGATCTCGGAGACCACCGCGCGCATGTGCCGCACCGCTTCCACGATGTTGCCGGTGCCGGCCTCGCCCTTGGTGCGGATCAACGCCGCGCCTTCGGCGATCCGGCGCAGCGCCTCGCCCAGGTTGAGGCAGCCGCAGACGAACGGCACCGTGAAGGCGTGCTTGTCGACATGATGGGCCTCGTCGGCCGGGGTCAGCACTTCGCTCTCGTCGATGAAGTCGACGCCCAGCGATTCGAGCAGCTTGGCCTCGTAGAAATGCCCGATCCGGCATTTGGCCATCACCGGAATCGACACCGTAGCCATGATCTTCTCGATGATCGCCGGATCGGCCATCCGCGCGACGCCGCCTTCTTTGCGGATGTCGGCCGGCACCCGCTCCAGGGCCATCACCGCGGTGGCGCCCGCGTCCTGCGCGATGCGGGCCTGCTCGTCGTTGGTCACGTCCATGATGACGCCGCCTTTGAGCATCTCAGCCAGACCGGTCTTGAGCCTCAGTGTTCCTGTGACCTTCTCCTCCATGGCTACCTCCAAGGCCCTGCGCTTGCCGGCCAAAGTCCCCTACCTGCCGGCGATCGGGCCACCCCTATCATCCTAGAAAGGACGGTCTCGCGGCGATATCGAAGCCGGGCCAGAACATCCTGCCGCATACTCCCGATAACCTCTATGACAATAGATACTATATTGACAAATTATAGTCGTCAAGGCTAATATTGTCACCATGACAATGTGGCTGCCAGACCTCTCTGAGGCTCCCGGCCCCAAGTACGTCGCCATAGCTGACGCCATTGCCCGGGACCTCGAGAACGGGCGGTTGGCGCCCGGGACCCGCCTGCCGACCCATCGAACGTTGGCTGACAAGCTGGGGGTGACGATCGGCACGGCCAGCCGCGGCTACGCGGAGGCCCGGCGCCGCGGCTTGATCAGCGGGGAAGTCGGGCGCGGGACTTTTGTCCGGAGCGTCTCTTCCGATTTGATGACGTTCGGGCGTGGATCGCAAGAGAACGCCGCGATCGATCTCAGCGTGAACTATCCCGCCTTCGCCGCCGGGGACGAGCTGCTGCCGGCGCTCATGGCGCTGCAGCGGCAAGGTCAGCTCGCCCGCTTGATGCAGTACCAACCGCCGGCCGGAGCGCTGCGCCATCGCCGGCTCGGCGCCGAGTGGCTCGGCCGGCTCGGATTCGCGGCACCGGCGGAAGAGATCGTGGTGACCTGCGGGGCCCAGCACGCCATGCTGCTGGTCTTTTCGATCCTGACCGAACCGGGCGACGTCGTGCTGGCCGAGTCGCTGACCTATGCCGGCATGAAGACCTTGGCGCGCTCGTTGCGGCTGCGGCTCGAAGGGGTGGCCGTGGACGAGCACGGGCTGCGTCCCGAGGCGTTCGAGGCGGCGTGCCGCAAGCATCGGGCCAAGGCGCTCTACTGCATGCCGACGGTGCAGAACCCGACCGCGACGGTCTTGCCGGCGCAGCGCCGCGAGCAGATCGCGCGCATCGCCCGCGAGCACGGCGTCGCGATCGTCGAAGACGACATCTACCGCTTCCTGGTCGGCGATGCGCCCGCGCCGATCACCAGTTGGCACCCCGAAGCGGGCTACTATCTCACCAGCCTGTCGAAGAGCATCACCCCGGGCCTGCGGATCGGCTACCTGCGCGCGCCGCGGTCCGCGATAGAAAAGCTGGGAGCCACCGTCATGACCACCACCACCATGGCGTCGCCGCTGACCGCCGAGATCGCTTCGATCCTGATCGAGGACGGCACCGCGGACGCGATCGTACGACAGCGGCGCAAGGAGATCCGGGCGCGGCAAGCGCTGGCGCGCGGCATGCTGGGGGATCACGTCGCTCCCGGCGGGCACGACGGCAGCTACCACCTCTGGCTCCTGCTCCCGGAGCCGTGGCGCGCCGAGGAGTTCGTCGCCCAAGCCCGCAGCCGCGGCGTCGCGGTCAACTCCGCGGAGATCTTCGCGGTCGGACGCGGCCCGGCCCCGCACGCGGTTCGCGCCTGCCTCGGCGCCACCGAGGATCGGGTCGCGCTGGAGCGCGGCCTCGAGATTCTCGCCGAGCTGCTCTCGAGCCACCCGCCGCCCTCGCTCTCCGGCGTCTGAGCGCCGCCGGCCGCGCCGCTTCCTTTTTGATTAGGCTCGAGGCGGATCCGACCATGCGCATCGACCGGCATCGGCGCTGCTGGAGCACGACCTGGATAGAGGGTCTTGTTCTCGTTGGTGGGCCGGAGCACAGGAGGCCAGTCGATTGCCGATGCACGCATGGGTGGCATGGGCGTGCGCAGCAAGCCCATGGACAAGCCCGCCTCAGTGCATGGCTCGTCCATGGGCGCCCTTCGGCCGCCCATGCCACCCCACGGTGCAGCCGGATATCCAAGGCGAAGCCCCAGGTAGTTCGCATCCGATGGCCGCTTCGATATAGTTGCGGCATGGACTGGGAGGCGTTGCCGGGCGGCGATCTGATTCGCCGCGGGCTCGCGGATCTCGCCGCCGGAACTGAATCGGTCGAAGCGCTGCTGGTCTCGATCGGCGCGCCGCGGCTGGCGATGCTGGAGGTCCGAGTGCCCGAGCCGCGCATACCCGATCCGGAGCACCGGCTCTATGCGCTGCTGGCGCGCGCCGATCCGGACAGCGCCCACTCGCGCTATAACGCCTTGATCCGCCGGCTGGTGAGCTTCGAACGGGCCCTGGCATGCGCCGGCTAGCCGATCGAGAACGGATCGAAAAGTTCATCCGCGGCCTGGCTGACCATGCCAGTCAAGAGACGCGGGTTTATTTCACCGGCGGCGCCACCGCTGTGCTGCAGGGCTGGCGCTCGAGCACGATCGACGTCGACATCCTGATCGTGCCGGATCAGGATCGAATCCTGCAAGCGCTGCCGCGGCTTAAGGAGGAGCTCAAGATCAACGTGGAGCTCGCCAGCCCGGCCGATTTCGTTCCAGCGCTTCCCGGTTGGGAGGGCCGAAGCGCGTTCGTGGCCAGTGCAGGGAGAATCTCATTCTACCATTACGACTTCTATGCCCAAGCCCTGAGCAAGATCGAGCGCGGCCACGAGAAAGACCTGGAGGACGCGCGCGAGATGGTACGGCGCGAACTGGTGGAGCCGGCCAAGCTGTTGGAACTGTATCAGCGCATTGAGCCGGAGCTGTACCGCTTCCCCGCGATCGATCCAATGAGCTTCCGGCGCGCTGTGGATCAGTTTATGGAACACATCAGTCCCCGTAGGACCTAGCCGCAGCGGATTCTTGGTGGCGGGGCTCGTCCCCGCCTCAGCAAGGCCGATGAATGACTCTGCGTCCTGCCAGCAAGGATGTGGATTCCGTCGGACTCGACTTTAGTCGCGGCGAAAAGTGCGTAACTTCGAAGCACCCCGAGCGGCCGAACCGGTCGCGACTCCGGTCGCGAAGCTGCGCGCGAACACGCCGAAGCCCGAGCCATCCTGGCGGTCGCTATGCCAGGCGACCACGAAATCACGCCCGGAAGCGTGCGAAACGACGGCGTGCGATTGCGTGAACGGCGTGTAGATATTGACTTGAAACTCATCTCCTTGCGGTGCTCCGGAGCTGTCGAACTGCTGTCCGAAAACTCCCCAGTAGTTTCCATCGTGATACAGACTCTGCCAGGTCACGACGAATCCGCCATCGGCCGCATGGGAAACCTCCGGACGGATCTGGTAGGTGTGGGTGTAGGTATTGATCTGGAATTCGCTTCCCAGGCGTGCGCCGCTGGTGTTGAATCGCTGGCCAAAAATACCCCATTGCGACCCATCGTTGCCCCGGCTCTGCCAAACTACGACGAAGTTGCCCAGGGAATCGTGAGAGATGTCGGAGTACTGCTGCTCGTAGGTCGTGAATGAGTTGATTATGAACTCGCTCCCGATTGGTGATCCAGAGCTGTCAAACCGCCGTCCGTACACGTCCCGCTGAAAACTCTGTTGGTTTCGCTCCCAGACCACACAGAACCCCCCGGAAGGTTCCCGAGAAACTGCCGGCTGGCCGCCCAGGTTATTGATACGAAACTCCATGCCGACGGGCGCTCCAATTGAGTCGAATCGACGACCGAACACGCCAGCGGGGAAATAGGGATCTTGGTGATAGCTGGTCCAAATCACGACAAAATCGCCGCTGGAGTCGGGCGAAACGCGCGGGTATGCCTGAAAATGAGTTGTGTACGAGTTGACCATGAACTCCTGTCCGAGCGCAGCCCCCAGGCTATCGAACCTCCTTGCAAGAATCTCACTGTATGAAGGCGGCGGAC
>DASWHO010000466.1:0-47065 GCA_036398155.1 Acidobacteriota bacterium
CATGGGCTTGTGGTGGGAATCACTAGACCGGGTGGCATTGGCTTGTGATGGAAATACTTGGTTCGGGTGGCATGGGAGTGGGCTCCGGGAATCACGAATCGGGTGGCATGGGCGTGCGAAGCAAGCCCATGGACTGCACCCCGAAAACAGTCAAGAGAATTTGCCAGCCGGGGCCAGCAAATGGTGTCTACTTCTATGAGCAAAGGACCCCAATCATGCGCCAGCCCGACGGCACATTTCGGCATCTACGCAAAAGCATCAACCAACCGGGGCACGCTCATGAACTGACTCTCTCCTGCTACCAATCCCTCCCGCTTTTCAATCTCGATCCCGTGCGCCAGTTCATGGTCGATGCCCTTGTTCGAGCACGCGCGAGACACGCAATTCAACTCTGGGCCTATGTAATCATGCCCACTCACGTGCATGTACTCCTCAAGCCGCTCGCGGCCACGTACCGGATGGCGGTGATCTTGAACGCGATCAAGTACCCAGTGGTCTTCCGAGCCCTGCGCCACTTCAAAGAAAGCAAGCCGACGATAGTGGTGCAACTCGCTACAAAGGGCGCCAACGGTTGCCAAGAGCTCCGGTTCTGGCAACGCGGAGGCGGTTACGATCGCAACCTAGCCAACAGCAAGTCCATTCGGGCTTCGATCGACTACATTCACAACAACCCTGTTGGTGCTGGGCTCGTGACGAGTCCGGAGGATTGGGAGTGGTCTAGTGCTCGCTGGTATGCAGGGATGAAGAACGTGCCACTGAAGATGGACCCTCCTTTAATCTGAGTTGCGTTGTCACTCTGAGTGGCGTCGTCCATGGGCTTGCTTCGCACGCCCATGCCACCCGACTTGGCTACGCCTGGCGCACGCCCATGTCACCCGATTTGAATGCCCGCACCCTAGCCACCTCGATTCGAATGCCAGTGGGATGCTTCCTCATGCGGGTGGCATGGGTGGCCGCAGGCCGCCCATGGACGACTTCTGCACCACCGAAAAGATGACTTTGCTCTCGTGAGCTGCCTCGACCATGGGCTTGCTTCGCACGCCCATGCCACCCGATCTGAGGCTCTGTGTACGCGCCCATGCCACCCGGTTTGGCGCTTCCTTCGCGCACGCCCATGCCGCGCTTCCCGGGCAGGCCTATACCTTCTCGGGCGGGCGTGGTATGAGATGCGCCCATGGCGCTGTGGGCGACGATCATGGCCGGCGGCAGCGGCACCCGATTCTGGCCGCGGAGCCGGAAGCGGATGCCGAAGCAGCTCCTGGCCTTGATCGGCGATTCCACCATGCTGGAGCGCACCGCGGCTCGAATTCGGCCGCTGGTGGCGCCGGAGCGAACCGTGGTGGTCACCAACGGCGCGCAGCAAAAGCGCGTCGGGGAGCTGCTGCCGTGGCTCGATCGCGAAAACCTGCTGGTCGAGCCGATCGGACGCAGCACCGCGCCGTGTCTGATTCTGGCGGCGCTGCGGATCGCGGCGGCGGACCCGGACGCGATCATCGTCTCGCTGGCCGCCGACCACGTCATCCAGGACGAAGCGGCCTTCCGCGGCTGTCTCGAAGCGGCGCTGGCCGCGGCCGACCCACAGCGGCTGGTCACCTTCGGCATCGTGCCGCGTTATCCCGAAACCGGCTACGGCTACGTCGAGCTCGCCGATCCGATTCTGAAGCACGGAGATCACACGGTGTACCGGGTGGCGCGCTTCTGCGAGAAGCCCGATCGGTCGACCGCCCAGGCGTTTCTGACTGCGGGCAACTTCCTGTGGAATTCCGGCATGTTCGTCTGGCGCGCCAGCGCATTTCTCAGCGTCTGCCGCCGCCACCTGCCGGAGGTGGTTCAGGCGTTGGAGCCTTACGCCCAGGTCCCGGCCCGCAGCCTGGAGAGCGGCCTCATGTTTCGCTACGCCGATCTACCGGAGATCTCGGTCGATGTCGGGGTGATGGAGCAGGCCGAACAGGTGGCCTGCGTGCGCGGCGAATTCGGCTGGAGCGATATCGGCAGCTGGAGCGCGCTGGCCGAGGTGCTGCCGGCCGATGCCGACGGCAACGTGTCGCGCGGCGAGCTGGTCGCCTTGTCCAGCGGCGGCAACGTGGTGGACGCCCCCGACAAGCTGGTCGCCCTGCTCGGAATCAAGGACTGCGTGGTGGTGGACACGCCGGACGCGCTGCTGGTCTGCGCCAAGGATCATGCTCAAGACGTGCGCCGGATTCTGGAAGCCCTGAAATCCCGCGGCCGGACCGATCTGTTGTGAATCGGCTTAGTCTCGGCTATGGGCACATGGATCGGCCATGCGCTGATGGGTCCGCCATGGGCTCATGAATCGGCTATGGGGTCATGCGTCGGTTATGAAATGTAGGGGCGGGGCTTGACCCCGCCCGAGCGGCGCCGACGAACAGCTCCACGCCGCGCGAAATGGTTCGCGCCGAAGTGTGCATTGCACAACGAGAGATGAATTCGCGTGCCTACGCAGCGCAGCCGGGCGGGGACCAGCCCCGCCCCTACACTGGCGCCGAGGGAAAGCCGCGCCCGCGATGCCGGCGCCGCAACAGCCGGGCGGGGACCAGCCCCGCCCCTACATTTTCAACAGCACCGCCCCTACGCGCCGGTTTGAAAGCGGATGGTGAGCAGGCTCAGCTTGGTCCACGACTGGAGCCGCTTGGCTCGCTCCGAATCGGGAATGTCCAGCGCGGCGGCGATCAGACCGGTCCAGGTCTCGCGTTCGGCCGCGGCGATCTCGGTGGTGGGGCAGAAGACCCGCACCGTGCCGCTCCAGCCGCGCCGCTTCGACCAGTCGGCCCAAGCGCTCACGCCGAGCGGCCGGCCCAGCGACCGTTCGAGCTCGGCGCCCGCGAGCCGGCGCAATCGCTCGCGCAGCGGGTGCAGGCCGCTCGGCAACCAGCGCGCGTTCGGGTCGAGCACGCTGTCGAGCAGCGTGACCAGGAAGTCCTCGCGATTCGAGAGCGCGAAGGTCAGCGCATGTCGACCCGGGATGGTGAACAGCGTATGGCGCAGCATCATGTCGGTGTCGCGGGCGGCGTAGCGGTGATCGAGCAAGGCATCGACCATCTTGTACGCCGCCAGCTCGCCGCTGGCGAGCAGCAGCGAGTTGTTGGCGACCGCCAGGTACGGTCCGCTTTTGGGGCCGTGCAGGTAGCGCCCTCTGTATTTCAGCGCCCGGCCGGCGCGGGCCTTGAACCAACCCTGGATCTGGGATTGCAGGTTGAGCGCGCGCCAGCGCTGATGGGCGGTGAGCGTGAGCGCCGCGTGATCGATCGCGGGGCGATCGGCGCCCGGCTCGGGCAGGCTCAGCACCAGCTGCGCTCGCAGCGGCGCCAGCGCCTCGAAGTCCGCCGCGGTGAGGCGCGGCCCGCCTTCGAGGTCGCCCAACCACTCGCGAAACTCGGCCGGGACGGCGCCAAGCTCGAGATCGGTTTCGAGCCCGAGGCCACGCAGCCAGGCCCCGGCGCCGCGCGCGGGACCGCTCAAGTACAGTTGGAGATAGGCCACCGAATCTCGGTCGAGGCCGAGCCCGGGGTGGTACACCGCGCCGGGGGTGTCGAGCCAATGCGCCACCAGCCAAACCGCGCCGACGAGCAGGATCGCCACCGCGGCGAGGATCGCCTTCCAGCGCCGGCGCAGCTCATGCAGCAGCGGCTGCGGTTTGATCCAATCCGAGCGCGCCATCAGTTCACGTATCCCAGCGCGCGCAGCTTGGCGCGCTCGCTCTCGGTCATCGGCTCCGGCGCCAGCGATTCGGCCGCGCCGCCGAACCGCGCCAAGCGCTCCTCCAGCTCGCTGACCACCTGGGGCTCTGAGTCGGCCAAGTCGCGCAGCTCGCGCGGGTCGCTGCGCAGGTCATAGAGCTGCGACTTGCCGCGCATTCGATCGTCGATCAACTTCCAGCGGGATGTACGCAGCCCGCGGGGATGATAAAGGCCGGTCTCCCCGCCGCGAATCCTCTGTTCCAACGCGTACACCCAGGTTTGCATGTAAGCCCCCTCTTCCGGCTCCGCCCGATCGCGACCTTCCAGCAGCGGCACCAAGCTGCGCCCGTGGATGCCGTCCGGCGGAGCCAACCCGATCAGCTCCAGGGCGGTGGGCAGGATATCAATGGTTCGCACCTGGCGCTGCACGACGCGGCCAGCCGGCACTTTCCCCGGCAGGCGCACAATCAGCGGCACCCGCGCGACCTCGTCGTAGAGGCTGCGGATGTGACCGGCGATGCCGTGCTGCCCGAGGCCCTGGCCGTGATCCGAGGTCAGCACCACTAAGGTGCGCGGCGCCATGCCGGAGGCATCGAGCTGGTCCAGCACCCTGCCGATCTGGGTGTCGGCATATCGGATCTCGCCGTCGTAGAGGGCGCGCTTGGGCGGCCGCTCGGCCGGCTTGGCGCGCTGGGGCAGGAACATCGAACGATAGGGCTCGGGAGGATCGTAGACGCCGTGCGGATCGAACAGGTGGAGCCAGAGAAAGAACGGTCCGCCCTTGGCGCGGCGCAGCCAGGCCAGCGCCAGATCCACGGTTTCGGCACCGCGGCGCTCGGCGCGATCCGCTTCGAGATCGAAACTGTCCTCGTAGATGTCGAAGCCATCGGCCAGGCCGAACCGGTGGCTCAAGATCGAGGCCGAGACGAAGGCGCCGGTGCGCCAGCCGCGCGGCTGCAGGATCTCGGCCAGAGTGGTCAAGCGCTCGCCGTCAATCAGGTAGCGCTGGTTGCCCAAAAGGCCGTGGGCGGTCGGATAGGTCGAGGTCAAAATCGACGCATGCGAGGTCAGCGTGACCGGCGCGGCGGTGATGGCGGTTTCGAAGCGCGCTCCCTGGCGCGCCAGGGCGTCGATCCGCGGCGAGGTCTTGCGGCGGTAGCCGTAGCAGCCGAGGTGGTCGGCCCGCAGTGTGTCCACCGTGATCAGCAGCAGGTTGGGATCGGGGTGCGGCGCCGGAGCGCACGCGCTGGTCGCAAACCAGGCTCCGATCAGAAGCGTCGCTAGGGCCCTCATGTTCCTGAACCGGGCATCCTATCACTCAATAGGCACGAGCGAGGATGCTGGGTGGCATGGGTGGCTGAAGGCCGCCCATGGTCGAGGTTGGCGTTGGTCGCGTGATCCCAAGGAAGCTTTCGGGTTATCTACGATCACCCTATGATCAAATTCTTATGAGTTACCTCGACCATGGGCTTGCTGCGCACGCCCATGCCACCCCTTTCGGGCGCGCTGCGCGTGCCCATGCCACCCACCAACGCGGAGCACGAGGCATGCCGCACATCGTGCAAATGCTGTCCAAACGGGTGGCATGGGCGGCCGAAGGCCGGCCATGGACGCGGTCGGCCTTGCTGGCCAGCTTGATGGTGCTCGCTCTCGCCGGATGCCGGAACGCTCCCACGCGGACAGTGCTGGATCTGGTGGAGGCGCTGCCGGCGGCGGAGAAGCGGGTCGAGACCAATCGGATCGAATTCAGCGCTGAAGATGCACTGGGCCATCTCCGGCTCGGTTGGGGGGCTCCGGAGCTGCTCCAGAACGGGAAGACCATCGCCTGGGCGGTCGAGCGCCATGCCGAGATCCGGTTCAGCGTGCTGCGTCCCGGCGAACGGATCTTGGAGCTGTCGGCTCAGCCCTTCGTTCAACCCGATGCCGGGCCGCAGCGGACGGAGCTGCGGCTCAACGGCGCGCCGCTGACCGAGCTGGTGCTCGAACGCGGTTGGCGCAGCTATCAGATCGCGCTGCCCGCGGCGCTGCTGCGCTCGGGCCGCAACACGCTCGGCTTCGACTTCGCCTACGCCGCGACCCCGGCGGGCGGGCTGCTCGGCTCCGAAGATGAGCGGCGCCTGGCGGCGGCCTTCGACTGGATTCGACTGCGCTCCCTCGACGGTCAAGCCGGCGGAGCCGGAGAGCGCGAGGCGGTGCGCGCGATCGAGCCCGGAGCGGCGCTGGCGATCGACGGAGCGGCGCGGGTGACTTACTACTTTCGCGCTCCCGAGTCCGATGCCTGGCTAAGCTTCGAGCTCGAGGACGCGCCCGCCGCGCCGCGAACGACGGCGGGCCGATTCGATATCCGGATGCGGCTCGCGTCCGGTCGCTCGCGCGAGCTCTACTCGTACACCGTCGCTGCCGGCCGGCCGGCGGCGCGCCGCTTCCCGGTCCGACTTCCGATCGCCGTGCCGGAGGGAGCGTTCGCCGGCCTCGAGCTGGCAGCCAGCGGCGCCGGTGAGGACAGCCGGCTTGGATTGCGATTGCATCAACCGCGCATCGAAGTTACGAGGATCGAATCGGACCGGGCGACGACCTTCGCGCGCCCCGACCTCGCCGGCATGAACCTGGCGATGGTGCTGATGGACGCGGGCGCGGCCGGCCACTACTCGCTCTACGGCTACCAGCGCGACACCAGCCCGGTGCTCAAAGCGCTGGCTGGTGAGTCGGTGGTTTTCGAGCGCGCGTTCGCGGAAGCGCCCTATACCCGCGCCGCCACGGCCTCGCTGTTCACCGGTCTCTATCCCGAGGCGCACGGCGCGGTGCTGCCGCTGTCCAAGCTGCCGGCCTGGGCCGGTTCGCTGCCGGAGCGGCTCAAAGCGGCCGGCTTTCGCACCGGCGGTTTCATCGCCAACGGCAACGTGGCCGCCCAGTTCGGGTTCGCGCGCGGGTTCGACGCCTACACCGAGGTGATGCGGCTGAAGGGTTACGACTCCTACGCCCGATCGTTCTGGCCGGTGCTGGATCCGTGGCTCGATCGGCACCTGGAGCAGCGCTTCTTTCTCTATCTGCATTTCCGCGAGCCGCACGCTTACTACCTGGCCCCGGAAGGGTGGCTGGGAAAGTTCTCGGGCGATTGCCCCGACTGCCTGCCCGGGCACGAGCCGGTGCTGCACGCGATCAACCGTCGCAAGCTCGAGTTCGACCCGCGCGACATCCGGCACATCGAGGCGCAGTACGACGAGCTGATCGCGTGGATCGATCACAGCGTCGGCCAGTTCGTGCAGCGGCTCAAGGACCGCGGGCTGTGGGAACGCACGGTCTTGGTGGTGCTCTCGGATCACGGCGAAGCCTTCATGGAGCACGGCCTGCTGATGCACAACTACACGGTCTACGACGAGATGCTGCGGGTGGTGCTGATGGTGCGCTTTCCGCCTCGAGCCGGCGTCGCGCCGCGCCGCATCACCACCCGGGTCGGGTTGATCGACGTGCTCCCCACGCTGCTGGATCTGTTCGGCTCGAAAGCGCCCGCGGGTCTCGCCGGGCGCAGCGTGGCGCCGCTGATCGCGAGCGGCGATGGAGCCCAGCGGCCGCGGGATATCGAGGTGGCGCGCACCAGCCGGCAGCCGCCGATCTACGGCGTGTTCGACGATCGGCACAAATACATCGTCCATGCGATCAACGGGGTCGAGGAGCTCTACGATCTCAAGAGCGATCCGGGCGAGCGCAACGACCTGGCGAACCGGCGGCCCTTGGCGGTCGGCTTCTATCGCCAGGAGCTCAAGCGCTGGTACTTGCGGCAGGTCGCGGCCCGGGGAAGTTGGGAGAGTGCCCAAGCCGGCGAGATCGACGCCAATCTCCGCGCCAACCTCCAAGCGCTCGGTTATATCGGCGGCGGCCGGGCGCCCGAGCAGCCCTAATCCCTTGGTGGGAAAACAGGTGCCGAAAATAGGATGGGCGGGATTTGTCGTGGGCACCGCGCTCACGGCTTGGCGCGGTGAATAAGTTCATTCCGGCTAGTGAATTAGCGCACTCGGCATCAGGTTTTGTATCAAGTCCCGGCGGTTGCGATCGGGCGCCGATCTCTCTATGATCTCTCAGCGCGCTTGAAGGCGATCTCGGAAGGGCAAGCCAACCATGCGACTCCCCGCTGCTCACGACGGCAACGTGTATCCAACCGAGTCGCGCTGGTACGTCCTGCGGACCAAGCGGCTCAAGGAGCTCGGCGTGGTGGAGCGGATCGGGCGACAAGGGTTCGACGCCTACTGCCCGCGGATTCGCATGCCGTGGTCGCAAGGTCGCGGCCGCAGGCTCACCACCTCGCTCTTTCCCGGCTACGTTTTCGTCCACGCCCGGTACTTGCATGCTTATCACACCCTCCGCTGGCTCCCCGGGGTCTCTTCCTGGCTGCAGTTCGGCGGCCGCCCGGCCTATCTCGAGGATGAGATCGTCGCGCGCTTGCGCCGCGAACAGGGCCGCAAGGGCTACATCAAGCTCAGCCCTCCACCGCTCAAACCAGGCGACCGGGTCCAAATTCTGGCCGGCGCCTTTCGCGGCGTGGAAGGGCTGTTCGAACGCTATCTCTGCCCCGAGAGCCGAGTTCGGGTTCTGCTGAACCTGGTCAGCTATTCGGCTCGGGTGGAGGTGAACATGGAGAGCGTCAAGAGACTTTCGGCTTGATGCCCTCCAAATGATTGCGGACAAAAGACTTGCGGTCTATCAGCTATCGGACCGAATGGCGGAGCTGTAGGCGCTGTGCGTGGGTTTGCCTGGCAACTCTCGCGGTGGTTTCGGGCGGCTGCTCAGGTCCGAGGTTGCCCCCGGATTCGGAGAATCAAGACGCCCAGAGCTTGCGGTTGCGGCGCGATGCGGATCGAGACGGGTTCGAGGAGCTCGCCGCGGAATACAGCCGTGATGGCCGGCTCCAGCGCGTGACCCTGGACTCCGATCGCAATGGTCAGCCCGAGCTGCAGGGCAGCTACGAACGCGGCAGTCTGGTCAAGGTTGTGAGGGAGTCGCCGAGCGATGGGGACGGCGACGGCCGGCCGGATCGGTGGGAGCTTTATGAGGACGGCCGGTTGGTGGAAATCCGCAGCGACAACAATGGCGATGGACGTCCGGATCAGTGGGAGCGCCTGGATTCTCGCGGCCGCTTGGTGCGCCTCGAGTATGACACCGACGGCGACGGCGCCCCGGACACCGCCTACGCTCCCGCTCCCGAAACGGTGGAGTGAGCCGCGCATGACCATCGGGAGCCGCATGGTCTTGGCCGCCGTGCTGATCGCATTGGGGGTCGCCAGTTTCATGCAGCTGAAACGCGAAGCACCGCCGCTGCGGCGGCCCCGCGAGGTCACGGCCTGGCTGGCCGATCCGGAGCAGGTGCGCCGCTGGCAGGAGTCGCTGCAGCGCCAGGGTGTCGAGCGGTTGCTGATCGACTTCGATTTCGGAAACGTGCTCGATCGGGTCGGGCTCGACACCGATGGCGACGGCCGTACCGATCTGGTCGGGATTTACCGCAACGGCGCCTTGGTGCAACTGGCGCGGGACCAGAATCGCGACGCTCGGGTGGACGATTGGGAGTTGATCCGCCCCAGCGGTGATCCGGGCCGAATCGAATCGGACAGCAATTCGGACGGTCTGGTGGACACCTGGAGCCGCCTCGAACGCGGCGTGGTTCGCTCGATCGAAAGCGACACCAACGCGGATGGCAAGGTCGATCGGTGGGAAGAGTATGCGGCGGACGGCGCGCTCCAGCGGATCGCCAGCGATAACGACGGCGATGGCCGCCCGGAGCAGTGGGAGACCTACGGAGACCAAGGCAAGATGCTCAAGACCGAATACGATTTTGATGGCGACGGGAAACCCGATCACGCTCTGGCGCTGGGCGATGGCAGCTAGAGCGATACGGTTTCTAGCTTGGATCGCTTTGGCCGGCGCGGCAGCGGCCCAGGAAGTCGAGCAGCCCCCGCCCCCGGATACCGGAGAACGGGTGATCCCGGAGCAACCGCAAGGGCCCGAGTCCGGCGCGCGTGTGGTTCCGGATCAACCCGAGGCCGCGGTCTTGGCCGGAGTGCCTCGCGGCGAGCTGATCGCGGATCATCAGCTCGGGCCGTTCGTGGTCCGGCCCCAGCTGACGCTGGAATTCGGCTACGACAGCAACGTCTTCATCGCCCCCGACAGCAGCGACCCGGTCTCATCCCGGCTGCTCAATGTGATCGGCGATGTGCGCATGTTGCTGCCCGGCGGAGAACGACAGGAATTCGAATTCGACGGCAGTCTCGGATACCATGGTTTTCTCGATCAGGACAGCCAAAGCTTCGGCGAGACCAGCGGGCAAGCCGTGTATCGCTTCAAGGGCACCCGCCACTTGTTCGAGATCAGCGATCGTTATGATGTCAGCCGGCGGCGCTATTCTTTGGAGATCGATGAGCGGGTTCGGTTCCGGACCAACGAGGTTCGTGGCTTTTGGGAGTACGCGTTAACCGAAGGGTTGGGCCTGCGTTTCGGGGCCCATCGCCGCGATTTCAAGTTCGCCTCCGGCGAAACCTTCGGCGATGTCAATCTGGCAGTGCAGGGCAACCATACGGATAACGGGATCGACGTCTCGAGCCGAATTCGAGTGGCATCGACGGTGCGGTTGTTCGGGCAAGGCGAGTACCGCCGGATCTCCTTCGAGGAATCGGATAATCAACGCGACTCGACCGAGCGGTTCGGAGAGGTCGGGTTCGAGTTCGATCCATCCGGCGCCCTGCGGGGTGAGGCTGCGCTGGCCTATACCGAGTTTGTTCAGCCGGACAACGACGCGGGCTCCTTCAGCGGCCTGCGGGCCCGCGCCAACCTGCGCCTCCGACTCGGGGAGAGCGCCGAGCTGGAGCTGAGCGGATCGCGCGCGCCGCAAGCCAGCGTGTTGAGTCAATCGGTGCTCAACGAGAGCCTACGGATTTCGGTGACCATGGCGGTCGGCGATGAGCTGGTTGTCAACGCCTATGGCGAGGCGGTTCGCGACCAGTATCGAGGCGAGTCGACCATCGTTCTGCCGCAGTCCAGCTTCAGAGCCGACCGCACCGACCGAGGTCTGGGTGCCGGTCTCGGAGCCACCTATCAGTTGGGGAGTCGATGGGGGATCGTCGGCCGCATCCGGTGGTTTCGGCGCAATTCGGACATCCAGGACTTGGACTATGATGAGCTCGAAGCCTTGATCGGCCTTCGGGTCGTTCTCTGATGTCGATGCCACTCATCCTGCAGCCGGGTACCGCAATCCGATCGATCGGGTTGGGGCTGATCGCCATGAGCCTGGCATTCGGCGCCGCGGCCCAGGACATCCACGCCGAGGTTGAGCCCGGCTTTCAGGCGGTTCGGATCGGTCCCGGCGATCTGCTGGAGATCCAGGTTCTGGAAAGCGCGGAAATGAGCCGCCAGGTCCGAGTCAGCGCTTCGGGGACCATTCAACTGCCTCTGGTCGGGGAGTTCTTGGCCACCGACCTGACCAGCTCACAGTTGGGCGCCAAGATCACCTCGCTGCTCAACGTCGAATACTTGCAGAATCCGCATGTTTCGGTCATCCTGCTCGAGAACGCCGGGCAGAAAGTTACGGTCGTAGGGGCCGTCGCTCAGCCGGGTACTTTCCCGATCGACGGGACGACCCGAATTTTGGATGTGCTCCTGCAGGCGGGTGGCATCCGCGCCAACAGCTCGGGTCAGGCCGCCTTGATTCGTGAGGGGCAGCAAGAGGCTGTCGTCGATGTGGGTGCGTTGATGAACGGAGAAAATCTAGCGAATAATCTGCCACTCAGGTCGGGCGATCTGATTTCTGTTGCCGGCCCCGACCAGATTCGCGTCATGGTCTTCGGCGAGGTGTCCCAGACCGGCATGTTCCGGATCGACGAAGACATGACCCTGCTCCAGGTCATCAGCATTGCCGGAGGGACGACGGATCGGGCCGCCAAAGGCAAGGTCAAAATCTACCGCGATGTGGACGGCGCCAAGGCGCAGGAGATAAAGGTCAACCTGGACGATATACTCAAGGGCAAGCGCGAGGACGTGCCGCTTCAAGACGGTGATCGAATCGTGGTGCCCAAGACGTTTTTTTAGTCACTGAAATGAGCCTTGAACATGCGCTATGAAAACAGGGAGCTGCCGGGTGAACGGGCTCCGGATTTCAATTACTTTTCGGCTGATCCGCCGGAGGAGCGCGAGACCCACCTGCGCGACTACTTGCACATCCTGCGCAAGTACCGCTGGGTCATCCTCGCCAGTTTGCTGGGCACCTCGTTCTTCTCGGTGATCTACAGCTTCACCCGCACCCCGCGATACGTGGCCACCGCCACCCTGCAGATCGATCGGGAGATTTCTCCGATCATGGATTCCACCTCCTTCTGGATGTCCTACCGCTGGGACGCCGAGTTTCTGGAAACTCAGATCAAGCTGATCAAGAGCCGATCGATGGCGCGCCGGGTGGTGATGGTGGATGACGAGCTGCGCTCGATGATCGCGCCGGCAAGCCGGACCAGCGGAGCCGATCCCGAAACGGCCTATGAAGAGCCGGTTGGGATCGCGCTGTCGGGACTGGCGGTCGAGCCGATCCGCAGCACGCGCCTGGTGGAAGTCAACTACTACGCCTCCGATCCGAAGCGGGCTCAGCGCTTGGCCAACGGATTCGCGGAGCAGTTCATCCAGTCGAATCAAGAGACCCGCTATCAAACCACGCAGGAAGCGACCGCTTTTCTGGCCGAACAGGTCGAGCGTTTGCAGAATGAAATCAAGAACAAAGAGATCGAGCTGCAGCGCTACGGCAGCAAGGTCGAGATTCTTTCGCCCAACGCGCAAGACTCGATCATCGCCCAGAAGCTGGAGGCTGTGGCCAGCGCTCAGATCCAGGCCCAACGGGAACGGATCGAGAAGGAGATCGCGTATCGCGATCTGGAGCGCACCGGTCAGCGATCGGAGCTGCTGAATCATCCGCTTTTGTCGCAGCTCCAGGGCGAGCTGGTCGCCCTGCGACAGCGCCAGGAAGAGCTGAGCAGCAAATACAAACAGGATTGGCCGGAGATGATCCTGCTCAAGCGCCAGATCGAAGGCAAGAGCGAGAGAATTCGAGAGGAACGCGAGCGGGTCTACTCGGAAATGGTGTCGGTGGCGCGCAACGACTACGAGATGGCGATGCAGCGCGAGCGGAGTTTCGCTTCGGAGCTGGCGACTCAAAAGAAGCAAACCAGCGAGCTCAACCAGAACGCGATCTACTACAACACCCTGAAGTTGGAGATCGACAACACCAAGGCGCTGCTGGACACCTTGCTCAAACGCCAAAGCGAAACCGGGGTTCAGGCCCGGCTCCAGGGAGCCAAGACCAGCAACATCTCGATCGTGGATCGGGCCACGCTTCCCAAGGTGCCCTATTCCCCGAACCACTTCCAGAACATCTTGTTGGGAATCATCAGCGGCCTGGCGTTGGGCGTCGGGGCCGCGGTGCTTTTGAACTACTTGGACAACAGCGTCAAATCGCCGGACGATCTTTACCGGGTGGCGCAGCTGCCCGCGTTGGGAGTGGTTCCCAAGCTTGCGATGTCGACCAAACGCAAGCTGTTGCAAGGCCGCACCGACGACAATGGCAACAAGCTGGCGGTACGTCGCCAGCTGCTGAAGTCGGACGGCGACGGCGTTCCCTCCGACTTCGCCGAAGCGTTCAACCTGATCCGCAGCAGCGTGCTGCTGTCTTCGATGGACAACCCTCCGCACACGTTGCTGATGGCATCGTGCGTCGCGTCGGAAGGCAAGACCACGGCGGTGGTGAATCTGGCGATCTCGCTGGCCCAGACCGACAAGAACGTGCTGCTGATCGACGCCGACATGCGCCGGCCCCAGCTGCACCGGATCTTCAAGGTGAGCAACAAGCTGGGCCTGTCCAATGTCTTGGCCGGTCAGGAACGACCGAATCACGCCATCCAAAAGACCAAGGTCAAAGGTCTATACGTGATGCCCTCCGGCACGGTGCCGCCCAATCCGTCCGAGCTGCTCAGCGGACGGCGGATCCGCAACCTGATCGCCGGCTGCCGCAAGGTCTTCGACATGGTGCTGATCGATTCGCCGCCGTCGCTATCCTTTGCCGACGCTTTTCATATCTCGGTGCTGGTCGACGGCGTGATTTTGGTGGTCGAGGCCGGAGAAACGCCTCGCGAAGTGCTGCTGCGCGGCCGCCAGCGCTTCGACGAAGTGCATGCCAGAATTCTCGGCGTGGTGTTGAACAAAGCGGAAATGCACAAGGAAGATTATTATTACTACAAGGGTTACTATCACTACGCGCACTATTACAAGGACAAAGAAGAACCCGAGGAAGCTGCAGAAGTCACCCCCGCTTAGAATCTGCCGGGATCCTCGGTCTTGCCATCGTTCGCAGCGTGGGGTTCGTCGGACGTCTCTGGCCTATGTTGAGCTCGCAATCTCGGGCTGAAGCCATCACTTTGCCGCCCTGGGCGATCGGCGGACGGCTCGGGTTGTGTCTCAGCCTCTGGGTCGCGGTTCTGGTTCTCGCCGCCGCCAGCGGCGGCGCCACCGATCGGATCCTGCTCCAAGCCATCGGGTTGGTCGCAGCGCTCTTAGCGCTCACCATTGGGCCGGCGCGGATCTGGGAACGCTTTCGCGACGGGGGATGGATGCTCCTGTTGCCGGCCTTCCTCGGCCTGCTGCAGCTGGTTCCACTGCCGCGGTCGTGGCTGCTTGTTCTCGCTCCGCTGCGCGCGGAGTTGATGCCCCCGGAACAGGGCTGGGCCGCGCTGAGCCTGTATCCTTTCGCGACCGTGGACAACGCTTGCCTCTGGGTGGTCTATGGCTTGGCTTTTGTGTTCGGCGGGCTCTCGGCTCGGAGCCGGCTGGTGACCGTCGGCGGTTCGGTCGCGCTGGTCGGCGTCGCTTTGGCCCAGGCTGCTTACGGGGTCTTGGGTCAAGGGCTGGTGCGGATCACGGCCGCGCAGGAAACTCGTTTCACGATGGCCCGCGGGACCTTCCCGACCCGGGATCAATTCGCCTGCTTTCTGGCGATGATTGCGCCTTTGCTCTTGGCCAGCCTGATGTTGGATGAATCGGGCTGGCGACGGGGCGCCTCCCGGTCCCGGCCGGAGTGGTTCGCGCGGCTCACGATTCGCGCCCTGTGCCTGGCGATTTTGATCCTCGGCGCGCTGTTCAGTTTCTCGCGCGGCGGGCTGGCTGCAATGGCGCTCGGATTCTGCGTGGTTTTCGTCGTCGCCGCGTTGCGCGCCCGCGGCAGCGGCCGGCGGACTGCGAGCCTGATTCTGATCGTCACGATCGCGGTGGCGTTGGCCGGTACGAGTCAAATCGTCTCCCAGTGGAGCTCCATGCTCCGGCCCGAGCTGCTGCAGGCCGATGCGCGCTGGCCGGTTTGGCGCAGCGCCTGGGGCGTGGTGGCCGATCATCCGCTGCTGGGAACCGGGCTGGGGACATTTCCCACCGCTTTTCTGCCCTACGCGCGTGAAAGCTTCGGCGCCCTGGTGATGGATGCTCACAGCGAGCTGATCCAGATCGCGATCGAAATCGGGCTGCCGGCGGCGGTGGCGCTCTATGGCACACTGCTGCTCTGGATCCTGCGTCCGGCGCGCGCCGCGCTGCGAGCTCGCAGCGGCGCTTCGGCGGTCGCCCCGATCGGCATCGCTGGAGCGCTGGCGGCTTTTGTCCTGGTGTCGCTGTTCGATTTTCCCTTCCACGTACCCGCGAACTCGCTGGTGGCGTTCACCCTTGCTGGCTATGCCCAAAGCCTTGCCCCTGCGCTTCATCCTCGGGCTGGAGGCGTCTGAGCGCCGATGACGGGACGACTTTTTGTCTACCTTACCGGCGCAGGGTTGGCGGTCCTGGCGCTGCGGTCGGCGCTTGCGGTGGTGGCCGCGCTCGCCTATCCGATCGTTCCGTTCGTGCCGCTGCCTCCGCTGGCGCAGGAGCCGGCCGCCAACCTGGCGTTGGCGAGCCGGTTGGAGCCGCTGCATGCCGAGCTCGCGCTGGTCGCCGGCAGCTCGGCGGAGAAGCGTTGGCTGAATCAAACCACTGCGAACGCGGATCGGATCGGACCGTACCGCCGGGCCAGCGAGCTGAGCCCGGCCAATCCGTTCCCGCGCCTGTTTGAAGCCCGTTTCAGGATTCTCCAAGCGGCGCGACAAGGCGTCGAACTCGCCGGATTCAAAACCGCGCTGGAGGATCTCGAGCTCGCCGGCCAATTGGCGCCCCGCGACGCCATCGCCGCCACCCTTGCGGCGAAGCTCTACATGGATCTGTGGCCGGCCCTCAGCGAGCGCGGCCGCGGCGTGGCGCTGGCCCGGGTGCGGCAGGCAATCTTGGCCAATCCGGCGATGTCGGATAAGCTGCTCGACCGGGTTTGGAGCGCATCGCGACGCCCGCAGGATCTGTTGCGCGTGCTTCCCGATGAACCCCAATCGCGTCTGATCGTTGCAGGAAGGATGATCGCTCTAGGTCGGATTCGGGAGGCGTGGCAGTTGCTGGATCAAAGCTGCAGCGCTGGAGTAGCCTGGAACTGGAGCTTCGTGACCGCGCTCGACGAGCTGCGCCGGGACATGGGTCCGGAGCGCTTCCTGGAAGGGCTCGCGCTTCTGATCGAGCGCTGCCCGCGCGAACCGGCCTGTTGGGCGGCGCGCGCCGCCGCATTGGATCAGAAGGGAGATCTCGAAGGCAGCGAGCTCGCGAAGCAGCGCGCGGCTCACTGGGCGGTGGCCCGGGCCGGCAAACTGGACCGGCCGATCCCGCCCCAGGTCCGCGAAGCGTGCAAATACTATCTCAACTCGATTTGGGATCATCACCATTCACGGGTCCAGCACCAGAAGTTGGCCCGATCGGTTGCCGAGTATGAGTCCGTGCTGGGGCGCGACGGCCGCAGCGCCTTCTTCATGGCGCTGGCCCGGGAACTGTCGGGGCGCAGCGAGGAGGCGATCGATCTCTATCGCGAGGCGGTGACCTTGGGCGAGGCCGAGCTCAGTCAACCTTATTTGGCCGACCTGCTGTATCGAGAGCATCGCTATGTCGAAGCGACCCGGGAATGGCGCAATATTTTGGCGTATCGACCCGAGAACCACGCCATCCGCGGTCGGCTGGTGGAGACCTACTATCTGCTGGGCGATGTCGCGACCGCTCGTGCAGTCGCCAGCGGTGGCTAAGAGCGCGCGGAACGCTGCACCTTCCATGCGCGGAAGCGACCCATTCTCGCCATGACCCAAGCGACGGAGCAGCTGCTCAAAAAGTATCAAGACCGCCAGGTCGTCGTCGGGGTCATCGGGATGGGCTATGTGGGTCTGCCGCTGGCGCTGAGTTTCGTCGAGAAGGGTTTTCGGGTCCTGGGTTTCGACATCGATCAGCAGAAGGTCAAGCTGCTTTCGGAAGGCACCTGTTACGTTCGACACCTGGATCCCAAGCGCCTGCATTCCGCTATCACCGAGCATGGATTCAGCGTCACCGCGGACTTTGACCGACTCGCGGAACCCGACGCGATCGCCATCTGCGTGCCGACGCCCCTGACCCTGCAGCATCAGCCGGATCTGAGCTACGTCACCCGGACCGCGCAGCAAATCCGCGGCTGCTTGCGGGCCGGGCAATTGGTGGTGCTGGTGTCCACTACCTATCCGGGCACGACCGACGAGCTGGTTGGTCCGATTCTGGAACAGAGCGGGCTGGTGTGCGGGCGAGATTTTTTTCTGGCCTTCGCTCCGGAGCGCGAGGATCCCGGCAACCCAACCTACACCACCACCATGATCCCCAAGGTGATCGGCGGGGTCGATCGCGTTTCCGGCGATCTGGCCCAGCGCCTGTACGATCAGGTGTTTGACCGCACCGTCCGGGTTTCCGATGCCCGCACCGCCGAAGCCACCAAGCTGATGGAGAACATCTATCGCGCGGTGAACATCGCGCTGGTCAACGAGCTCAAGTTGGTCTACGAGCGGATGGGAATCGACGTCTGGGAAGTCCTGGACGCGGCGATGACCAAACCGTTCGGCTTCGCGCGCTTCGATCCGGGGCCGGGTTGGGGCGGGCACTGCATTCCGGTGGATCCGTTCTATCTGTCCTGGAAGGCGCGCGAGTACGGCCTATCGACCAAGTTCATCGAACTGGCCGGAGAGGTCAATGTGCGCATGCCGGCCCATGTGGTCGAGCGGCTTACCCGGGCCCTGAATCGGCGCGGCAAGGCGCTCAAAGGCAGCCATGTTCTGATCCTCGGGTTGGCCTACAAGAAGGACGTGGACGATCCGCGTGAGAGTCCGGCCTTCGAAATCATTGACCGGCTGCTTGCCAGCGAGACGCGGGTCTCCTATCACGATCCCCACATTCCGCTGGCCCCGGCGATGCGCTCTTGGCCGGAGCTGCCACCGATGTCCTCGGTGGTGCTGGTGCCCGAGCTGTTGCGCGAGGTCGACGCTGTGGTGGTGGTGACCGATCACAGCTTGGTGGACTACGACATGGTGTACGAGCACGCCCCTTTGATCGTGGATACGCGCGGGGTATTTCGCTATCGGCCGGCCGACAAAGTGGTGAAAGCGTAGAGCGGAGCACCGATGTCACCCGCCATTGCCCAACACGCCCGCATCTACGTCGCCGGCCACCGTGGTCTGGTGGGCTCGGCGATCATGCGGCGTCTGGCCGCCGACGGTTTTTCCAATCTGCTCACCGCCACCCGCGAACAGCTCGATCTTCGCGATCAGGCGGCGGTCCACTACTGGTTTCGGGCCAACCGGCCTGAATACATTTTCCTGGTCGCGGGCACGGTGGGGGGCATCTTGGCCAACTCCGCCAGGCCGGCCGATTTCATCTACGACAACATGATGATTCATGCCACCGTGGTGGAGGCGGCCTATCGCTACGGGGCCAAGAAGCTGCTCTATCTCGGCAGCTCCTGCATCTATCCGCGCGAGTGTTCGCAGCCGATTCGTGAACCGCAGCTGCTGACCGGCCCGCTGGAACCGACCAACGAACCCTACGCGATCGCCAAGATCGCCGGGATCAAGCTGTGTCAAGCGTATCGCAAGCAGTACGGCTGCAACTTCATCTCCGCCATGCCGACCAATCTGTACGGCCCGCATGATAATTTCGATTTGACCAGCTCCCACGTCTTGCCGGCCCTGATGCGAAAATTCCACGAGACCAAGCTGCGGGGTCAAGCCGAGGTCGTGGTGTGGGGAACCGGCACGCCCCGGCGCGAGTTTCTCCACGTCGATGACTTGGCCGATTGCTGCTTATTTCTGATGCGGCAATACGACGGCGAGCTGCACCTCAATGTCGGGACCGGCAAAGATCTGACCATAGCCGAGTTGGCGGAGGTCATGCGCACGATCGTCCATCCGCAAGCCCGGGTGGTGTTCGACACCAGCAAGCCCGACGGCACGCCGCGCAAGCTGTTGGACGTGAGCATGCTGCATTCCATGGGTTGGCGCCATCGCATCGCGATCAAGGCCGGCATTCAAAGCACCTATGATTGGTTGCTCAAGAACTATGCAACGGCGATCGAGCGCCGCGGGACGGCGGTCGAGGTCGCCTAGGGCGCGACCGCCAGCCGCTGTTTGCGCGTCCTGCTCGCCCGCATTTCTCACGAGGTTTGTCGATCCGCCACTTTCATGCCGATTGTCGTTCTGATCGATGCCCTGGCGATCGGGCACCACGGCACCTACATGCGACTGTTCTCGAAATCGTTGCTCGCCCTGGATAGCCGGGTGCTGGCGTTTGGCCCCGATCCCGGCGGCCTGCTCGACTGGGTGCGGCGCCATTGCAGCAGCAGTGCGGATCGCTTCTCTGCGTTTGCGATTCAGGAGCCCCAGCGAATGGGAAGGCTGCCGGGTTCAGTCCGCGGTTCGTGGATGACCGCGGCGCGCTGGCTGCTGGCCGCGCGAGCCGTGCGCCAGGCCCGCAAGGCCTGCGGGCAGAGCCCGGATTTGGTTTTCTTCCCCTGGCTGGACAGCTACCTGCGCTCGCTGTCCGGCGCGACTCTGTGGGGGCTGCGCCGAGTGTTCAGGCACCCATGGGCCGGCCTCTACTTTCATCCCAAACACCTCCGACTGCCAGCCATGCAGCCGGGAAGGACCGACCCGGTGGTCTTGGAACGGCTGCTCCAAGCGCCGAATTGCAGGGCGGTGGCGGTATTGGATGAGGGCATTGCGGAGCAGCTCGCGGCCCGGATCGGCGGCAAACCGGTGATCCGATTTCCGGATGTTGCGGACGACACCAAGCCGAACCGATCCGCCCCGGTGCTTCAAGAGATCGCGGTTCGTAGCCTGGGGCGCCCGATCATTGGTTTGATCGGATCGCTGGAGAAGCGCAAAGGCATGCTCACGTTGCTCGAAGTGGCGCGCCAAAGCGGCGCGCAGGATTGGTTTTTTCTGTTCGCCGGCGAGCTGGTTCGCGACAGTTTTTCCGCAGCGGAGCTGGAGCTCATCGATACCAGCCGGGCGAGCTTGACCAACTGTTGGTTCCACCTGAGGCGGGTCCCGGATGGCGCCGAATTCAACGCTCTGGTCGATTGCTGCGCGCTGCTCTACTTGGGCTATTGGGGGTTTCCTCACAGCAGCAACTTGCTCAGCAAAGCGGCCATATTTCGCAAGCCGGTCATTGTCAGCGACGGTTTTTGCATGGCCGAAAGAGCGCGCCAGTATTCGCTCGGTCTGTGTATCGAGGAAGGAAACGCGGCGCAGTGTCTCGCAGCCGTCCGGAGCCTGCTGGAGCGGCCGATCGAAGCCGATCATCGGGCTTACTTGGGACAACATTCGGAGCAACGATTGCTGCAATCCTTCGAGCAGCTACTGGCGGCGAGCGCGGATCATGGCCATTGATCCCGCAGCCGTGCCGGTCGCGCTGTTTCTATACAACCGCCCCGAGCTGGCGCGCCAGGTTCTGTCGAGCGTGGCCGCGGTCAAGCCGCGGCGCCTTTTCATCGTCGCCGACGGTCCCCGGAATGACGCGGACCGCGGCCGGTGCCTGGCGGCGCGCGCGATCACGGATGCGATCGATTGGGACTGCGAGGTGACTCGAAACTACGCGGATCGCAACCTGGGTTGCAAACGGCGAATGGCCAGCGGCATCGAGTGGGTGTTCGGGCAGTGTGAGCAAGCGATCGTGCTCGAGGACGATGCGGTTGCGGATCCCTGCTTCTTCAGCTTCTGCGCCGAGCTGCTGGAACGCTATCGCGGCGATGAACGCGTGATGATGGTGAGCGGTCAAAGTTTCTCGGAGCGGCGCTGGACGAACCGGAATGGCTATTACTTTTCGCGCTTTCCGCTGATTTGGGGTTGGGCCAGCTGGGCCCGCGCGTGGCGGCACTATGATCTCGAAATGAAACCATGGCTGGAACTGCGCCACAGCCAATGGCTCGAACAATTCTTGGGCGACCGCGAGCTGGCGCGCGGCTGGCGTGACAACTTCGATGCGGTGGCCTTCCGTGGATTGGACACCTGGGACTACCAATGGACCTTCGCCTGCTGGCGCGCGCAAGGACTGGTGGCGGTGCCGAACGTCAACCTGGTCACCAATATCGGTTTCGGCCAGGACGCGACCCATACCAAGAAGGCGGGCAGCCATTTGGCGCATTTGCGGCGGCGCGCGATCGGTTTCCCTCTGCGTCACCCGCAGCGCGTTGCCGTCGATCGAAGGCGGGATTCCGAGGCGCTGAGGCGGATGCGCGGTCAGCTTCCCATGGCTCGCGTGAAACAGATGGTCGGACGACTCACTGGCTGGGTGCCGCGGGAAGTCAAGGCGGGTCTGCGGCGCGTGCTGCGGTGAAAGCCCGCGCTCGAGCTGGCCGGTTATGCCGGTGAGAGATGTCGAGCCCAAGTCATTCGATCGTGGTGGTGGTGCCTTGGTTCAAGGAGCGCCTGACGGCGGAGGAGCAGATTTCATTGCGGCACCTCGATCACTACCTCGGCGCTTACGATATCTGCCGGATCGGTCCGAACGGCATCTCGAGCGGCGGGCTGCGCTATCCGCTGCAAGCGTTCGAGGCCGACGACTTCAGAACCGCTTCGTCCTACAGTCGGCTGTTGTTGACCTCGCGCTTCTACCGCCGCTTCCAGGCTTACGAGTTCATGCTGATCTACCAGTTGGATTGTCTGGTGTTCTGCTCCGATCTCGGCGCATGGTGTCGGGGCGAGTATGACTACATCGGGGCCCCCTGGGTGCGAACCGATTCGGACGGCCGCAAGCGCTTCACCCGGGTCGGCAACGGCGGCCTGTCGCTGCGGCGCATCGAGAGTTTCTTGCGGGTGATCGAGAGCCCGCGAACGCGTCCTTGGTATGATTCGAAGCAGCTTCGGATGGCCGGTCAGTTGCCCGATGTCCGGGAGCTGCCGGGGTGGCAAGGCCTCAAGAAACAGTTGTCCGTCCTGCGCGAGTTGCATCAGGGGCCGGTGTGGTATGTGAGCAACTATTCGGTCAACGAGGACCGCTTCTGGTCCGACCGCGCCCGGCTGTTTGATCCGGATTTCAGCATCGCACCGGTCGAGGTCGGGCTCCGGTTCGCGTTCGAGTGCGAGCCGAGGTTCTGCTTCGAGCAGCTCGGGCGGCAGCTCCCGTTCGGTTGTCACGGCTGGGCTCGGTATGACCGCGGCTTTTGGGAGCCCTATTTGCTGGCATGAGGATGGGATCGAGCACCTCGGCTCGGCTGGACTCGCAGACGTGGCCCGACCTGCGCTGATCGAGCTGCCGCCGCCGCCGGAAGGCGCAACCGGATGGCCTTGGACCACCGCTCCGACCGCGCTTGCCGATGCGCCGGATGGCGGGACCGAGTGGCCCAAAATAAGCATTGTCACGCCGTCTTACAACCAGGGGGATTATCTGGAGCAGACGATTCGATCGGTCTTGCTGCAGGGCTATGCCAATCTGGAGTATGTCATCATCGACGGCGGCAGCACGGACGCCAGCGTCGCGATCATCCGCAAGTACGAGCCGTGGTTGAGCTACTGGGTCAGCGCGGCGGATCGCGGCCAAAGCCATGCGATCAACAAAGGGTTCGAGCGCTGCAGCGGCGACCTGATCACCTTCCAGAACAGCGACGATCTGTATCTGCCGGGGGCGTTTGCCGATGTGGGGCGGCAGTGGCCGGCGCTGGCGGGCCACGGCGCGATCATCGGCGCGTTTCACTACCTGGACGGCGCTCAAATACGTCCCGCGCCGATCCCCGCGCGCCTGCCGCACCCGGGGCCGATCGACTTGGCGATCACACCCTCGGAGGCGTGGCGACTCCATCAGGTGTCGGCCTTCTACGTCGGGGCTGCGCTGGATCAGGTGGGCCGCTGGGTGCGCGAGGATTTGCACTATACGATGGATCGCGAGCTGCTCTATCGGGTTTGCCGCGCTTATCCGGTGCGATTGAGCGATCGAGCCTATGGCGCGTTTCGTTGGCACGATGAGGGCAAAACCGTGTCGCACTATCTGCGGGCCGATCTCGAATTCTCCGATCTGCACTTGAGCTATCACTACCCCACTCGAGAACAGGAGGCCATGAAGCGCAAGGTCGCTCGGCAACGGCGGGCCAAAGGATACATGCGCTTCGCCCGTCACCAAGGTGTTTCGGGGCGCTCCATCCTGGCGCTGATTCGGGCGGCGGTCTATCAACCGGATCTGCTGCGACGGGTGCGCTATCTGAAGGCTTGGGTGCGCGCCCTGGGTTTGATGCGGCTGCGGCCTGGGAGCGGCTGAGCATGGGTTCGAACGGCACCTGTTTCATTCATCCCGCCGATCTGCGGCGCCGGCGCCAGCGCTGCCGACCGATCGTCGAGCGACTCCAAGGGCGGCTGAAAACTGGGCCGATCAGCTCGTGCAACATCTGCGGTTGTGCCGCCCGCGCGATCTTGGCGGATCAGGATCGTTACGGTCTCGCGCTGCGGACCGCCATCTGCCTGCGCTGCGGTTTGATCTATTTGATGGATCGATTGAGCGAGCGCGACTATCAGGACTTTTACCTCAGCGGGTCCTACCGGGCCTTGATTTCGAGCTTCAAAGGACGGTCCCAAACGCTGGCGCTCCTGCGCGGTTCGCAGGCCCGCTATGCCGAGCGATTGGCCAAGGCCTGGCAGGGCTTGATCACGCTCGATCGCGGCAGCCGGTTGCTCGATATCGGTGGCAGCACCGGTCTGGTGGCCCAACGGTTCGCCGCGGGCTCCGACTGCGCTGTGACGCTGCTGGATCCTGCGGCTCAGGAAGTTGAGAGCGTCCCATCCGCGGGCTTCGAGCGCGTGGTCGGTCCGTTCGAGGCCTGGCAATCGCCCCACCGCTTCGACCTGATCCTGTTATGCCGCACCGTGGAGCACCTTTTCGATCTGCGAGCCGCGTTGCTCAAGATCCGCAGCTTGTTGCGGCCGAACGGGCTGTTTTTCTGCGATATCGCCGATTTCTTGGAAACCTGCCGCCGCGAGGGGCCGCCCGCCGTCACCACCAAGGTCGATCATTGCTTCTGGTTGTGCCAGGAGACCGCCCCGTCCGTGTTCGCGCATTTGGGGTTCGAGATTCTGGCCGTCGATGTGGCGCTGCCGCCTGACCAGGTCGGCTTCTTGCTCCGCGCGGCGGAGGGCGGCAAACTGGCGCCGGTGCCGCCCGAGTGGATCCAGCGCCAGTTGCGAGGTTTCCGTGAATTGGCCTCGGCCTGGCAGCAGGTCGGGCACACCCCGCTGGATGCCAGAGATTGGGTGCGGGTGCAGGGCAGCCGACTCAAAGCCAGAGCGCTTCGAGCGCTGCGATGATTCTGGCCATCATTCCCGCCCGCGGCGGCTCCAAGGGTGTGCCGCGCAAGAACTTGAGAGCGATCGGCGGTAAGCCGCTGGTGGCCCACAGCATCGAGCAGGCGCTGCAGGCGAGCCTGGTCAACCGGGTGATTGTCAGCACCGATGACGCATCGATCGCCGCGGTGGCGCGGGACTACGGTGCGGAGGTGATCGATCGGCCGGCCGAGATCAGCGGAGACGGCGCGAGCTCCGAGTCCGCCCTGCTCCACGTGCTGCAGACGCTTCGGCAGCGAGAGGGCTTGGAACCCGAGCTGGTGGTCTTTCTGCAGGCCACCTCGCCGCTGCGCCGCGCCGCCGACATCGATGCCGCCATCGAGATGCTGGAAAGCGAGGCGGCGGATTCGCTGTTCTCGGCGTTTCCGCTGCAAGGATTCGTCTGGCGGCGCCAAGCAACCGAGGTCCGGTCTCTGACCTATGCATACCGGCAGCGCCCACGGCGCCAAGACGCCCCTGAAGATTGGGTCGAGAACGGCGCCCTCTATGTATTCAAGCCGTGGCTGCTGCATCAACTCGGCAATCGACTGGGCGGCAAGATCGTGCTCTTTCCGATGCCGGCGTCGCGCTCGTTTCAAATCGACGAACCCGGCGATTTCGAGCTGGTCGAGTCGCTGCTGGCCGCGCCGTGCGGCGCCGGCCGCACGCCCAGCCTCGACCAAGTCCGCATGGTGGTATTCGACTTCGATGGGGTGATGACCGACGACCATGTCCTGGTCGATCAGGATGGCGTGGAGGCGGTCCGCTGTCATCGCGGTGACGGTCTCGGCATCGAGCGCCTGCGCCAAGCCGGGATTCGACTCGCGGTCTTGTCCAAAGAGACCAATCCGGTGGTTGCGGCGCGCTGCGAGAAGCTCAGGCTGCACTGCCTGCAAGGCTTGGAGCGCAAGCTGCCCGCGCTCGAGGAGTTGGCGCGCCAGTGGTCCATGGAGCCGGGCCAGGTCGCCTATGTCGGGAACGATATCAATGATCTGGAGTGCATGGCTTGGGCTGGAGTGGCGATTGCGGTGGCGGATGCACCCGCAGCGGTTCGAGCCGCGGCCGACCTGGTGACCAGCCGCCGCGGCGGCCACGGCGCGGTTCGCGAGATCAGCGATCGGATGCTCGCGCAGCGCGCCGCGCGGGCGGCAGCCGCCATCGATCGCGGATGAAATCGGTGTCGAACGCGGTACAAATCGGATCGCGATCGGTCGGCGCCGGCCAGCCGACGTTCATCATCGCGGAGATCGGCATCAATCACAACGGCGATTTGGAGCTCGCCAAGAAACTGATCGACGCGGCGGCCTTGGCCGGCTGTGACGCGGTCAAGTTCCAAAAACGCACCCCGGAGCTGTGCGTTCCAGCGCCACAGCGTGACACCAAGCGCGACACGCCGTGGGGGGTGATGTCGTACCAGGAATACCGCCGCCGGATCGAGCTCGGTCGCGCCGAGTTCAGCGCGATCCACCGCTACTGCTCCGACCGCGGGCTGGATTGGTTTGCCTCCTGCTGGGACGAGCCGTCGGTGGATTTCATCGAGGAATTCGATCCCGTCTGCCACAAGGTAGCTTCCGCCTGTCTGACCGACGCTGGGCTTCTGCGTCGAATCAACGCGACCGGCCGACCGGTCATCCTTTCGACCGGGATGTCGACGCTGGAGCAAATTCGCCGGGCCGCGGCCCAGATCGAGCCCGAGAGACTGCTGCTCGCCCACAGCACCAGCAGCTATCCGTGCCAGCCCGGCGAGCTCAACCTGCGCATGATCGAGACCCTGCGCCGGGAGTTCGGCCGGCCGGTGGGCTACTCGGGTCACGAGGTCGGGCTGCAGACCACCTATGCGGCCGTGGTATTGGGAGCTTGCTTCGTGGAGCGCCATATCACCCTGGACCGAGCCATGTGGGGCAGCGACCAAGCGGCCTCGGTCGAGCCCTGGGGCCTGATGCGCCTGGTGCGGGACATCCGCACGATCGAAGCCGCGCTGGGTGACGGCACCAAGCGAGTCTACGACAGCGAGCTCGCCGCCATGAAGAAGCTCCGGCGGGTCGAATCCTAGGGAGCGCCGCGCCGGCCTCGGCTCCGAGTTTGGTTTGAATCGATGGCACGGCGGTCCGGCCCCAGCGCCCATGAGTGACGCGTCTGGCTCGGGTTCGCGGATGGGCTCGATCTCGGTGGTGACTCCCACCCTCCATCGGGCTCCAGAGGTTCGAGGCCTGCTCGAGAACCTGCGCGCCCAGACGCTGCAACCGGCCGAGCTGCTGCTGATCGACGGCGCTGCGCCGCCCGGGGATGAGACCCAAGCGCTGGTGGCCGAGGCGGGTGAGCGCATGCCTTTCCGGTGTCGCTATTGGCGCCGCGGCGGCGGCACCGCCATTCAGCGCAATGTGGGGATCGATCAGGCTCGCGGCGATTATGTCGCGTTCATCGACGACGACATTCGACTCGAGCCGGATTTTTTTGAACGGATCATGGCGGTGTACTCGCAGGATACCGCGGGCCGGGTCGGTGGCGTGGCGGGGTACATTGTCAACCAACACCTGGATCCGACCCGCTCACCGCGCTGGCGCTGGTACCGGCGCCTGCGGCTGTTCACCACCTACGAGCCGGGCCGGTTCGACTATCGATCGGGCTACCCGATCAATCGCTACCTGCAGCCGCCTCACGACGGCGTTCGCGAGATTGATTTCATGGGCGCCAACTGCGCCGTCTGGCGCCGCGCCGTATTCGCCGGCGGCCTGCGGTTCTCCGAATTCTTCACCGGCTACGGGGTGCTCGAGGATGCCCATCTGGCGCTGCGCGCGCGGCGCCACTGGAAGCTGCTGGAGTGCGGTCGCGCCCGTTGTGTTCACCTGCGCGCCGCGGACGGCCGGGAGGACAGCGGTCAAGTGGCCTGGAAAAGCGCGGTCAACTACCGGTTCGTGTTCCTCGATATCGTGCCCGATCGGTCCCTGGCTCAGGAGCTCCGCTTTTGGCGGGTACAACTGTTCGATTTGGCGCGCCTGATCGCCTACGCCATGCGGTTTCCGAGTCGGGACCATTGGCGCGCGGCGGCGGGCAAGGCGCGCGGCATCCTGGCTGCCGCGCGCATGCGGCGCGCGGCCCTGATCCGAGCGGCGCCGGGGAGCGCCGCGGGCGGTTGATCATGCTCGATCGGATCGCGATGCCAGGGTCCTTTCAACGGGCCTTTTTCCCTCTGCTCGAGCGCACCTGGCGCTGGCGCAGGCCCCTGGCCTGGATCGCGCTTGCGGCCGGCGCGGCGCTGGTTGGGGCCGCGGGCTGGGCCGATCCGGTCCGGATCGGGGTTCTCGGTTTGGCGCTGGTCCTCGGCTGGATCGGAGTTGCGCGGCTGGCCCGAAATCTGAGCCGGACGGCCGCCCGGAAACAGGCCCGGATCCTGAGCCGAAGCCGGGTCAACCGGGCCGCCGATTTCACCTCGTGGGACCGACTGCCGGTTGAGCCTGCGACTCGCGACGCGGTCGAAGCGCGCCGCCGGCAGGATCGAAACGCGGAGATCGTTCTGGGACGCTACGATCACGACGGCCGGGTGCTGGCGGAGTTCGGTCCGCTGCCGTACCTGCCGCTGATCGACGAGTCGGAGTTCGTGCCGCGCCCGCGGCTCTCCGTCGATCTGGTTCTGATCGGGGACCGGGTTCTGATCCGCAAAGGGTTTCAAGACGATGCGGCCTCCTTCATCCGTGAATGGCGCAACCTCGCGCTGCTCCGCGGCCGGGCCAACGTGCCATCCCTGTACCAGGTGGACGAGCGGCCGCGGCGACTGTACAAGAACTTCATACCGGGCCGGACCGTGCGCTCGGTTCTGGTCGAGGCGGGCGCGAAGATCCTGTCGATCCAGACGCGTCCGGATCCGACGCTGGCGGACTTGGACGAGCAAGAGCGCATTGTTGCGGTGTTGGCGCGGGGCACTCGGCTGCTGTCGCGCTGCGTCTCGGACCAGTTTCTGGGTCAGCTTGAGCAGCAAATCGAGCGCGTGCACGCCTGCGGCGTGGTCGGGCTGAGCCTGACTTTCGGCAACGTCCTTATCGAGGACGGCTCTGGAGCCCCCTGGCTGTTGGATTTCGACGGCGCGCGGGCGTCGTCGGGTTGGGTCTATGGCTACCGGCGCGCCCGCGATGTGCGGATGTTTCAGCGCATCTACAAGGTCAGGCCGAATTGAAGCTCCTGGTGGTATCGCACAAGGAATGTTGGGCGAGCCCATCGTCGCCGTCCGGCTACGCGACCGGTGGCGGCTTTCCATACCAGATGCAGGCGATCGCTGAATTGTTCGATGCGACCACGCTGATCCTGGCGCTGCGCACTTCCACCGCTCCACCCGGTTTGGCGGCCCTGACCGGACCCAACCTGGTGGTCCAGGCGGTGCGCGAACCGGGCGGCCGGGGTTGGGTTCGAAAAATGGCCTTGCTGATCCGGCTGCCGCGCCTCCTCCCCTCGATCTGGAGCGCCATGCGTCGGGCGGATGCGGTCCACACTCCGGTGCCGGGAGACCTTGGGTTTTTGGCCCTGGTGGCGGCGCTGGTGCTGCGCAAACGCCTGTTCGTTCGGCATTGTGGGACTTGGGGGCATCGGGAGACCCTCGCGGATCGGCTGCTGATGTGGCTGCTGCCGCGGATCGCGGGCGCGCGCACCATCGTGATGGCGACCGGAGGCGGTCCCGCGCCACCCTCCGGTCCAAGCGGCAAGATCCAGTGGATCTTCTCCACCACCCTTCGGGCCGACGACTTCGAGAGGCTTCCTCAGAGGCCCGCTTGGCGCCGCGGCCAAGCGCTGCGGTTGGTCAGCGCGACCCGGCTCGATGCCGCCAAGAACGTAGAAGCCTCGCTGCGCGCTCTGCCGTTGATTCGGGCGCGCTACCCCTTGGCGAGCTTGGAGATAGCTGGCGCGGGGCCGGCCCGGCTTGCGCTCGAAGCGCTGGCCGCAGAGCTGAAGGTGGAGCGCGAGGTCACGTTTTTGGGCAACCTGTCGCATCGGGAGGTCCTGCAGCTCCTGCAGCGTGGCCACATCTTCCTCTTTCCGACCCGGGTGGCGGAGGGTTTCCCCAAGGCCGTCTTGGAGGCGCTGGCCTGTGGTTTGGCGGTGGTCGCCACCGCGGTCTCGGTCGTCCCTCACTTGATCGGGAATCAGCGGGGCATCGTTTTGGAGCGGCCGGATGGCGCGGCGGTGGCGGAAGCGGTCTTGGAGCTGATTCGCGATGAAGAGCGTCTCGCGGCGATGGGGCGCAGCGGACGGGCCCTGGCGCTGGAATTCAGTTTGGAGCGCTGGCAACAGAAGATCGCCGAGCGCTTGACGGCCAGCTGGGGTGCGCTCCGGCAGGATGGCGGGTCGAGAGTTCTTATGGCGCCGCGGCAGGGCATCGCGTGAGTCTCAAACGCAGCTCGGCGTTTGTGCTGTGGGTCTCGGGAATCACCCACTTGAGCCGGCGGCTCTTGGCCCAGCGGGGTCGCTTTGTCCTGTTGTTTCACGGCGTGGTGCGGCAACCCTACTCGGACTTTCCCGCTGCGGCTCAACCCTATCCGACCCAGGATCAACTGCGCTCGATCTTTGGCTGGCTCAGGGAGCGTTTCGACTTTCTGACTTCCCGGGACTTGATGGAGTCGCGCAAGCCCGGCGTTTTGCTCACCTTCGATGATGGTCTGGCCAACAACCACACCAATGTGGTCCCGGTGCTGGCCGAGTTTAACGCTCCAGCGGTCTTCTTCGTCACCACCCAGCACATGATTCAGCCGAACGATTGGCTGCCGGCGACGCGCCAGCTGCTGGCGGAGCACTGGAACGGCCGCCCGGTACCGCCCGAGGTCGCCGTCGACCTGTTCGATGGCATGAGCCGCGGGCAGATCGCCGAGCTGGGACAGCACCCGCTGGTGGAGATCGGCTCGCACTCCGTGACCCATCCGTTGTTGACGCAATGCGGCTCCGATCGGCTGCGGCTCGAGCTCGAAGAGTCGAGAAGGCAACTCCAGGAGGTTTCCGGCCAGCCGGTGGATCTGTTCGCCTATCCAACCGGAGACTACGACCGGCGGGTCGCGGAAGCGGTGCGGGCCGCCGGCTACCGAGCGGCTTTTGCCATGGAATCGTATCGCATCGGGCTGCCGGCCTTCGAGATTCCGCGGATCGGCATCTACGCGTCCGACCGGGCCTATCTGAGCGTCAAGTTGAGCGGGCTGCATCGAAAGCAGCTCTTGCAACTGCCGACCGTTGCGCCGGGTGCACCAGGCCGATCGGATCGGCCCGGAGTCGAGTCCGCCGCCGCAGCCGGGCGCGGTCCGGCGCTGACCGCGGTCCCGGATCGAAGCGGCGAGCCGCCACCGGTCCGGCTGCTTTTCCTGATCGGTCAGTTAGGGTTTGGGGGCAGCGAGCGTCAGCTCTACCTGCTGCTCAAGCATCTGGACCGCGGCCGATTCGAACCGCATGTGGTGGTTTTCAATCCGAGCTCGAATCTGGCCTATGACCAAGTTCTGCTCAACTACGGAGTGCGCATCTACAACATTCCAGAGCGGACCAAGAGCATCGCGGGGCGGCTCTGGTACTTGGTTCGCACCATGCGCCGGGTCCAACCCGACCTGGTCCACTCCTGGACCGCCCACGACAATGCGTATGCCGGTATCGCCGGATGGCTGGCCGGGATTCCGGTGCGGTGGGGGTCGGTGCGCAGCTCGATCTTTTCCAACGAAGGTCTGGTGCTGCCGCCGCTGTACCGCTACCTATCGCTTTACAGCGTTTCCAGAATGGTGGTCAACTCGGAGTCGCTCGGCAGTGAACTTTTGGCCAAGGGCTATCCGGCGCGGCGAATCTTGATCCTGCCGAACTGCGTCATGACCAGCAGCGAAATGGAGCCGCTGCTCGCAGCGGGCTCCGCCCACCCCTGGAACCGTGGCACGCCCGACCAGTTTCGGTTTATCGGCTTGGTCGGAAACTTGAGAAAGTTCAAGAACCACATGTTCTTCGTCCAGGCGATGGCGGCGATCTTGCCCCGCTTTCCGCAGGTCCGGGCTCTGATCGTCGGTCAACCCATCGCCAGCGAGCCCGAGCAGCCGGCCTTGCTCCAAGCCGAGATCGAACGGCTCGGATTGACCGACAAGGTGCTTCTGACCGGATTCCGGACCGATGTGCAACAGCTGATGCGCCAGATGGAGGTGGTGTGCCAAGCATCCAAGTGCGAGGGGATGCCGAATGCGTTGCTGGAGGCGATGGCCGCCGAGCGCCCGGTGGTGGCGACCCGCGTGGGGGGCACATCCGAGCTGGTTGAAGATGGGATCAGCGGCTGGCTGATCGAGCCCGGCGATTTGGCCGGTTTCAGCGCGGCGGTGATGCGCTTGTTAGAGCAGCCGGAGCTGGCCCGCCGCATGGGCCTGGCCGGCGGGCGGCGGGCCCGCGAGCTGTTCGGTTGCGAGCGCAGCACGCGTCAGTTCGAGTCCCTGTACCACCAGGCGGTGAGCGAAAAGACCCGAGCGGCGCGCGCTCGGGAGGGCAGCGCTTGATGGAGTCGAGTTTCAAGCTCGTGACCGCAAGGGATCTCGAGCCGAAGCAGCTGGAGAGCTTCATGCACCGGACCTACGGCCCGGTCAAAGGCGCGTTTCTCACCCGTCATGGCGGCTGGTGGTATCGCGGTGAGGAGCAACGTTGGGCGGTCCTGGCGAACCAGCAAATCGCGGCCTACTGCGGAGTGATCCCCACGGTATGCCGGATGGCTGGCGTGCCGCAAGCCGCGGTCTGGTGGGTCGATTTGTTCGTCGCGCCCGAGTTTCGGGGCTTTGGATTGCAGCGCTTATTCGATCAAGCGATTCGCCACCGCGCGGATTTGAAGTTGGGGTTTCCCAACCGGCTGGCGGCGCGAATCCACCTGCGCCACGGCTGGGGCGTGCGCGAGGATTTTCGAATGCTGTTGTTGCCTCTGGCACCCACCCGCATTTGGCCGCTGCGAGCGATTCATGGCCTGCGCGGCGCGGTGCTCAAAGCCGGAGCCGGGGCGCTGGGTCCGGCGGCGCGCTGGTTGCGCGGGCGGTTGTCCAACTACGCGCCCCGCAGCGCGAGGTTGGTCGATGATCCGAACAGCGCCATGCTGGCGGAACTGTTCGCGCGCCATCAAGATCGCAACATCGTGACCAGCGAGCGCGACTCGGACTTCATCCAATGGCGCTACTTGGATGCCCCCTATCGCGGCGCCATGCGGTTCTACCTTGCCGGGCCGCCCGACGATCCGCGGGTGGCGTTGATTTCCCGCACCGTGGACCGACCGGGATGCAGGATGGTCCGGATTCTGGATCTATTCGGTGCCTTGAGCGACCGAGCGCTGCTGCGCGATGTTTTGCTGCTATGCTTGCGCGATTCCGTGCACGATCAGGCCGATCAGGTTACCATGCTGGCGACCCAGCCCGCGTTGCGCGGGATCCTGCGGTCGATCGGCTTCGTGGCCGGAGCCAAGGTGCCGTTCTGCTGGCACAGCGAGGCTGCGGAGACCGCGGCACTGCTGCAGCGCAGCACCTGTCACTTCTGCCTCGCCGACAGCGATCATGACGAGCCCGGCTAGCTCCGCCCTGCCGCTGCCGCGATTGAATCGGCGCCCGGCCGCTGCGCCCGCGGCGCTGCGCCGCCCGCGGTCCGGCTTGTTTGCCTCCGACCTGACCGTCCTGGCGTTTCTGTTGCTGCATATCCCGCTGGCGTTGCTGCTGCACGGCCGGCCGTTTCTGGCCACCGCCCATGCCTACGGCACGATCGCGCTTGGGATCTCCTTTTTGTCCCGGGATCGGCATCCGTTTCGCTTGCTTTACGTTATCGCCTACATCACCGGAGCCGAGCTGCTGTGGCGGGCGACGGATTCGTTTACCTTCTACGAATTCGGGAAATACGCTACCGCGGTGCTGCTGATTTCCGCCATTCTCAAATACAACCTGCTGAAAACCATCGATGTTCGCGGCCTGCTCTATTTCGTGCTGTTGCTGCCTTCCCTGGTTCAACTGCCGGACTTCGACCGCGAGTCGATCGCCTTCAACCTCTCCGGGCCATTCGCGCTGTCGGTGGCGGTGATGTTTTTCGGAGCGCTGCGCTTGCCGCGAGCGGAAATCCCGCGAATCTGTCTGGTGATTCTGGCCCCGATTCTAGCGCTGGTGACCCTTTCGACCTTTACCACCCTGACGTATATGCCCGGAGTCTTCATTGTCGGGAGCAAGCTCACCTCGGGCGGGGTGGGGCCGAATCAAATGTCGTCGATGTTGGGACTGGGCGTGTTCCTGGCTTTCCTGCTCATGTTCATCCGCCGCAACGGCCTGGTCCTGCGGATGACGCTGTTCGGCTGTTTGCTTTGGTTCGCCGGTCAATGCACCATGACGTTTTCGCGCGGCGGTTTCTGGACTTCGTTGATTGCGATCAGCATCGCGTCGTTTTATCTGCTGACCGGTCGCCGCCGTAGGGCGGCGCTGCTGGTGCTGGTGGTCACGGTCTTCTTGCTGTTCAATTTCGTGATTTTTCCAGCCTTGGACGACTATACCGGAGGCCTACTGGGCGAGCGTTTCCGCGACTTCGATCCGACCGGGCGCGATGAGATCCTCCAGGTCGACATGCTCGCGTTCAAGCAAAATCCGGTTTTGGGAGTCGGTCCGGGCGCGTCCAAGACGCTGCATCTCGAGATGTCGTTTGGCGCCGCGAGCGCGCATACGGAGTTTTCGCGGTTGTTGGCTGAGCATGGCAGCTTGGGGTTGATCGCGTCGCTGCTGCTGCTCTCGTTGATTTGGCAGCGTTTTCGCGATTCCTGGTCGCGCCCGGAGATGGCTGGCTCGATCGCGTTCGTTGCTTGGGCGCTGCTGTTCATGAGCCATGCCGCGATGCGCCTGGTCGCCCCGTGTTTCCTTTTCGGTTTGGGATCGGGCGAGTTGATGCCGGAAGGCGACTCGGCCGACCCAAGGCGACGGCGCTTGCGTCCGGTCCGCAGGCAGCGACCGAGGCCGCCGCTGCGGCGGGTCCGATAACAGCCCTGGGCACCACCGGGTCGGGGCTAATGGATGAATCGGAAGCAGCTCCAAATCTATCACCGGCTTCCTTATCCGGCGCGCTGCTTGGCGGCCGGCGTGCGCGGGTGGCGGCTGCGCCGGTGGCGCTTCGGCCGCGAGACCGAGCGACTGGTCGGAGCCGCCCTGGAGCGCGAACAGTGGAGCGCCGCGCGCTGGTCGCAGTGGCGCGCCGAGCGGCTGGCTTGGGTGCTGCACCGTGCGGCAACCCGCGTGCCCTACTACCGCACGCAGTGGGAGCAGCGCCGCCGCTGCGGCGAGCGGGCCGCATGGGAACGGCTCGAGAACTGGCCGGTGCTCGACAAGCACAGCCTGCGGCGCGATCCGCTTGCCTTCGTGGCCGACGACTGCAATCCGCGCCGCATGTTCCACGTTCACACCAGCGGCACCTCCGGCACGCCGCTGAGCCTGTGGCGTAGCCGCGCGACCTCGCGCGCCTGGTCGGCGCTGTTCGAAGCGCGGGCCCGGCGCTGGTACGGGGTCAGCCGGCACGATCGCTACGCGCACCTTGGGGGCCAGCTGGTCGCTGCCGCCGACCGGCGCGCGCCGCCGTTCTGGGTCTGGAACTCCAGCCTGCGGCAGCTCTATCTGTCGGCCTACCATCTGCGGCCGGAGAACGTCCCTGCGTATCTCGAAGCGATCCGGCGCCATCGGGTCACCTACCTGCTCGGCTATCCCTCCGGCCTCCACGCGCTGGCTCAGATGGCGCTCGCGCAGCGGCTTGCGGCGCCCCGACTCCGGGTCGCGGTCGGCAACGCCGAACCGCTGTTCGACCACCAGCGCGCGGCGATCGAGGAGCTGTTCGGATGCCCGGTTCGCGAAACCTACGGCATGGCCGAAATCGTTTGCGACGCCAGCGAGTGCGCGGCCGGCCGGCTCCATGTTTGGCCCGAGGTCGGGTGGATCGAAGTGCTCGAGGATGAGACCGACCATCCGCTCGAGAGCGGGCGAGTCGGGCGACTGGTCTGCACCGGTCTGCTCAACGCCGACATGCCGCTGATCCGCTATGCGGTCGGGGACCGCGGCGCGCTCGATTGCAGCGACGCGGCCTGCGCCTGCGGGCGAGCTCTGCCGCGGCTGCTGCGGGTCGAGGGGCGGCAGGACGATGTGGTGGTGACGCCGGATGGGCGCCGCATCGGCCGCCTGGATCCAGTGTTCAAAGCCGACCTGCCGATTCGGGAGGCCCAGATCGTGCAGGAGAGCTTGGACAAGATTCGCGTCCTAGTGGTGCCTTCGGATCGCTTCGGCGCCGCCGACCAGCGCGATCTGATCGCGCGGCTCCGCGACCGGCTCGGCTCCGAGATGGCGATCGAGCTGGAAACGGTCCCCGAGATCCCCCGAACTCAAGCCGGCAAGTTCCGCGCCGTGGTGTCTCGCCTGCCGAACGTGGTATGAGCCGAGACGGCCGAGGATGGAGATGTTAGATAGATGAACATCGTTCTGTTCGGCGCCGGCTACGTCGGCAGCGTGACCGCGGCCTGCCTGGTCCGGTTGGGACACGCCGTGCTGGTCGTGGATCCGGCGGACTTCAAGGTCGAAGCGATCCGCGCCGGTCTCAGTCCGGTGGCCGAACCCGGACTCAAGCAGCTGATCGCGGAGGGTGTCCGCAGCGGCCGGCTGCGCGCCGCGGCGGCGGCCGGACCCGACTGCCGGCTGGCGGATGTCGCGATGGTCTGCGTCGGCACGCCCAGCGGCGCGAGCGGCCGAGTCGAGACCGGCGCGCTCGAGCGCGTGCTCGACGACATCGCGGACTCGGCGCGCGGGCGCTCCGGCGCGTTGCCGGTCGCGATCCGCTCCACCGTTCTGGCGCCGGTGCTGCGCGACCTGATCGCGCGGCTGCCGCCCGAGCCGCGGCTGCGCTGCGTGGCCAATCCGGAGTTCTTGCGCGAGACCAGCGCGATCGCCGACTTCCATCGTCCGCCGTTCATCGTCGCCGGTGGCGACGATCCGGCCGCGCTGGAAACGGTGCTGGAGCTCTATCGCGGCCTCGAGGCGCCGCGCCATCGCCTCGACTTGGAAAGCGCCATCCTGGTCAAGTACGCCTGCAACGCCTACCACGCGCTGAAAATCGCCTTCGCCAACGAGATCGCGACCTTGGCCGAGCTCGGCGGGGGCGATGCCGGTCGGGTCATGGAGGTCGTGGCCCAAGACCGTTTGCTCAATCTGGCGCCGGCCTACCTCCGGCCCGGCTTCGCGTTCGGCGGCTCCTGCCTGCCGAAGGATCTGCGCGCCCTCAGCGCCTGGGGGCGGCTGCACCACGAGCCGCTGCCGCTGCTCGCCGGCGTGCAGGCCAGCAACCAGCGCCGGATCGAGCAGGCGATCGAACGGATCCTGGCGGCGCCCGGACGCATTCTCGCGGTGATCGGTCTGAGCTTCAAGCCGCAGAGCGACGATCTGCGCGAGAGCCCGTACGTGGAGCTGGTGGAACGGCTGCTGGGTAAAGGCTACGAGATTCGGATCTTCGATCCGGATGTGGATCCGGCCACCATGGTGGGCTCGAATCTGGCCTACATCCACGTGCATCTGCCGCATCTGGCGCGCCTCTTGGTGGCGACGCCCGAGCAGGCGCTGCGCGGCGCGCAAGGGCTGGTGCTGTGCAAGCCGCTGGTGCCGCACGAGACGCTCGCAGCCTTGGTTGCTCCGGGGCTGACCGTGCACGACATCGAAGGGCACTGGTCGCGCGGCCAGCGGGCCGCGGCCGGGCTCGGCCCCGGCGCTTCCGCGCCGCGCAGCAGAGGAACCGGGCAGGCATGACCGAACCGGCGCGGCTGGAGCGGCGGGTGGGCATCCTCGAGGCGGAGGCCGCCGCGTACCCCAAACCGCCGCCGTTCCACCCTTCGACCCGCTACCCCGAGTATCCGTTTGCCGAGCTGGCCTCCGAGCCCAACCCGGTCTACGCGGCGGTGCGCGAACTGTTTCGAATCCTCCAGCTCGATGCGGAGCGCTTCGGCAGCGCCGAGTGGAACCCGCTCGGCGCGCTGATCCGGCCCGGCGATCGGGTCGTGCTCAAGCCCAATTTCGTGATGGATCGGCACTACACCGGGGGCGACTATTTCAGCGTGGTCACCCACGGATCGGTGATTCGGGCGGTGGCCGACTACGTCACCATCGCGCTCGGCGGCAGCGGCGAGATCACCATCGCCGACGCCCCGATGATCGACAACGATTTCGACCGCATCCTGCGGCAGACCGGGGTCGACGCGATCGCGGAGTTCTACGCCGGCTCGGGCCGGCCGCTCGGGGTGTTCGATCTGCGGGTCGAGAACGTCGAGACCCGCGACGGGCTGATCGTGCGGCGTTTCAAGCTGCGCGGCGATCCCAACGGCTACGTCCCGATCGATCTCGGCGCCGGCAGCGAGCTGGCGGCGATCTCG
The DNA here is from genome assembly GCA_036398155.1 of Acidobacteriota bacterium. Taxonomy (GTDB): domain Bacteria; phylum Acidobacteriota; class DASWHO01; order DASWHO01; family DASWHO01; genus DASWHO01. The sequence goes on from DASWHO010000466.1 coordinate 37,803, forward strand.
AGTTTTTACCGCATCTACCGCGGCAGCGACTACGACGGCGCCGAGACCTTCGAACACCACAACGATCGGGTCAACGAGTACCTGCTCAGCAGGACGGTGCTGCGCAGCGACGTGTTCATCAATCTGCCCAAGCTCAAAACCCACAAGAAGATCGGCGTGACCTTGAATCTCAAGAACTTGATCGGCATCAACGGCGACAAGAACTGGATCCCGCATTATCGCCGCGGCAGCCCCCGGATCGCCGGCGACGAGTACCACAGCGCCAACACCCTGCGGCACCTGGAGAGCCTGCTCAAAGATCGCTTCAAGGAGAAGGCGTATGCGATGGCGCAGTCGGGCTCGCGGGTCGGGCTGCTGGTGGCCCGCAAACTGCGCCGGCTGCAGAAATCCGTGGTCGAGAACACCAGCTTGACCAAAATCCGGGCCGGCGGCTGGCACGGCAACGACACCTTGTGGCGCTCGGTGCTCGACCTCAACAAGATTCTGCTTTACGCCGACGCCGAGGGGCGGATGCATGACCGCCCGCAGCGCCGCTTCCTCTCGCTGATCGACGGCATCATCGGGGGCGAGGGCGATGGACCGGTGATCACCACCCCGAAGCCGAGCGCGGTGCTGGTGGCCGGTTTCAACCCGCTGGCGGTCGACCTCTGCGCCACTCGGCTGATGGGCTTCGATCCGCTCCGGTTCACGCAATACCGGCAGGCGTTGGCGCTGCGCCGCCACCGATTGGCGGACTTCGATCCGTCGCAAATCGAGTGCGTTTCGAACCGCGCCGCATGGTGCGACATTCTCGAGCGCAAGGACGAGCTGCTGAACTTCGCCGCGCCGACCGGCTGGCGGGGCGAGATCGAGCTGGGTTGAGCCGCCGGCGCGGAGCCTTCGATTCTCGGATATGCGACTGGGTTTCGTCTCCGACGGCAACTCGCCCTACGTTCAGGCGCTGGCTCGGCACTTCGCCCACCAGCGCGGCTGGGAGGTGCACCTCATCTCGCTGCGCCCGCTGCAGCGTGGAATGGAGGGCGTGACCACCCATGATCTGGGCTGCCGGTCGAAGTTGGGATACCTGCTGCGGATTCCGCGCGTGCGCCGGCTGGTGGCGCGGATCCGGCCGGACGTCTTGATCGGCTACCGGATCCAGAGCTACGGCTTCGTCGCCGCCTGCAGCGGCTTTCACCCCTTGGTGCTGATGCCGCAGTGCGAGACCATCGCCTGGCCGCCCGAGTCGCGGCTGATGCAGCGGTTCTGCCGCTACGCGATCCGCCGCGCCGATTGGATCAACTCGCTCGGCGCTCACATGACCGGCAGCCTGCTGCGCCTGGGCGCGGACCCCAAGCGGATCGACACCTACCCGGCCGGGGTTCGGTCGGATTGCTTTTTCCCCCCCGAGCGCCCGGTGGGCGAGCGGGAACGGACTCTGATCTCCACCCGCGCGCTGGCGCCCGAGTACCATCAGGATCTGGTGATCCGCGCGGTCGATGTGCTGCGCCGGCGCCACGCCATGGAGGTGCGCTATTGGATCGTGGGCGACGGAGCAGAACGCGCGCGGCTGGAACGGCTCGCCCACGAGCTCGAGCTGAGCTCCCAGGTGCGGTTTTTCGGCCACCAGCCGCCGCACCAGGTCGGCGAGCTGCTGCGCCAGGCCGCGGTCTACGTCGCGCTGGTGTCCACCGACGGGGTCTCGGCCTCCCTGCTCGAGGCGATGGCATGCGGCGCGTTCCCGATCGTGCCCGACATGCCGGCCAACCGCCTCTGGGTCGACGACGGGGTGAGCGGCAGTCTGCTCTCGACCGATGGGTGGGTGCCCGATTCGGTGGCGGGCTTTCGCCAGCCGGCGGACCGCGGGGAGCAGCTCGCCGATCGGATCGCGGCGGCGCTGGCCGACCCCGAATTGCGCCGGCGCGCGGCCGGCGTCAACCTCGAGCTGGTGCGGCAGCAGGCCGATTGGGCGACCAACCTGGGGCGCATGGAAGCCTCGCTTCGAAAGCTGACGGCGCGAACCGAAGCAAGGCTTTAGTTCCACCAGCCTGGTTGGCCAAGCTCTGGAATTGGTTGTAAAATCGGTTCCGCCGCTTTCCTATTATCGGGGCAGTCTTCGGATTCTACGTAAGCTAGCTCTAGAATCATGCGACCGCAAAGACTCAAGGAGCTGGTCATGCGCCGTCCGGCGCAGTGGGCGCTGGACGTCCTGATCCTCGCGCTCGCCTTCGGCTTGGCGTATCTGCTGCGCTTCGATTTCGTCATCCCGGCCCATCAGTTCCGACCCGCGCTGGTCCAACTGCCGTTGGTGATCCTGATTCAGCTCGCGGCGCTGGTGATTTACGGGATCCACAATTTCATCTGGCGCTATGTCGGTCTGGCCGAGTCCAAATCGTTCGCGGCGGCGGCGCTGGTTTCGGCGCTGCCGCTGATCCTGCTGCGCCTGCTGCTGCCCGAACCGCTGCGCGAGCTGCGGGTGCCGCTCTCGATCATCTGCATGGATACCTTCCTGGCTTTCGGCGGGCTGCTCGGGATGCGGGTCGTGCGGCGCATCCTTTACGAGCGCTTCGAGCGCAACCGGCAAGCAGCGGCCCGCGGCGCCGGCCGATTGAAAGCGGTGCTGCTGGTCGGCGCCGGCCGCGCCGGGGTCTTGGCGGCCAAGGAGATCCTCGGTCGCGGCGACCTCGACCTCGAGATCCACGGGTTTGTCGACGACGAGCTTTCCAAGCAGGGACTGGTGATTCAGGGGATCAAGGTGCTGGGGCGCACCGAGGATCTGCCCCGGCTGGTGCGGGAGCTCCACATCGACCATGTGGTGATCACGATCGCGCAGGCCTCGCGGGCGCGGCTGCGCCGGATCGTGGACATCTGCGAGCGGATCCCGGTGCGCGCCCGGATCATCCCCGGCCTGTACGAGATTCTCGAAGGCAAGGTCCAGGTCAGCCACATACGGGACGTGCAGATCGAGGACCTGCTGGGCCGCGATCCGGTCCAGCTCGAAGAGCAGACCGTGCGCCGGTTCATCCAGGACCAGACGATCCTGATCACCGGGGCGGGCGGTTCGATCGGCTCCGAGCTCGGGCGCCAGGTGGCGCGCTGCCGCCCCGCCCGGCTGCTGCTGGTCGAGCGCGCCGAGTTCGCCCTGTTTGAAGCCGACCGCAAGCTGCGCGAGCTGCAGCCGGGTCTGGACATCGTGCCGCTGGTCGCCGACGTCGGCGACGAAGAGCGCATGCGCTCGATCCTGAGCAACTACCGCCCCCAGGTGATCTTGCACGCGGCCGCCCACAAGCACGTGCCGCTGATGGAGAGCAACGCGGTCGAGGCGATCAAGAACAACGTGCTCGCGACCGATTCGCTCGGGGTGCTGGCCGGTGAGACCGAGGTCGGCACCTTCGTGCTGATCTCGACCGACAAGGCGGTGCGGCCGACCTCGGTGATGGGGGCCTCCAAGCGGGTCGCCGAGCTGATCGTGCAGGATCTCGACCGCCGCTTCGCGACCCGCTACGTCGCGGTGCGGTTCGGCAACGTGCTCGAATCCGCCGGCTCGGTGATCCCGATCTTCCGCGAGCAGATCCTCAAGGGCGGGCCGGTCACGGTGACCCATCCGGACATGGTGCGCTACTTCATGACCATCTCCGAAGCGACCCAGCTGGTGCTGCAAGCCGGGGCGATGGGCGCGGGCGGCGAGATCTTCATTCTCGATATGGGCGAGCCGGTCCGGATCGTCGACCTGGCCCGCGACATGATCCATCTTTACAGCCCGGGCCATGAGGAGATCGAGATTGTCTTCACCGGCGTCCGGCCGGGAGAGAAGCTCAGCGAGGAGCTCGGGACCCAGGACGAGCCGATGGCCAAGACCCGCCATCCCAAGATCTTGATCGGCCGGATCGCGCCCTACCCGCCCGCGGACATCGCTCAGGCCTTGGAGCGCATGGCCTATTTCTCGTTCGCCGGAGACGAGCGCGCGCTGCTCAAGCTGATCGGCGACCTGCTTCCCGAAGCCGAGCTGCGTGCCGAGGGCGGCGCCGCGACCGCCTGCGCCAGCCCGGCGGCGAACCTGCCGCCTATCAACCGAAGCGTCTCCTAGCAGCGCCGAATCGATCCGTCCAGCGATAGAACCAAAGCAAAAGGGGCAGGCTTTCTGGGCCTGCCCCTTTTTTTGGCTCTTTGAGACTCGATCTTATTGACTGCCCTCGGGGCGATCACCGCCGGCCGGATCCTCAGGGTTCCGATCGCCGGGATCGCTCGGCGGGTTGGCGCCCGGCGGAGTGGCGGGCGGGGGGGTCGGCTTCCTGGGTGGCACGTCCGGCGGCGGCCGGCTGATGATGCGGATATCCGACGAGCCGCTGTCCAACCCCAAATTGGCCGGGTCGCTCTCCTGAACCGTGGTGCCGACGTTGCCCTGGATTCGGGCCGCATCCAGCAGCGCGCGCTCTGCGCTGAGATCCCGGGCGCCGGTGGTGATCGGCGCCAAGCGGATCGATACCTCGGCGACTCGAGCGCCTGGGCTCAGGCGCACCAGGGCGCTGGACTTCTCGGCGTACTGGCCGTTTCGCGGCTGGGCCAGAACCGAATAGGTGCCGGCTCCGGAAACCGCGAAATGGAAGACGCCGTCCGCTCCGCTGACCGCCGTAGCCACCTGGCGGCCGGTGGGCCAGGAAACCAGCTTGAGCGCGATTCCCTGCACCGGTGAAAGGTTTTGACCCGATACGACGGTACCTCCGAGGCTCCAGCTTGGGTTGGCTTGAACGACAGGGGCCGCCAATAGGGCCAGGACGACAATCGGGCCCAAAACGCTTCCCGTACGTAGCATACAATCCTCCCTATTTTCTCGAAGCGAAGTTAGGCTAGCACAGCCCCGGAGCGGTATCAAGGGCTTCGTTTCGGGCGGCTTTCGGGGATTCCAGCCGCCGGGTAGAATCGGGCCGTGATTCTGGTGACCGGAGGAGCCGGGTTCATCGGCTCGCACCTGGTGCAGGCGCTGCTGGACCGCGGCGAGCCGGTGCGGGTATTCGACGATCTGTCCAGCGGCCGGAAGGAGAATCTCGAGCGGGTCGCGGGCCGGATCGACCTGAAAATCGGGGACTTGGCCGACCTCGAGGCGGTCCGCGGCGCCGTCGCCGGCTGCCGCGCCGTGCTCCACCAGGCCGCTCGGCCGAGCGTGGAACGCTCGATTCGAGATCCGCTCAGCACCCATCGCAGCAACGTCCTCGGGACCCTGCATCTGCTGCTGGCGGCGCGCGAGGCCGGGGTGCGACGCATCGTGCTGGCCTCATCGTCCTCGGTATACGGCGATACTCCGAATCTGCCCAAGCGCGAGACCGATCCGGCCCGACCCAAGTCTCCGTACGCGCTCAGCAAGCTCGCCGGCGAGCTCTACGCGCGCCAGGTCTGGGAGCTGTACGGGCTCGAAACCGTGGCGCTGCGCTACTTCAACGTTTATGGGCCGCGCCAGGATCCCGAATCCGAATACGCCGCCGTGGTCCCGCGCTTCATTCGCGCCGCGCTGCGCGCCGAGCCCGCGGAGATCTACGGCGACGGCGAGCAGACCCGCGACTTCACCTTCATCGGCGACGTGGTGCGGGCCAACCTGCTGGCCTTGAGCGCCGCGGATGCGGTCGGGGCGGTGATCAACATCGCCGGCGGCCAGCGGATCAGCGTGAATCGGCTGCACGCCGCGATCGCGGAGGCGGTGGGACGAAAGATCGCGCCGCGCCACCGGCAGCCGCGCGCCGGTGAGGTGCGCGACTCGCAGGCCGCGACCGAAGTGGCCGAGCGGCTGCTCGGCTTCAAAGTCGAAGTCGACCTGGAGACCGGACTGAAGCAAACGGTGGAGCACTTCCGCCGGCTCGAGCCAGCATCGCCGCGTATCGCCGCCGGATCATGAAGCTTCGGCGCTTCCGCCTCGCCGGGGGGGCCGGGATCACCGCGCTGGGGGTTTTTGCGCTGGCACTGGTGCCGCGCCTGATCTATCTGGCGCAGCTCGGCGGCGCCCCGGGCGGCCGACTGCTCTATCTCGACGCTCAGTACTACGCCGAGCAGGCTGCCCGCATCCTTGGGGGCGACTGGATCTTGGGCTTGCGCCCCTTCGAGATGGCGCCGCTGTATCCGTTTCTGCTCGCCGGGGCCGTTTCCCTGGTCGGGTGGGATTTCCAGGCGCTTAGGCTGATCCAGATGGTGCTGGGCGCGGCCGGCTGCGCGGCGACGGGGCTGGCCGGACGCCGGCTGTTCGGGCCCGGGGCGGGCTTCGCGGCCGGGCTGCTCGCGGCCGGCGCCGGACCGCTGATCTTCGAAGAGGGCAACCTGCTCAAGGAAGGCCCGGCGACCGGGCTCTTGGGCTTGTTCCTCTGGGGTCTGGCCGCGGTTGAAACGACTGAAACAGCCGGCGATTCGAGCGACCGGCGCGCCGCCGGCGCCGGGTCCCTGAAGCTGCTCCTGCTCGGCGCCCTGCTGGGTGCGATTGTGCTGCTGCGTGAACAGCTCTTGATTGCGGGTGCGGTGCTGACGCTGGCGATCGCCTGGCGCCGGCGCCGCGGCGGCTGGAGCCGGGCCTGGCAGGGAGCAGGAGCCTTCGGTTTGGGGCTGCTGCTGCCGATCCTCCCGGTGACCGCGCGCAACCTGGCGGTCGGTGGGGAGTGGGTGCTGCTGACCACTTCCGGTGGAGAGTCGTTCTACATGGGCAACGGCCCGCAGGCGAACGGCTTTTACAGCCCGCCGCCATTCGTGCGTCTCGATCCCAAGCTCGAGCACGAAGATTTCTTGATCGAGGCTTCGCGGCGCGAGGGCCGCCGGCTCCGCCCCGCCGAAAGCAGCCGCTATTGGTTTCGCGAGGCACTGTCGAGCTTGGCGGCCGATCCGGGGCGGGCGGTCCGGTTGTATCTGCGCAAGCTCCGCATTCTGCTGGCCTCCGGCTACCCGGAAGACAATTACAGCTTCAGCCTGTATCGTCGCTGGTGCCCGATTCTGAGCTTTCTGCCGGGCTTCGGGGTCTTGATCCCGCTGGCGCTGGCCGGTCTGGCGATCGGATGGCGCCGGGCCGATCGGTTGGTGCTGATCTTCGGCGCTGCCATCGGCGCGGCGCTGCTGCCGTTTTTCGTTTTCGGTCGCTTTCGATTGCCGCTGATTCCATGGTTGGCTCTATTCGGCGGCCTGGTTGTGGCGCGGGCGGCGGCCGCGCTACGCGAAAGACGCCGGCGGGAGCTGGCGGCGGTCGTCCTCATCACGCTGCTCATGCTCGGGGCCCAGCGGACCATCGGTCTTGAGCCGAAGCCGGCGCCGTTCTTCGAGAACATCTTCCTGCTGCACGTCGCCGAGCAGCGCCAGGACTTTCAGGGCATGGAGCGGATCGGGCGGGGGCTGCTCGCCGAGCTCGAAGCCCATCCCCGCAGTTTCGGCTCCAGGCGCGCCGAGCTGCGGGCCGAAGCCCTGCTCGCGATCGGTCGGGCTCGCATTCAAACCGGTCGGGCTGGTTCCGGCCTCGAGGCCTTGAGGCGGTCCTACCGCGCCCGACCCCGAGCCGATGTCGCCGCGGCGATCGTCGGTCTCGAGTCGAAGCTGGTGAGCCCGGCTGCGGCAGAGCGCAGCGCGGCGGCTGCCGTGGCAGACTTTCCCGCCGATTCGTACCTGCGCCTGCAGTGGGCCGAGCTGCTGTCCGCGCGCGGCGCCCCGCAGCGAGCCCGGGCCCAGCTCGAAGCCGCGGCGCGCATCGCGCCGGGCGATCCCGCAGTTCAATTCGAGGTCGCGCGCCGATTGGGGAGCGGCCCGGCCGCGCGCGCCGCGCTCGATCGGTTCCTGGCCCTCAAGCCCGAGGAGCGCGACTCCCCAGCGGTCACTGCCCTCCGCGAACAGCAAAGGTGAAACTTCACCCCTCGCATGGAAATGCCAACAGATCCCAGAGCTTGATCATCGGAGGAGGTGCTTGGAAGGGTCTGAGCAATCGCCGGCGGAAACGGGCGCGCTGGCGCGCCCGGGGGAGCGCGAGGGGTTTACCCCTCGCAGAGAAACGCGAGAGAGATGCCAGAGCGGAGGGATCGGAGGAAGCGGGGAAGTAATGGAAGCGCGAGCCGGCGGAAACGGGCGCGCTGGCGCGCCCGGGGGAGCGCGAGGGGTTTACCCCTCGCTGGGAATGATCGACCCCGGGTTGGCCTCGAACAGCGGATCGACCGGCTCGGGACCGAACCAGTCTCGCAAGCGCTGGCGGGCAGCGCTGAGAGCGGGCATCCGGCCCGAATCGCCGTGGGCGTCGCTGGCGATCGCGAACACCAGGCCGTTCTCGACCAGGCGGCGGCAGAAGCGCACCATCGCCCGGGCCGACTGGCCGAGCAGGTGGCGATCGGTGATCTGCAGCAGGGCGCCGGCGTCGACCAGATCGTTCACCGCCTCCCAGTCGTTGTGCAGCACCACATTGCGCTCCGGATGGGCGATCACCGTGCTCACGCCTTGCTCCGAGAGATCGAATATCAGATCCGGCAAAGCGGGCGGCAGGATCAGGTCGGGGATCTCGAGCAGCAGCGCGCGGCCGCCGCCGAGCAGGAAGAAGTCTTGGCCGTCCCGCACCCGTTCGAGCAGATCCGGCACCAGGTGGACCTCGGCGCCCGGCAGAATCCGGAGCTGCGGCACCTGCCGCTGGAGCTCGGCGATGCGTTCGAGCACCAACCCGCGATCGCGCACGTCGAGCCGGTTCTTGTAGACGTGCGGCGTGGCGACCACGGTGGTGGCGCCGTCGGCCAGCGCGGCCTGCGCCAGCGCGACGGATTGCTCCAGGGTCGCGGGCCCGTCGTCCAAGCCGTGCAGAACATGCGTGTGCAGATCAATCACGCGGGCAGCATAGCGGACGCTGCGCGGCTCCGCTAATATGATGGCGCTGGATCGAGGAGCTCTCCCAGGCCGCAGCGGCGGCCTTTCGCTTTGATGACCCCCGTGCGACGGATCCTGCTGCTGTTTTGGACCGGCGTCAGCCTGGCCTGCAGCGCGGCGCCGCGCCGCAGCGCGCCGCCGGTGGCGGTTTTCGAGGGCGGCGAGATCACCCAGGCGGATCTCGATCAGCGCATTCGCTCGCTCCCGGAAAACCGGCGCAAGCCGCCCAAGGGCAAGAGCCTGAATCAATGGAAGGCCGAGCTGGTGCGGCAGCTCGCATTCACCACCGTGCTGGCGCGCGCGGCCCAAGCGGCTCAGCTCGAACGCCGTCCCGAGGTCATCGCGGCGCTGGACCGCGAGCGCGCCAAAGTCTTGTATGCGGCCGCCGAGCGAAAATACATTCTGTCCAAGATCCAAATCAGCCCGGAGCA
>DASWHO010000467.1:0-16925 GCA_036398155.1 Acidobacteriota bacterium
GGCGGCGTAGAGGCCGCGCGTGCCGCGGCGCTGGGCTTTGATGCCGGCGCAGCGCACCGCCGCGTCGAGCGCTTGGCGCGGTCCCAAACCGTGCAACAGGGCGGCCACGAAGCCGGCGGCGAACGCGTCGCCGCAGCCGGTCGGCTCGCGGCCCCGGCCGCCCACGGCGGCGACCGCGGCCGGCCTGGCGGGCGGGGCAGGGGCGAACCACGCGCCGCGTTCGCCTTGGGTCACGATCAGCGTTTGCACCGCCTGCCGGATCGCGGCGCGCCGCAGCCGGGCCAGCTCCGCGGATCGCAGCGGCGGCTTAGCGCCCAGCAGACAAGCGGCCTCGACCTCGTTGAGCTGAACGTGGGTCAGGCCGCGGAGTCGGTCGCGCCAAGCCGGAGGACGCCGCAGGTAGCGCAGCCCGCTGCGGCTGCGGCCCAAGAACAGACTGTGCAAATCGGCATAGATCGGGGCGGCGCCGCGCCGCAGCCGGCGCCAGCACGCCGCGTCGAGCTCGTAGCCGGAGACATAGTTGAGCAGGATGAAATCGGCCGCCGCCGCGATTCGGATCGCATCCGTCCCGAGCGCCGGAACTCCGCCTTCAAGCCGTTCGTCGCGATCGCGCGCGCTCCGATAGCTCAGCGTGACGCGGTTGTTCGGTTCGGCGACTTTCCGCAGTCCGTCCAGTCCCACCCCCGGCAGGATCTGGAGCTCCCGCCGCAGCCGCGACCAGAGATCGGCGCCGACGTGCGCTACCGGCATCAGCTCCCAATCGGGCGGCCGCAGCGCGGCCAGCGGCAGCAGGGTGTAAATCAGACCGCCGAGATCGGAAAACGGCTGGCCGCGCCAGGGCCGGATCCGGTCGCTGACGAAGGTCCCGACGATCGCAAGCCGATGAGCCCGCATGGCACGCGAACCGGTCGATCAGGCGGAGATGGGAGCGCGCGCCACCGGCTGGAAGAATCGATCCAGAAAGCGGGTCGAGAGCTTGCCGGCGATGAAGTCCGGATCGGCGAGGATCCGGAGATGGAGCGGGATGGTGGTCTCGATCCCTTGGACCACGGTCATCTCCAGACAACGCCGCATCCGCGCGATCGCCTCGGTCCGATCCTGACCCAGCACGATGACCTTGGCGATCAGACTGTCGTAATAGGGCGAAATCAACGCGGCCTCGTGGGCGGCGGTATCCACTCGCACGCCCATGCCCTTGGGGATGTTGAACGCCGTGATCTGGCCCGGGCTCGGCGTCAGGGTCGCCGGGTTCTCGGCGTTGATGCGGCACTCGATCGCGTGGCCGCGAAAACCGATCTCGCCCTGCCCCATCCACAACGGCTCCCCGGCCGCCACCCGAATCTGCGCCTTGACCAAGTCGATGCCGGTGCGCATTTCGGTGACCGGATGCTCGACCTGAATCCGAGTGTTGGTCTCCATGAAGTAGAACCGGCCATCGGGCTCGAGCAGAAACTCGACCGTGCCGGCATTGTTGTAGCCGACCGCCTGCGCCAGGGCCAGCGCCGCAGCGGAGATCTGCTGGCGCAGCTCCGGAGTCAACACCGCCGAAGGCGACTCTTCGATCAGCTTTTGGTGGCGCCGTTGGATGCTGCACTCGCGCTCGCCCAAGCTGAGATGATGGCCGTGGCGGTCACATAAGATCTGGATCTCGAGATGGCGCGGCGCATCGAGATACTTTTCCAGGTAAAGATCGGCGGCGCCGAAGGCCGCGCCAGCCTCCGCCTGCGCCGCGCCGTAGGCGTCTTGCAGCTCGGCCGGCGCGCGCACGATCCGCATCCCGCGACCCCCGCCGCCGAAAGCCGCCTTGAGCATCACCGGGTAGCCGATCCGATCGGCGGCGCGCTTGAGCTCGGTTTCCGAATCGATCACGCCGTCGCTGCCCGGCAGCACCGCAACCCCGGCGCGCTCCGCCAACCGCCGTGCCCCGGCCTTGTCTCCCAGCTGGCGGATGATCTCGGGGTCGGGGCCGATGAAGGTGATGCCGCACGACGCGCAGGCCTCGGCAAACTCGGCGTTTTCGGCCAAGAAACCGTAACCCGGGTGGATCGCGTCGGCTTGGGTGATTTCGGCCGCGGACAAGATGGCGGAGAAATTCAAATAGCTGTCGGCGCTGCGCGGCGGGCCGATGCAGACCTCTTCGTCGGCGAACTTGACGTGCAAACTGTCGCTGTCGGCCTCCGAATAGACCGCCACCGTCTGGATCCCCAACTCCTTGCAAGCCCAGATCACCCGCAGCGCGATCTCGCCGCGATTCGCGATCAGGACCTTGCTGAACGGCACGCGGCCCGGCGCCATGCTAAGCGAACGCCCCGGGAATGCGACCGGCGCAGCGGTCCGATCGCCGATCGCGTGGCGCTGGATGCCGGGCCCGGTTCACGATCCTTGCGCTCATTTATCTATCGAGCGCCAGCTGAAACAGCGCCTGGCCATACTCGACCGGCTGCCCGTTCTCCACCAGAATCGCCGCGACCGTACCGTTCGCATCCGCGGCGATCTCATTCATCAGCTTCATCGCCTCCACGACGCACAGCGTCTCACCAACCTTGACCCGCCGGCCGATCTCCACGAACGGCTCCGCGCCCGGCGAGGGCGATCGATAAAAGGTACCGACGATCGGAGACTTGATCAGGTGGTCTTTGGACGCTGACGGCGCCGCAACCGGCTCGGCCGGCGGCGCTTCGACCGCAAGCGCCGCTTCCGCCGCTCCCGACCCGCTCCGGCGCCCGCCGGTCCGCTCGCGCTTGAGCCGCAGCTTGACGCCCTTTTCCTCGAGCTCGAACTCGGTTACACCTTCGCTGCGCAGCAAGCGAATGAGCTGTTGCAGTTCCTCGAGCTTCAAGCGGGCCCCCCTATCCCGCCTGGAGGCAGGCTCGGGAGGACCATTATAGCGTCGGCGGCGCCCGGCGGACAAGGATCACCCCATGAACAGACCCGATACTAAAAGCGCACTTGGTATCAGGCAAAGCGACCTCGGAGTCAAGCTCGCGGGCAGCCGGCGCCCGATCCTCAGCGGCAATCTAGAATTGGTCGCGGAGCTGGGCCGCGGCCTTCCGCAGCTCGAAACGCGCCCGGCCGAAATTGCCGTCGGCTGAAAGCGCGACGATGATGAAGTATTCCTCGCTGATCCAACGCGCCACCAGCACCAGCTTTTCGACGTGCAAGGTCAGTTCCTCGATCGCGCCGAGCTTGAGCTCGCGCGACGAGCGCAGCAGGCTGACCAACACGGTGCTGAACTCGGTCGCGATCGATTCCAAATCCAGCTCCGCTGCGCTGCTCACCTGCTCCACCGCCAATCCGTCCACGCCCATGATCAGGGCGCCCCAAAGGCCGTCGATCCGAAGGAACAGCTGGTTTAGGACTTCGCGGAACATTGCCCATTTACCCTCTGCGTTGCCGCAGCTGCTGAGCCCTGAGCAGCCAACGCTCGAGCTGTTCGCGAGGCCGCTCCACACCCATCGCCAGGGCCGCCTCCAGCTTCGACTGCAGGGCTGGGTTGGTCGGATCGGCCTGGACCAGCCGACGGAAGATCTCCGCGGCGCGCTCCCGGTGGCGCTGATGGAGATAGAGGTCGCCTAAGGTTTCGGTGGTGAAGCTCTCTTCAAATCTCGCGCCCGGGCTCTGCGCCGGGGCCGATTCGGGTTCCGGGTGCAGATCGCCCACCGTTATGGAAGAACCTTCCGCGGCCGCCGCAGCCATCGCGGCAAACCGTGCATCCCCGCCGGCCGAATCCAAGTCGAGCTCCAAGTCCACCTCGATCTCATGCGCGGGCTCCGCCGCTTCCAGCTCGGCGGAGGCCCCTGCCGGCGCCATCGATTCCGCGAGCAGCGCCTCCACCGCATCGCGGGCGCGCGGCGCTTCAAGCGCCGCTGCCGCTGCGGCGCGGGAACCCGATTCCAACGTCGCTTCCAGCTTTCCCAGCCGATCCCTCGCGATCGCATCCTCCGGCGCCAGTGCCACCACCGCGCGATAGCGTTCGATCGCTTGGTCGATTCGTCCGGCGCGTTCATAGAGCTCGGCAAGGGTGCGGTTGGCGAACAGATTGTCCGCCGCCGCCTGGATCACCCGCTCGAGCTCGCTCTGCGCTTGGATCGCTCCACCGTTCTCCAGGTGAGCCCGCGCCAAAGCGACCCGCGCCGACAGGTAGTTGGGGTGGCGCTGCAGTCCTTCCTGCAGCACCGCGATCGCCTCCTCGTACATGCGCGCCTGACGGTACTCTTCGGCCAGCGCTACGAACACCCGCGAATCGGGTTGGCGCTCGAGCATGCGCCGGTAGATCTCGATCTTGGGAGACAACTCTAGATCATCAGCCATGAAGTCGTGGTTGCCGCGGCGATCGGCGGCATGTTAGCAAAACGCCGGCGCAGCTCGCAATCTGGAAAAACGGGCCACCCCACCCCGGGGCGGCCCGTTCGCGCTGGGTCCTCGAGCCTGAGCGTGAGAACGAGAGCTTGAGCCTGACTCGGTCTAAGACCCGCGTCTTCCCCCCATAAGGTCTATGGCAGCACCTGGAGCACCGCGTCGTCGGCGTCCTTGCTTTGGATCGAGTTCAACGCCGCCGGATCGCACGAGGTGATGGTGGTTTGATCGGTCACGGTCATCCGGAAGGTGATGGTCTCGTCGCCGTCTAGGTTGTTGCCCGAGTCGAAGATCCGGGCTTGTTGAATCGCGTCGGAGTTGCTGCCCACGAAATCGACTTGGATCGTGGAGGTGCTGGCCAGCCCGTCGGGGTCGAAGATCGCCGCCACCGACGGACAATAGCGCAGCTCGTCGCCGTCGGGATCGCTGCTGCAGCTGGCGTCCAACACCACCGTCTGCGGGTACGGATTCGAATCGCTGATGCTGTCCGGGATCAAGACCAGGCAAGCGGTCGGAGCGGTGTTGGCGAACGTGATCGTGCGGGTGGTGGAGCAGAACGCCCCATCGTTGTCGAACGCCCGCAAGGTGACCGTGTAGGTGCCCTTGCGGGTGTAGACGTGGGACACGGTTGGGGTGGTCGTCACCGCCGTGCTGCCGTCGCCGAAGTTCCATTCGTAGCGCACCACGGTTCCATCCGGATCGGTGGTCCCGCTGGCGTCGAAGAACACCGTATCCTCCAGGGTCGGATTGGTGGGCGAGAAGGTGAACGCGCAGGTCGGCGGTTGATTGTCCGTGACCTCCACCGTGACCTCGAACGCCGCCGAATCCAGCCCGGTGTCATCGGTGACCACCAAACGCACGGTGTAGGAACCGACCTCGGTGAACGTATGGCTGATGGTCGGGCTCCCGGTCGTCACCGTCGGCGTCCCGTCGCCGAAGTTCCAGGTGTAGGACACGATTGTGCCGTCCAAGTCTTCAGAGCACTGCGCATCGAAGGTGACCGGCTCGTCCTCCACCGGATTGGTAGGCGAGAAAGTGAAGCAGGCGATCGGGAATTGGCTCTGATCGTCGCCGACCTGCACCACCACGGTGGAAACCGCATTGCCGTGTTCGGCGCGCAGCAGCGCGATCAACGACGTGATCTTGACCTCGGTCTTGGCGATCCCGTCGGCTTCGGTGAAATCGCGCCGCGGCAGCTCGAAGAACCCGGCGCCCTCCTCGATGCTGAACGCGACCGGCACTCCGATCAGCGGATCACCGGCCAGATTGGTCACCAGCGCCTCGACGTGAAAACGCGCCCCGACCGGCGGCACCGGCACCGGATCCGGCATCGAAGTCGCGCTGATTTGAATCCGGATTTCGTCCTGGGGGCGGGTGAATCGGATATTGATCGAATCGGTCAGCCCGCCCTGAACCGCGCCGACCCAGGCGTTGATGCGGGTGTTGCCCTCGCGCGGCGGGGCGATCAGAAAGGCGATCGCTTGAAACGATCCGTTGGAAAGCAGCACCGTGAGCGTGTTGTTGCTGGTCAGCCCGGTCACCGGATCGACCAGAGTCGCTTCCGAATTGGTGGTCTGAAAAGTGATCGGAACCGATACCAATGCCGGCAAGCCGTTATCGGTGGTAACCGTGGCGGTGAGCAGCATCTCGCTCAAGCCGTCGCCTGGAATCTCCTCCGGCTTGTTGCGCACCTGAATATTGGTGATCGACTGGCTCGGGGTCGGATTGTTTGGATTCGGGTTCGGTGGCGGCGGGCCCGCGACCTCGTCGACACTGCAGCCGTTCAACAGCAAAGCCAGCGCCACAACCGCCAGGCCGAGAGCGGAGATTCTGATCGCCATGCTGCTCACCTCTTGCTTTCCTGATAGATCAAGCGCCACCTCGAACCATTAGGCGGAGTCGGCCCAGTCGGTCCATTCGATCCGGAACTGCCCCACGGCGCGAACCGGCTTGCCGGCCAGCGTGTGGCCGAAGATCTCGATGCTGCCGAGCGCCTGAATGCTGAAGAACCCGGTCGAGGGTTCGAACCCCAGACTGTCGGAGCGCAAATAGAACAGCGGGAACTGGAATTTGTGAACCGCCGACAAGACCTCCAAGCCGGAAAGGACCAGGGTCCCGCCGGGCGCGATCCGATCGGTGACGAAATCTTCCCGGTTGGGAGGCAGATCGACCCCTCCATCGATGCGCGACCAGGTGATCCGAATCCGATCCAAGATGATGTCGTTGAGCTCCGACGGCGCAGTGACACCGGGCGAGCCGGGGTTTTGGTTCACGATGATGCTCGCGATCGCGATTTCGATCGTATCGCCGAAGGCCGCGCCGCTCGAATCCACCCGCACGTCGCCGAACGGGGTTGGAACCGCTTGCGGGGTAATCGACTGAATCACCAGAGCGACCGGCGATTCCTGATCTTCGATGCCGCTGTCGGTACCGCAACTGGTCAGCGCCACCGCCGCCACTAGCACCGCACCTATCCGATAGCTCTTCATTTTTCTCATCCCCTACCAGACGCTCATCGCAGGATTCGGGGGGTCAGGAAGATCAACAGCTCGTCGCGATTGTCGGTTCGCGCCCGGGTCTTGAACAGATGGCCCAGGATCGGTATCGAGCTGAACCCAGGGACCCCCTGATAGGTTACGTTCTCGCGCGAAGTCAGCACGCCGGCGATCACCGCGGTGCCGCCGTTGTCGACCAGCAGGCGGGTTTCGGCCTGCTTGCGGTTGATGGTCGGAATGCCGTTGACGGTGCGGCCGAAATCGGGGATCGACTCGTCGACCAGCACATCCAAGATGATGGTGTCGTTGGCGGTAATCTGGGGCGTGACCTCGAGCCGCAGGTCGGCGTTCTCGAACCGCACGCTGGCGGTGAACGCCCCCACCGCCGGCACCGGGATGCGCTGGCCGCTGGAGACGATCGCCTTGGTGTTGTTTTGGGTCGAGACCTTGGGGCGGAACAGGAAGCGGGCCTTGCCGTCCGACTCGCCAGCCTGCAGGGCCAAGTCGAGCCGGAAGCTGTCGAGAATGTTCCCGAAGGTCATGCCGATGCCGCCGAACGGCGATACCTGCTGCAGTGGCAGATTGACCGCCCAGGGGGTCGCGCCGATCCCGGCTCGGCTTGGCTGCTGCGCACCACCGCCGATGCCGTCCCCTTGAATCGTGTAGTTGTTGGGGAAGGTCAAATCGGTGTTGTTGCCGAACTGAGCGCCTTGCTCGCCGCGGAAACCCCACTGGATCCCGAGCGCGTTGGCGAAATCGCGGGTCGACTCGACCACCCGGGCCTCGATCTCCACCTGCGGAACCGGGATGTCGAGGATCTCGATCAGCGAACGCAGCAGACGCACCTGCCCCGGGATGTCGGTGATGATCAACGTGTTGGTGCGATCATCCACAATCACCTCGCCGCGCCGCGACAGGTTGCGAACCAGGATGTCGCGCACCTGCGGTGCCTTGGCATAGGAGAGCTGCCAGGTCACGGTCTCCAGCGATACCGCCAGGGCCTGCTCCTCGCGCAGCCGGCGTCGATTGGCTTCCTCTTGCGCCAGCTTGGCGGCGGTGGCGATCCGAATCACGTTGTTCTCGTAGACTTTGTCGAGCCCGTTGTTTTTCAGAATGATGTCGAGCGCTTGATCCCAAGGCACATCCTTGAGCGTGATCGTGATGGTGCCGCTTACCGACGGATCAACCACCACGTTGTAGCCGCTGATCTGCGCGAACAAGCGGAACACGTCTTTGACATCCGCATCCTTGAAATCCAACGTGATCGGGATTCCGCTGTAGCGGCCCTCGGTCCCTGGACCCAAGCTGCGGGGCTGGTAGCTGTCGGCCAAACGCAGCGTGCGCCCCGGGAACGAACCGCTGGGCTCTTCCGGCCGGGTCGCTGCGCCGGTGGTGGATTGGGCCCGGCGGACCATCCCGGCGGTCTGATTCAGCGCCAGCAGCTGGCTCTCGTCAGCCTGAGGACTCTGAGCCAGCAAGTCCACCGGTTTGAGCTCTTCGAGCCGGCGTTCGACCCGAGCCGGCGCCGGCGCTGGCACCGCTGCGGCGGCCTCCGCCGCCTGGGGCTCGGGAGACGACGTGACCTGAACGGCCTGCGCCCTCGGCTCGGGGGGCGGCGTCGGCGCCGGCGGCTCGGGGGCCTGGGTCTGCAGCGCCTGATCGACCAGCGCCCCCGCCGAACCGAAGGTCACGATCACCTGGCTCCCGTTGTCGAACGTTCGATAGGTGGGCGAGCCGTGAGTGTCGAACACCACGCGGGCGACCGCGGACGGGTACGAGCGGTACTGGCTGGTTCGAATCCGCTGCACCAGGGGGTGCCCCACGTCCACGACCCGCGGATAGATACCGTTGCGCACCCCTTCGAAGTCGACCACCACGCGGTGCGGATTGGGAACCTCGAAGGCTTTGAACCGCAGCTTGCCGTCACCCCGCACCGCGACCACCAATCCGCCGTCGACGGTGCGGTGGACCAAGCCGTCCAGCTCGCGAGCCGGATCCATCGGCAGGCTCGGATCCAGGAGGTCGCCGACGCCGACCGTCGCTTGGTGTTGCTCCGCGGCGGCGATCGCGGCCGGCGGTATTTCGACCGCCGCCGAGCTCGACCTGACGACGGCCGGCGCCGGCGCCTCCTGAGAATCGTTCGCAGTTGGCAGCAGGGGCTCGGGCTGGTCCGGCTCCGGCGCCGGCCCGGAAGCATCGGGCTCCGCTGCGGGCGCGTCGCTGGACAGCGCCGCCGGCGCCGGCTCGAGGCTGGCTGGCTCGCTCTCCAGGTCGCTGCGCTCGAGGTTTTGCAGCGCCGATTGGATCGGAGTCTCGTCCAGCGGCGGTGGAGCCAACGGCTCCGCGGTGCCGTCCTGGCTCACGAAATCGACGAACAGCTTGTTCCCGATCTGCGAGAAGCTGCTCGCGACGCTGCCCTCTTGCAAAACACTGAGCCGGACGACGCCGGGCTGGCTCGGATCCCGAATCAGCTCGACCGTGCGCACCTCGCGCGAATCGACCTCGAACCGCTCCTGCAGCAGCGGAGCCTCGGCCTCCAACAAGTCGATCTCGAGCCGGTTCGGATCGTGCGCCGCCGGCGCGGCCTCATAGGTCAAAGGTCCATCGGCCTGGATGATCAAGCGGGTCTTGTTCTCGTCGCTGTAATGGAACACCCCCCGAACCACGCGCGGCTCCGCGTTCGCACCGGATCCCAGCAGCGCCCCGAGAGTCGCCGCCAGCAACAGGGTTGATCCGCGACTCAGGCGCTCAGCTATTCTCATCGCTCATCCCTCTTCACGTAAGCGGCTGAAGACGCTTCACGACTTCTCGAGTTCGCCGTCCCGGCGTACCCGAGATCTCCTGTTCAAAGACCACCTTGTCGCGCTCGATCTGAACCAACCGGCCGTCATAGACCCGATCACCGGCGCGCAGGAAGTAGCCCAGATTGTCGGTGCCGTTGAAGAACGCGATGTTGCCGGATTCCATCATCACGATTCCGACCAGCTCGAGCTCCTGAATGTCCATGCCCTCAACCCCCGGCGGGCGCGGCCGTCTGACCGTCGGCCCCTGGTCGCGCGGCGTATCGAAGACCGGCTGAAACGGATCGCGCGCCCCGGACAGGGCGCTGTCCACGGCTGGATTGCGCTCCGGCCCCAGGATCTCCTGTTCCAACTGTTCGCTGCTCTGGGGGTCCTCCTCGCTCGGCTCGGGCTCATCTTGCGCCCAAACCAGCGGGCTGAAGCCCAGCAGCGACAGCCACAAACAGACCATCCGCGCCCCCATCACTGCCGCCCTCCGAGGGGCGTGGTCGGCGGCCGGCCGTCGGCTTCGGTGCTGCCTGCGATGTAGGTGGTCGCCGTGCAGCTCGCGATCACCGAACCGGCGCCGCGGCTGTTGCGTTTGATGTCCAACCCGCCGACGTTGATCACGCGGCGGTAGTTGGCCACCTTGTTAAAGAACACGATCAAATCGTTGTAGCCGCCGCGCAGCTGCAGCTTGATCGGCCACTCGGAGTAGAAGTCTTTCTGCTTGGCGGTCAGCGCCGGGGTGAAGCGCTCCATCACCAGATTGGTGTCGGAGACAAAACCCTGCAGATCCTTGAGCAGATCGGGGGTTTCGCGGTCGATCGGCAGAATCCGCACCAAGGTGCGGAACGTCTCCTCCAGGCGCGCCACGTCGCGCTGGAACTCGTCGTGGCGCTCGGCGATCTTCTGCGCTTTCTGGACTTCGATGGTCAAGCTGGCGAGCTCGTCTTCTTTGGCCCGGCGCTCGGACTCCTGCTCCGGATAGGGCCAGACGAAGTAATAAAGCAGCCCGAGCCCGATCACCGCCACCACACTCCAGATCCAGGGCGGCACCTCACCGATATCCCCGATCTTGATCTGCTGGTTGAATTCGACCATGGCTAGGCGGCCGGAGTCGAGCTCGCGGCGCCGCTCCCCTGCTCGGTTTGCGGGTGGAAGCGACAGGTCAGAGAGAATTTGTGGAAGTTCGGCATCCGCTGCGAGTCCTTGAGCCGCAGATCCGAAAAGTACGGGCTGTCCTCGATCCGCCGCATGAACTCGGAGAGCGTATTGTTGTTGGCGGCGTTGCCCTCGATGGTGACGCTGGAGTTGGCCTCCTTGATGCTGACCAACTCGACCTGCTGGGGCACGTAGCGCCCGATCTCGATCAGCAACGCGACCTGATCGGTCTGATTGGCTTTGAGCTGCTGCACCACGCTGATCCGCGCCTCGAGCTGGAGTTTTCTCTGCTCATACTCCTGAACTTCTTTGATGATCGCGTCGAGCCGCAGCTTTTCGGCCTGCTTCTGGCGGATCTGATCCTGCAGCGCGTCGAGCTTCGACTCGCTCCAATACCAGAAACCGCCCATCAACAGCAGACCCGCCAGCACCACCGGCAGCACCTGGGTCGAGGCCTTGCGGCCGCTTTCGGCGGCAAACACCTTGACCTGCTTGGCGCCGGCTTTGTGCTCCCGAAGCAGGTTGACTTTGATCATTCGCCGACCTCCCGCAGCGCCAGCCCGACCGCCACGGCGAACATTGGTGCGGAGTGGTTGATGTACTCGGGATCGAAATGCTTGGTGTTGTAGCCGATCCGCAGGAACGGGTTGAAGGTTTCAACCGGGACCCGAAAGCGCTCGCCGAGAATCTGGTCGAAGCCGGCCACCTTGCAGCTGCCGCCGGACAGGAAGATCTTCTCGATCCGCCCCTCACCGGCCGAATCGAGATAGAAATTCAAGGTTTTCTGAATCTCCGCGGCGATGCGCTGCGAGACCCCGTTGATCAGCGGCAGCGATGCCGCCGCCGAGACGCCCTCGACCGGTTCGCCCTTCTTGAGCGCTTCGGCCTGTTCGTACGACAGACTGAGCTCTTTGCGAATCGCCTCGTTGTATTTGTCTCCGGCCAGCGGGATATCGCGCCAAAAGGTTGACGCACCTTGGCGCAGCACGGTCACGCTGGTCAAGGAGGCGCCGACGTTGATCAACGCCAGGGTGCCGTCGAGTTCCTCCGGATAGTTGATCTCGAACGCGTTCTGCAGCGCGAAGGCTCCGACGTCCACGAACGCCGGAATCTTGCCGGCCTGCGAGATCACGCCGGTGTAGTCGGTGATCTTGTCCTTCTTGGCCGCCACCAGCAGCACATCCATCTCCCCGCCGGGGCCCTCGGCGCCGCGCGGCACGATGTGGTAGTCGATGTTGACGTCGCGAATGTCGAACGGGATGTACTGCTCCGCCTCCCACTGGATGGTCTCGTCGAGCTCCTCTTCGCTCATCGCGGGCAGGGTGACTTTCTTGATGATCACCGAGTTGCCGGACAGCGCCACGCCGGTGTACTGGGCTTTGATCGATTGGTCTTCGAAGATCGATCGGATCGCGTCCACCACGGCGCCCGAATCGATGATGGTGTCATCCACCACCGCCTCCGGGTTCAAATCCAGGCTGCCAAGCGCCATCAGGGTGTAGTCCGCCACTTTGCCACCCTTCTTCTTGAGCTGGACGATCTTGATCGCGCCCGAACCGATGTCCAGCCCGACAGCCAGCTTTTGCGATCCGAATAGCCCCATGGCTCCGATTCTCGTTACCTCCTATGTTCAACTCTTCTTTTTTTTACTTACACTTAGCGTGTATATCCTAAGGTGACACCTTATGTTATGAATGCACCCACGGGTTGTCAAGAGAAAAATCGCCGCCGCGAAAGCGCCCGTCCCGCTCCGAACCAGGGCTGAGATGCGGCCGTAACCGGTTGCGGCGTGCGGTCGGAGCCGCTATGCTATGCGCCGGCCTGAGTGCCGGCTCTCGGAGAATGCTGGCGTCCAGGTCGTTGCCCGAAAGGATGAAACCCCTATGGCTCAAATCTGCAAAGTGTGTGGCAAGCGGCCGGTCTCCGGGAACCGCGTCAGCCACGCCCATAACATCACCAAACGGCGCTTTCGGCCCAACCTGCAGCGCGTTCATGCGCGTTTCCAAGGGTCGATCGGGCGGATCCTCGTCTGCACCCGCTGCCTGCGGTCGGGCAAGATCGAGAAAGTCGTCACCTCGCCTGGCGGCGGAAATCACTGAAGCCTCGCGCGCGTTGTGGCGCACCCCGGCTGGCCCTCAGCCTGCACAACGGTCCTAGTTTACCAGTGTTATTCCAATTCTAGTTGACAGCAGAAGCGGCTGCAGGAAAATAATTATCGCCCTCTGTTTGTCGGGCGGCAGGAGCCAGCGCGGCAGGCTCCTAGCCCGGAGTGGCGGCACGCTCGACTTCCAAGACGCCATCGATGCCCTTCAGCGTCTCCATCACCGAGTGCAGATGGCCAATGTCGGAAATCTCGAGCACCAAGTCGATCAGGCCCTTGCGGTTCTCGAACGTATTGGCCTTGACCTGTTTGATGTTGGTATCGCTGATCCGGGACGTGATCTTGGCCAGCATGCCCGCCCGGTCCTCGGTCAAGATCGAAATCCGCACCGGCTGTTTGGCCGCTCGACCGGCGGCCCACTCGACCTCGATCTTACGCTCGGAATCGAACAGCAGCTGGGCGACATTGGGACAGCTCTCGGCATGCACGCTGACCCCCTTGCCCCGCGTGATGTAACCCAGGATCGGCTCGCCGGGAATCGGATTGCAGCATTTGGCGCGCACCACCAGCAGGTCGTCGTGCCCGCGCACCTTGATGGTGGCGGCGGCGCCCATCCCCAGCACCTTGCGGACCCTCTGAGCCAGACCGCCGCTCGCGGGCGCCGGCTTGGGGCTCTCGATCTGCTCCGGCGGCACCAGCCGGGCCGCGATCTGTCGCGCGCTGAGCTTGCCGAATCCGACCGCGACGTACAGATCCTCGACCTTGCCCAGACCGTAGTGCTGGAGCAAGGGGGTGAGCTGCTCGCCGGCGACCAGCCGTTTGAGATTGAGGCGATAGCGGCGCAGCTCGCGCTCCAGGATCTTACGGCCCAGGTCGATCGATTCGAGCGCCTCTTGGCGGTTGAGCCATTGGCGGATCTTGGTCTTGGCCCGCGAGGTTTTAACCGTGGCCAGCCAGTCGCGGCTCGGCGTGTGGCCGCTGGCGGTCAGGATCTCGACCACATCGCCGTTGCCGAGTCCGGTCTTGAGCGGCACCATGCGACCGTTGATCTTGGCGCCGACGCATTGGTGGCCGATGTCGGTATGGATCGCGTAGGCGAAGTCGATCGGGGTGGCGCCGCGCGGGAACGAGAGCAGCCGGCCTTTGGGCGTGAAACAGTAGACCTCGTCGGGGTAGAGGTTGAGCTTGAGTGAGCTCATGAACTCGTGCGGGTCGAGAATCTCGCGGTTCTCATCCACCAGCTGGCGCAGCCAGCGCACCGTGCGCTCGTCCATATCGACCCGGCCGCCCTCTTTGTAGCGCCAGTGCGCGGCGATGCCCTCTTCGGCCAGGCGGTGCATCTCCTCGGTCCGAATCTGGATCTCGAAGGTCTGGCCGCGGTTGTTGATGACGGTGGTGTGCAGCGACTGGTAGCCATTGGGCTTGGCCAGCGCGATGTAATCCTTGATCCGGCCCGGCACCGGGCTCCACAGATGGTGGACCACCCCGAGCGCCGCATAACAATCCTTGATCGAGGGGGTGATCAACCGAAACGCGACGTAGTCGTAGACTTCATCCAGCCCGATGCGCTGGCGTCGCATCTTGTCGTACATGCCGTGGAGGCTCTTGGTGCGCCCTTCGACCCGTGCTTGAACGCCGCTCTCGGCCATCGCCTTTTCCAGCATCGCGGTGATGCGGCGGATGAAGCTGGCCGACACGCGCCGCTCCTTCTCGACCTTGTCGACCAAGGCCTGATGCTTTTCGGGCTCGAGGTAGCGAAACGCCCAGTCCTCCAGCTCCTGCTTGACCCGGCCGATCCCGAGCCGGTTGGCGAGCGGGACGAAGATCTCCATGGTCTCGCGGGCGATGCGCTGCTGGGACTCGAGCGGCAGATGCTGGAGGGTTCGCATGTTGTGCAAGCGATCGGCCAACTTCACCAGCAGCACCCGGATATCCCCCACCATCGCCAGCAGCAGCTTGCGATAGGTCTCGGCCTGGGCCGCGGCCTCTCCGAAGCTGCGGCCCTCGAGCGACATCTTGCTGATCTTGGTCACCCCGTCGACCAGCTCGGCGATCTCCTTGCCGAACGCGGCCTCGATCTCGTCGCGGGTCCGGAGCGTGTCCTCGATCACGTCGTGCAGCAGGCCGACCGAGATGGTAGCCGGATCCAAGTGCATCTCGGCCAGAATCTGTGCCACCCCCAGCGGATGGGTCATGAACGGATCGCCGCTCTTGCGCAGCTGACCCTCGTGGGCCTGTTCCGAAAAACGGTAGGCGCGCTCGATCAGCTCGGTCTCCGGGCCGGGGTAATAGCTGCCCACCTGGTCCAGCAGATCCTGGATGGTGGGCATCGAAACCGATGATTTCAGAGCCAATCTAAAAGGATTATAAGCAGCCCCCCGATCCGCAGCAAGAACGATGCCGCCGGGGACCGCTTACCGGTCCCGCCGCGGGGAGGGTGCCGCATGCAGGGGCGCGATGCGACATGGCAAAGGCGCCCGGATTCCGGCTTGCACCGGAATGACGGCAAAGGCAGGGAGGCCGCCTGTTGGAGGCGAGCGCAGCGAAGTCGACCAGAACGTGCACAGCGCCCGCCCGAGCATCGGTGCACGGGACCGAGGGCGGTGGAGATGGTGCCGGATGCAAGGCGCGCGACAGGGGGTGCGGGGGAGTCCTCCCGCTTTGAATGCGGGCGACGGAAGCGTACCAAAAGGTACGCTGGAGGAGCCCGAGCTAGCGCAACGCCGCAGCCGGCGCCAGATCCGCCGCCAAGACTACGCGGCGGCGGCGTAGCGCTTGCGTCGCTTAGAAACCATAGCCTCCCAAGCCAGTACCACCGGCGCGGCGATGAAGACCGTCGAGTAAGTGCCGGAGATCACGCCCACCAGCATGCCGAAGGCGAAATTGTTGATCACCTCGCCGCCGTAGAAAAACAGCGCCAGGACCACAAAGAAGACCGTCAAGGAAGTGAGAATGGTGCGCCCGAGCGTCTGGTTGATGCTCAGATTGATCACCTCGGCCAGCGACCGTCGGCGGACGCTGCGGAGGTTTTCGCGTACCCGATCGAAGATCACGATCGTATCGTTGACCGAAAACCCGATGATGGTGAGGATCGCCGCCAGCACGGTGAGGTTCACCTCCCGGCCGGTGAGCGCGAACAGGCCGCTGGTGATCAAGGCGTCGTGCAGCAGCGCCACCACAGCGCCGAGCCCATAGCGGAACTTGAATCGGAAGCTGGCGTAAGCCAGGATCCCGAGGTTGGCGAAGATCAGGGCCAACAAGCCGCGCTCGCGCAGGTCGGCGCCGACCGCCGGACCGACGTACTCGTTGCGCACCACCGCGAAGCTGCCGAGCACGGTTTCGCGCCGCAGGAATTCGGTCAGCTCAGGGCCGACCTCGGACAGCTTGCGCAGCGCCCCGAAGTTCTTCAGTAGACCTCCGTTCTCGGTCCGCGCCGCGCCGATCGCCTGCGCCGCCTGGCGGTAGGACAGGACCCCGCCCGGCGCGCCCCGCAGTCCCAGCGGATCGCTCTGGCGCAGCCAGGCGGTCAGCTCATCGACGCCCAAGTTGTTGAGATCGCGCTTGCCGGGCGGCACCGGCTTGGCCAGCGCCTGGTGGATCAGCTCGCCGGCGCGCGCGCCCGACACCGATTGATCGACCCGGATCAAGAAGTCGCGCGGGTTGCCGAACTGCTGGATGGCGACGTTGCCGAGCCCCTGAGTCTGCAGTGCCTGGCGCAGGTTCTCGGAGTTCTGGGGCGCATCAAAGTGCACCTGGATCTCGCTGCCGCCCGCGAAATCGACCCCGAAGTTGAAGCCGCCGCGGCGCCAGTAGGCGACCGCACAAGCCAGGATCACGATCAACGAAACCGTGATCGCGATGGTCCGGTAACGCAGAAAATCGATCTGAAAATTGAACGAACGCAGGCTGCCGATCGATAGATGCTTGCTTTGGCGGCCCAACAGGTAGATCTCGAACATCCAGCGGCTGACGTAGATCGCGGTGAACATGCTGGCGAGCAGGCCGAGAAACAGCGTGACCGCGAAGCCC
>DASWHO010000468.1:0-24235 GCA_036398155.1 Acidobacteriota bacterium
CCCCTCTCCCCCCGGACCCGCGGGGCCTTCCAGGAGAGGGGATGGGGTGAGGGAGTGAATCCCAACTAACCTGCGTGCCCGGAAGAGAAACGGGGACTGGTACGGCCTCGTGACCCGTCGGAAGCTGAAACGACCGTCCGCAGGTCCAAGAAAGCCTGCTGGTGGAGGCGGCGGGAGTTGAACCCGCGTCCGAAGACCTTTAGCGCTGACCTCTACGTGCGTGTCCCGCTTGTCTGCTTCCTGGCGGCTTCGCCAAGCGGGCGGAACTTGAAGCCGTCAGGTGCCGGATTGGATTTGATCCCGCGCCGTCCGGCGGCGGCTTGGGACGAGCCCGCTTTATCGGCGTCCTTCCCGCGGGCCGCGGGCGAGTCTACGGGAGGACGGGTCCGCTCTTAGGCGGCCAGTGCTAACTGGTTGTCAGCAGTTGATTCGTTTTCCATCGGTTTAAAGAGTCGATGGAGGCTCTGCACGCAGCCAACGCTTCAGCTGTCTCCGTCGAGACCGATTCGCCCCCTTTCGTGTGAGCTCGCGATGGGCGCTCGGCTCTCGGCCGGCCCATCCCTTGTTAATTAAGGGTCCTGAGCGGGGTGATGTCAAGGAGGCCGTGGTGGCTACGGATTGGCTTGTTTTGTTTTACATTCGTGTATGTTAAATGCGATCATTGATGTAAGACTTTGATTTTAAAGCACTTATATTTCTATGTTTTTTGTCATTTATTCTTGACTTTTGTTTTCTATGTGCTATATTTCTACCTTATGACCAGCAGTGGTAGTACGGTGATCGGGCGAGGATTGGGCACGCCCGGGCAGAGGCCGCCACTCTCCTCCTTGAAGAGCAAGTCGATCGATCCTGGTTTCGGCTCACCCTGTTCGAGCGGGCAAATGTAGGGGCGGGGCTCGACCCCGCCCGTGCGGGCGACGCGGCGCGCAATAGGTCGCACCAAATGTCGGCGCACGACGGGCGGGGACAAGCCCCGCCCCTACATTTGAATCACACGCACGTGAATGACCGGGACGAACGCGAACTCCAAATGTCGGCATCCGGCACGGGGCCACGCGGTGATTCCTCCGATGTACAAGGGGCGGGGCTCGACCCCGCCCGTGCGGGCGACGCGGCGCGCAATAGGTCGCTCCGAATGTCGGCGCACGACGGGCGGGGACCAGGGTGAGGGAGGGCATCACCAAGTCGTTGACAGGAATCGGTAGCGCGTGAAATAATTTCCACCCGAATTAAGTCATTGAAGGACAACAAGATCAGGGTCTGATCGAACGCCAAGCCGCCATGGACGAAATGCTGGAGTCGCGCATCGAGGCGATGCTCTCGAAGCTGCGGGAGCGGCGCGTGGGACCGGTGCCGGAGCCGGTGGCGACCTTGCAGGCGGAGCTGAGGGCGTTTCTGGCCCGCTACGAGCGGCCGCTCGAGCGGGTTTTTTCCGAGAGCGAAGTGCGCGCGCTCTTGAGCGAGGCGCTCGGCCAGGCGCGGCCCGAGGCGGCGGCCGAGGTCGAAGAAGGCGGGTCGCTGTCGGCGCTCAGCAACGCCTTCGAAAGCCTGAACGCGGCCGATTCGCAGCCGGCGATCCTCAAGTATCTGGTGGGGTTCTTGTCGCGCCAGTACGAGCGCGTGGCGATCTTCATGGTCCGCGAGCGCGAGCAGACGGCGGTGGGGTGGCTGGTGCGCGGCTTCGCCCGCGGCGGCGACAAGTCCAGCGTGCGCAAGGAAGCGATCTCGCTCGCCGGCCCTTCGATCCTGCGGTCGGTGCTCGAGTCGCGCCGCTCGGTCCTGCTCGAGCAGCCGGCGCGCGACGGCCTCTATCCGCTGCTGTCGATTCCGGAGCCGGCCCGGGCCGCGGCCTGGCCGCTCAAGCTGCACAACCGGGTCGGGGTGATCCTCTACGGCGATCAGGTCGAAAGCCGGCGCGAGCTCGGCTATCTCAAGGAGCTGGAGCTGATTCTGCCGTTCGCCGAAAAGGTGCTCGAGGTGCTGGCCCTGCGCTCGCGGCTGGCGGGCGGCGCGGCCGCGGCGCCGAGTCGCGAGGCCGCGGCGGCGGCGCCATCCGCGCCGGCTTGCGTCGAGGAAGCGCCTCAAGCACAGGTCGCGCCGGCGAGGGTCGAGGCAGCGCCCCAAGAACAAGCCGAGCTGGCCGCGGCGAGGGCGGCCGCGCCCGGCGGCGCGCCGGGCGGCGCGGCCGAAGTGACCGAAGAGGCCGAGGACGAGATCGAGACCCCACGGACCGGGCCGATCGAGCGGCCGCAACCCACAGGCACTCTGGCGCCGCCGCGGTTCGGCGAGCCGATCGAGAGCACGTACCCGTATCGCTTCGGCGCGCCGGCCGAGGCAGCCGAGACCGCTCCTGAAGCCGAGCTTGTTCCTCCGAGCGTCACCGAGGTGCCCGAGCAGGAGACGGGGCGGATTCCGCAGCTCGAGCCGGAGTCGGCCCAGTATCTCCACGAAGCGGAGCCGGACGCCGCGGCAGCAGAGCCGCTCCCCTCTTTCGCACCGCCCGAGCCGTCGCTGCGCTTCGAGCCGATCATGCCGGGAGCCGGCCTGGAGATGCCTTCCACCCCGACCCCGCCGGCCGAGGCGCTGGAGGCGCCGGCCGAGGAGGCCGCCTTCGCCCCGCCCGCCGCCGAAGAGCTGCCGGATCCCCAGACCCGAGCGCTGCAAGAGGAGGCGCGCAAGTTCGCCCGCCTGCTGGTCTACGAGATCAAGCTCTACAACGAAGAGAAGGTCGCGGAGGGCCGGCTCCACGGCGATCTTTACGGCCGGCTCAAGCTCGATATCGATCGCAGTCTCGAGGTGTTCCACGACCGCTATCCGGAAGCCGGGGTCCGCGCGACCTATTTCGACGATTACCTGGTCGAGATCTTGGGGGACGGCAATCCGGACCTGTTGGGCCCGAAAATCTAGCCAGCCGCACATGGGGCAAAAACAGGACTGGCCGAAACCAGCCGCCTTCCGTATAATTAAGATGAGTCTGGTGAAACATCGGGGTCCTAAACGCGTGTAGCTCGACGAGATGCTGTGAAACTCGAGAGGAGGAGAGCAAGATGAACCGCGCCGTGCGATCGTTTGGTTTGTCGCTTTTAGCCGCCGCCTTGGTGCTGGCGCTGGCGGGTTTGGGTGGAGCCGAGGACGTCGGCCGGATTTCGCTGAGCCAGTCGGTCCGGGCCGGCAGCGCGGTCTTGGAGCCGGGGCTGTACACCGTGGCGATCGAGGACGGCGGAACCAAGACGCTCACCGCAGCCGGCGAGACCTTCACCCAGAGCGGCCGCAGCGAGATCGTGCTGCGGCACAACGGCGACGTGGTCAGCTCCGAGCTGGCCGTGGTTCCGACCGGCCGTCACCCCAATACCCTGCCGTCTTCTCCGACCGGTTCGAGCCGGACGCGGGTCTACACCCAGACCTTGCGTTCCGACACCCCGCCGCCGTCGGGCGAGCCCCAGCGCCTGTTCCGTGTCGTCGTCTATCGCGGCGGCGAGACGCTGCTGGGCTACTACGAGCTGCTCTAAGATTCGATTTCCCGCGGCAGGGCGTGGCCCCGCGGCCACCCCTGCCGCCCTCGTTTTGGGCCTGCCCATGAACCTGCCCGCCGTCACGACCGCTTCTTCCTCCGAATCCCGCTGTGCCTGCGAGCGCGGTTTCACCTTGGTCGCGCTGATCATCGCGCTCTCGATCATGAGCGTGATGCTGGCGCTGGCGGTGCCGCTGTGGGATTCGGTAGTGCGCCGCGAGCATGAGGAAGAGCTGATCTACCGCGGCGAGGCGATCGCCGCCGCGATCGACTGCTACTCCACCAAGTTCCCGGGCGTGCCGCTCAAAGACATCAAAACCTTGGTGGAGCAGAAGTGCCTGCGGCGCGAGTACAAGGATCCGTTCAACATCGAGGGCGAGTGGCGCAAGCTTTACACCACCTTGCCGCCGGGGGCCGCCGCGCTCGGCAGCGCCCTGCAGCGGCCGGACTTGGTGTTCGTCGAGGACATCGATCCCGAGCAGACCCCCAACGCGCGCTTGGTCGGCGTCGCCGGCAGCGAGGATCAGGAATCGTTCCGCATCTACCAGAACGCCACCAACTACCGCGAGTGGCGCTTCCTGGCCAGGAGCTACTCCCAGCTGGCCACCCAAGTCCCGGGCCACGGGGTCCCGACCGGGTTCGCGCCGCCCGGCGACGTCCCGGGCGGCGGGCAGCCCGGGACCCAACCGCCGCAGCAGCCGCCTCAAGGAGGCTCTCCGTTCGGCACGCCGAATCCAGGCGGGGCGCCCAATCCGGGCGGCACGCCCCCAGTAGGGGGCACTCCGTTCCCGTTCGGAAATCCTCAACCGGCCGACCCGAACAAGCCGCCTGCGCCATGAGCCGGCCCGCTCGGGGAGTCTGGATCGCCGCGGCGCTGCTGGTCGCGGGAGGCCTGCCCCCAGTAGGGGGCCTGCCCCCAGCTGAGGCCGGGCCGCTTGCCGCGCTGGACGCCGGCGCCGCGCCGAGCCCGTCCACCGGCGATGTTCTGGCCCAGATCTTCACGCTGATCGAGCGCAACTACGTCGACGGGGTCGAGCGGCCGGCGATCCTGCGCGCCGCGGTCGAAGGGATGCTCGAGAAGCTCGATCCCCACTCGAGCTACTTCGACTCCGAAGAGTACAAACAGCTGCGCGAGCGCTACAGCGGCGTTTACACCGGGATCGGCGTGGAGTTCGCCATCCTCGACGGCTGGATCACGATCACCGAAGTCTATGCCGACAGCCCGGCCGAGGTAGCCGGGCTCCAGCTCGGTGACCAGATCGTCGCAATCGACGAGCGCAGCGCCTACGGGTTGGATCGGGACCAAGCCAGCGCCCTGGTCCAGGACCAGGGTCCCGAAGTGACCCAGCTCACCATCAACCGCTTCGGCGAGCGGCAGCTGATGCACTTCACGGTTCGGCGCGGGCCGGTGCGGGTGCGCAGCGTGCGCGCCGCCTTCATGCTCGATCACCAGATCGGCTTCATCCGCATGTCGGCCTTCGCCCACCAAGCCGGCCAAGAGCTCGACCAGGCGCTCGAGCGGCTGATCGCCCAGGGCGCGCGGCGCCTGATCCTCGATCTGCGCGGCAACCCCGGCGGCCTGCTGCAGGAGGCGATCGCGGTGGCCGACCGTTTCCTTCCCGGCGGCCGCAAGATCGTGATGACGCTCGGGCGCCGCGCCAACCTCAGCGACGAGTACTACACCACCGACAGCCCCAACGACTTCCTGCTGCCGCTGATCGTGCTGATCAACCACGACAGTGCTTCGGCCTCCGAGATCGTGGCCGGCGCGCTGCAGGACCAGGATCGGGCGCTGCTCTTGGGCGAAACCACTTACGGCAAGGGGCTGGTCCAGAGCCAGTTCCGGCTGCCCGACGGCGGCGCCCTGCTTCTGACCGTGGCCCGCTACTACACCCCCAGCGGCCGGCCGATCCAGAAGGAGCCTGGCGGCCGCCCGCTGGTCGAAGGTCCGGTGAAGACCGCGGGCGGGCGCATCATCCCGGCCGGCGGCGGCATCCACCCCGACGTGCCGGTCGAGGTCGATACCGCGATTCCGCCGCTGGTGATCGAGTGGGACCGCGACCACCGGCTGTTTCAGTTCGCCTACCGCCAGCTCAAGATCAGCGCCAAGCGCTGGGAGCGCCCCGAGACCTTGGTGTCCGAGCAGCTCAAAGATCCGCTGCTGGTCGAGGATTTCCGCCGCTACCTCGAGCAGGAGGGCCAGACGGTTCCGACCGCGGAGTTCGCCGCTTCGGCCGAAGAGCTGCGCCAGCAGCTGATCGAAGAGATGGTGACCCAGGCGTTCGGCAACCAGGCCGGCCTGCGCCTGCGGCTGCAGCGCGACCCTCAGTTCCAGCAGGCGATCGAGCTGTTCCCCACCGCCGCCGCCCTGGCCCGCAGCATCCAACCCAGAATGTAGGGGAGGGGCTCGTCCCTCCCGATCGACATGCCCAAACGGACGGGCGGGGACAAGCCCCGCCCCTACATCATCTCCGGCAAGCAAATGTAGGGGAGGGGCTTGTCCGGGGGCTTGTCCCCTCCCGTCTTTGGCTGCGTTTCCCATGCCTCCGGCGGGCATAAGGCCGGCCTCTACATTTCCCGGGCGGCCGCGCTACAATGGCCCCTATGGCTTTTCGACGCGATCGCGACCTCGGCGAGCGGGCGTCCAAGGCGCTGGCCAAGCTGATCGATTTCGCCGCCGGCGACAAGTCCACCGATCTGGCCGGCCTGCGCCGCGCGCTCAAGGAGGCCGAGAGCTTTCTGACCGACCTGCGCGAGCCGCGCCAGCTCTCGGAGTGGGCGCTGGGACGGATCGCCGAGCTGGAGCGCGCGCTCGAGCAGCTGCGCAAGAGCGAGCTCGACACCGAGAAGCTCGAAGGCCGGCTAGCGGCGCTGAGCGCCGAGCTCAAGCAGCAGCGCGCCCAGGTCGACCACCTGATGGCGAGCCGCAACGAGGCGCTGGCGCATGGCGCCGAGCTGGAGGAGAAAAACCAGGCGCTGCGCACCGCGCTGCAGCGCACCCGCACCGACATCGAGGCGCTGCGGGTCGAGGTCCAGAAGCTCAAAGCGCCGCCGTTTCCGTTCGGCACCTATGTCGGGCCCGGCGGCGGCGAGGGCATGGTCACGATCAACGTCGAAGGCAAGCTCTACGAGGTCAGCGTCGCCAACCCCGAGGTCGAAAAGGCCGGGCTGATGCCGGGCCAGCGCCTGCTGCTCAACAGCGCGCTCAACGTGGTCGATCTGCGCTCGGACTACTCGCTCGGCGAGGTGGCCAAGATCATCGAGGTGCTCGACGAGAACCGCGCGCTGGTCTCGGTGCGCGACAACGAAGAGGCGGTGGCGCAGATCGGCGGGCCGCTCAAAGACAAGCGGCTCAAGGTCGGCGACCACGTGCGGCTCGATCCGGTGTCGCGGATCCTGTTCGAGATCCTGCCCAAGGCCGCGGTCGAAGAGGTGGTGCTCGAAGAGGTGCCGCGGGTCCGCTACGAGGACATCGGCGGGCTCGACGAGCAGCTCGAGGCGATCAAGGACTCGGTCGAGCTGCCCTACATCTACGGCCACCTGTTCCGCCAGTACCAGCTCAAGCCGCCCAAAGGCATCCTGCTCTACGGCCCGCCCGGCTGCGGCAAGACCCTGGTGGCCAAAGCGGTGGCGTACAACCTGTCGCTGCGGATCAAGGACTTTCTGCAGGAGTCGCGCGAGGCGATCGAGCTGCTCCGCGAAATGAACCACGCCGAGTTCGATTTCAACGCGGTGGTCAAGCGCTTCGAGGCGCTCAAGTACGACATCTACTCCTCGCAGTCGCTCTACCGCCAGCGCCACCGCGGGCCGGTCGACTCCGACAAGCTGATCGAGGAGCTGGACCAGAGCGGCATCCTGGGCGACTTTTTGCGCCGCACCGAGGGCCATCTCGACCAGCCGCGGCTGGTGTGCCACGTGCAGGACTGGCTCGACCTCTTGCTCGAGCTGCAGCGCAAGGGCTTCGGCGGCCTCGACAAGGCCAAGGTCGGCGAGCTGCTCGAGCGCAAGAAGAAGAACTACTTCATGCGCAAGAGCAAGGTCAGCGACGAGGAGTACGTGCGCCGCTGGCTGGCCGACTTCCTGGTCAACCGCGACATCGACGTGAACGAGCTGGAGGCAGCGCTCAAGCGCACCAACGAGAAGCTCGGCACCGGGGTCGAGAGCTACTTCCTCAATATCAAGGGTCCCGAGCTGCTCAACAAGTACGTCGGCGAGACCGAGTACCGCATCCGCGAGGTGTTCCAGCGGGCCAAGGAGAAGGCTTCGTTCGGCCTGCCGGTGATCGTGTTCTTCGACGAGATGGAATCGATGTTCCGCACCCGCGGCACCGGACGCTCGTCGGACATCGAATCGACCATCGTGCCCCAGTTTCTGGCCGAGATCGACGGGGTCGAGTCGATCGAGAACGTGATCGTGATCGGAGCCAGCAACCGCCAGGACCTGATCGATCCGGCGGTGCTGCGGCCCGGCCGGCTCGACGTCAAGATCCGCATCGACCGGCCCGACCGCCATGCCGCGGCCGACATCTTCGCCAAGTACCTCAAGTCCGACCTGCCGATCGATCCGATCCAGCTGGAGCCCCATGGCGAGGACCGCGAGGCCTGCGTGCGCGCCATGATCGAGACCGCGGTCGAGGAGATGTACCGGATCAGCTCGGAGAACGAGTTTTTGCGGATCACCTACCAGGGCGGCGACCGCGAGGTGCTCTACTTCAAGGACTTCGCCAGCGGCGCGATGATCGAAGCGATCGTGTCGCGGGCCAAGAAGCACGCCATCAAGCGCATGATCTTGACCGGCAAGCGCGGCATCCGCAGCCAGGATCTGCTCGACGCGATCCGCGGCGAGTACAAAGAGAACGAGGATCTGCCCAACACCACCAACCCCGACGACTGGGCCAAGATCAGCGGCCGCAAGGGCGAGGTGATCGTCTCGGTCGAGCCGTTGATGCGCGGCACGGTGCGCGACAGCGCGATCGATATCGAAGAGGTCGACGTCGACAGCCGGTATCTTTAGCCGCATGAGCATCCCCAAGATCATCGGTCTGGAGCAGGAATACGCGGTCACCTTGCAGGGCCGCAGCGACTTCGACCCGATTCAGATCTCGTTCCTGCTGGTCAACAGCCTCAAGAAGGCGTCCGAGACCCTGTGGGACTACCGCGACGAGTCGCCGTTTCTCGACGCGCGCGGCTTCAACGCCAGCGAGGAGAAGGAGATCCGGATCTCGCACCGCGACAACTACCGGATCAACAACCTGCTGCTCAACGGCGCGCGGTTCTACGTCGATCACGCCCACCCCGAGTTCTCGACCGCCGAATGCCGCAGCTTGCGCGAGGCGATCGCATTCGACCGCGCCGGCGAGCGGATCCTGGAAGAGGCGGCGCGGCGGCTCGGGCGCCAGCACAGCGGCACGCCGAACATCCTGATCTACAAAAACAACAGCGATTACAAAGGCAACAGCTACGGCTGTCACGAGAACTATCTGGTCGAGTCGCGGGTCTACGACCAGATCTTCCCGGCCTATCCGGCCTACCCCAAGCTGATCTCGCAGCTCTTGGTGCCGTTTCTGGTCACCCGCCAGATCCTGTGCGGCAGCGGCAAGCTCGGCAGCGAGAACGGCACCGCGGCCTGCGACTATCAGATCTCGCAGCGCGCCGACTTCTTCGAGACCCTGATCGGCGCCAACACCACCTCGCGCCGGCCGATCGTCAACAGCCGCGACGAGCCCCACGCCGACCGCAAGAAGTTCCGCCGCCTGCATGTGATCGTGGGCGACGCCAACATGGCCGAGACCTCGAGCTTCCTCAAGCTCGGCACCATGCAGCTTTTGCTGCGGATGCTGGAGGACAACTGGGGGCTGCCCAATCTGGCGATCGAGGACCCGGTGCGAGCGCTGGTCGCGATCTCGCACGACCCGAGCTGCAAGGAAAAGATTCCGCTCGCCGACGGCCGCCGGCTGAGCGCGATCGAGCTGCAGCGGATGGTCTGCGAGCGGGCCCGCGAGTACGTCGATAGCTCGGGGAGCGAAGCCGACAGCGAGCCGCGCGAGGTCGTACAGCTGTGGGCCGAAGTGCTCGACACGCTGGAGCGCGACCCGATGGAGCTGGCCGACCGGCTCGACTGGGTCGCCAAGCTGGCCCTGATCGAGCGCTACCGCACCCGGCGCCACCACGGCTGGGACAGCCCGCGGCTCAAGGTGCTGGACATCCAGTACCACGACGTGCGGCGCGGCCACGGGCTCTATTACCTCCTGGAGCGCGAGGGCAGGATCCGCCGGATGCTGAAAGACGACGCCCTGGTGGAGCGCTTCGTCACCCAGCCGCCCGAATCGACCCGAGCCTATTTCCGCAGCAAGTGCATGGAGAAGTTCGGTCACGGCATCACCGAGGCCAACTGGGACGCACTGACCTTCAGCGCCGGCGGCCAGAAGGTCCAGAAGATCCGGCTCGCCGACCCGCTCAAGGGCACGCGCGCGATGACCGAGGATCTGCTACAATCCGCGGCCACGCCCAGCGAGCTGCTCCAGGCGCTGGGCGGGCGCTCCTGAAGAGGTGCGAGCGAAGAGATGTAGGGGAGGGGCTTGTCCCCTCCCGGGAGACGAAGAGATGTAGGGGCGGGGCTTGTCCCCTCCCGCAGTGCGAGGCGAAGTCGAAAGAGCGAGTATGAGCGAACAGAAGAAAGCCAAGAAGGAAACCGCCGCCCCCGCCGAGCAGGAGGGCACCCAACCCGAGAGCCTGGAAGAGGCCGGCGACCGGATCGAGCGCGAGCTCGACCGGATCGACGAAATGGTCGAGGAAGCGCTGGGCGAGCACGAGGCCGACGCCGAGAAGAAGGCCCAGGAGTTCGTCGACGGATTCAAGCAAAAGGGCGGCCAGTAGCCGCGCCGGCGCAAAGGACCCCATGACGCTCGAGCTGGAGCAGTTGGGAAGCAGCTTCGTCGAGCTGCTGCGCCGGCGCCATCCGGAGCTGCTGCCCGCCGTGCCGCGCGCTCCGGCCGCGGTCGGCGCCAGCGCCACCACCATCGTCGCGCTGCGCTTCGAAGGCGGGGTGGTGCTGGCGGCCGACCGCCGCGCCACCATCGGCGGCCACCTGGTGGTCAACGACGAGGTGGTCAAGGTGTTCAAAACCGACGAGTTCAGCGCGATCGCGATCGCCGGCAGCTTCGGCCCCAGCGTCAAGATGGCGCGCCTGTTCCAGACCGAGCTCGAGCACTACGAGAAGATCGAAGGGGTGGCGCTGACCTTGGAGGGCAAGGCCAACCGGCTGTCGCAGATGATCGAGCAGAACCTGCAGGCCGCGATGATGGGGCTGCCGGTGATGCCGCTGTTCGCCGGCTACGACCACGACCGCGAGGAAGGCCGCATCTTCGAGTACGACATCACCGGCGGCACCTTCATCCGCGAGAAGACCGAGCCGTTCTCGGCCAGCGGCAGCGGCGGCGACCGGGCCCACGCCACTCTGGAGCACTTCTGGTGCGAGGGCATGAACCGCGAGCAGGCGGTCGAGCTGGCGCGGCGCGCGCTCGAGTTCGCGGCCAAGAAGGACGCCGCCACCGGCGGCGCCAGCTACCTGATGAAGGTGATCACCAAGGCCGGCATCGAAGACATCGAAGGCCGCACGGCTCTAGGAAGCGCAACGCCGCACCCGCACCCAGACAAGACGTAGTTTGTAGGGGCGGGGCTTGTCCCCGCCCGTGAGGCCCGACCGTCATGGCCATGGAACTGACCCAATTCATCAGCCCCAAGCAGCTGCTCGAGATCAAGCGCGAGATCGTCGAGGAGGCGCTGGCCAAGTCCAATCCGATCGTGGCGCTGCAGTACAAAGGCGGCATCCTGCTGATGGCCGAGAACCCGAGCCGGTCGCTCAATAAGATCAGCGAGATCTACGATCGGGTCGCCTTCGCCGGCACCGGGCTGTACACGGATTACGAAAAACTGCGTAAGGCCGGGGTCCAGTACGCCGACCTGCGCGGCTACACCTACAGCCGCCGCGACGTGCGCGGCAAGCCGCTGGCGAGCGAGTATTCGACCATCCTGGGCGAGATCTTCTCGCGCGAGCCGGTCCCGCTCGAGGTCGAGATCCTTTTGGCCGAGGTCGGCGACAGCCCGGAGGGCGACCGCATGTTTAGGATCCCCTTCAGCGGCGGCCTGGTCGAAGAGACCGGCTTCGCGGTGCTGGGCGACATCGCCAAAGACGAGGACAGCGGCAAGTACAAGCGCGGCGCGATCCGCAAGTTCCTGCAGGACAGCGCGCTCGGGCCCGACACCGGCTTCGAGGCCGCGCTGCGCGCCGGCCACCAGGCGCTCGGCATCGGCCGCGGCAGCGAGCGACTGCGCCCGGAGAACATCGAGGTCGCGCTGCTCGACCGCACCACCCCGCGCCCGCGCAAATTCCAGCGCCTGAACCCCGACTCCCTGAGCTTTTCGTAGGTGGCTGGCCCCAGGCCAGATGTGGTCGCCAATCTGGGTGGCATGGGTGGCCGCAGGCCGCCCATGGACGACCTTTGCAGCGTCGACTACTCCCTCAAGATCGTCCGCGTTCGCATCGGCAATCTCGTCCATGGGCTTGCTGCGCACGCCCATGCCACCCAATGCATATGCTCAGGAGGACACATGCACGTTCGCCATAAGGATCAGGCCGAGCCGATCACGACCAGCACCGGTGAGGTGATCTACGAGCTGGTCGGGCGGCGGGTCGGGCGGGCCACCGAGCGCCACAGCGGCGCCCACGTAGTGATCCCCCCGGGCAAGTCATCGCGGCTGCATTACCACTCCGAGGCCGAGGAGAGCTACTTCATCCTCAAGGGCCGCGGCCGGCTGCGGGTCGGCGACGAGGAGGCCGAGGTCGGCGCCGGGCAGATGATCCTGATTCCGGCGCCGCTGCCGCACAAGATCGCCTGCGCCGGCGCGGAGGACCTCGAGCTGCTCGCGGTCAGCGTCCCGGCCTGGGAGCCCGCAGGCACGGTCTGGCTCGAAGACTGAGCAACAGAATCTGGTTGGCATGGTGACTGAACGCCCCTAATCGGGTGGCATGGGTGGCCGAAGGCCGCCCATGGACGGTTCCCCTCAAAGTTGCCGCGTCCTCACGGGTGGTCTTGTCCATGGGCTTGCTTCGCACGCCCATGCCACCCCGTGAGCAGCGCAGCCCCTCACCCCGGCCCTGTCATTGTAGGCCCTGCGGGTCCGGAGGGAGAGGGAGAACCGTCGCGGTGCTTTTTGAGCTCCTCTTCGAACGCGAGCGCGATCGCCTGGGCGTTGAACAGCGGCGGCGGCGGCAGGGCGCGGAGCTGGGACTGAGCCGCGCCGAGCTCGCTGAAGCTCGGGATCACCACCGGCCCGGTGCCGAGTCGCTCCATCTCCTCGTGGACCCAGCGGATCCGCTCCTCGGGCCGGCCGTGCGGATCGAAGAACTCCCCCAGGCCGGAGCCGCCGGCGCGCTGCAGCGCGTCGACCCGCTGAAAGAAACGGATCAGGCCGCGCGGATCGTGGCCGCTGAGGTGCATCAGCTCGGCGCCGCGGCGATCGGCCTCCTCCTCCTGGCCGCTGGAGAAGCTCAGCAGCATGCCCAGCGCGAACACCTGGGCGCCGCCCGCCGCCGCGGCGCCCTCCTGCCCGCCGAGCTGATTGAACAGCGACTCGAAAAAGGTCGCGCGGCGCAGCGCCTGGACCGCGTGGCGGCGCTCGACGTGGACGATCTCGTGGGCCAGGACCCCGGCCAGCTCCTGCTCGTCCGCGACCGCCTCGATCAGGCCGCGGTTGATGCAGATGAACCCGCCTGGGAGCGCGAAGGCGTTGATGTCGGCCACGTCGAAGACCCGGAAGCGGTATTCCAAGTCCGGGCGCTCCGAGCTGCGCACCAAGGTCGCCCCGGTCGCCTCCACTAGCCGGCGCACCGCCGGCGCCTCGATCGGCGGAACGAACTGCTCGAGCCGGGCCACCAAGCCGCGGCCCAGCGCGAGCTCGGCAGCGGGTTTCAAATCCAGCACATCGCGGCTCGAGCGCAGCACCAGAAAGCCGATCGTGAGCGCACAGAGCAGGGCGAACCCGCCGAGCGCCGCCCATCCTCGAACCCGCTCCGGATCCGGCTGCGTCTGCCAAGCCATGTCGCCCCACCCTGCGCTCCAAGCGCTGCTTAAACCGCCGCGTTATAGTGGTTTAGATGAGGCCACGGTATCACAAATCCTCGGCTTTCCGCGGCCGCCGCGGGCGGCGCCGGCGCGGGCCCGCGCCGGGCCTTTGTGCGGCGCTCGCCGCGGTGCTGCTGGTGCTGGCGGGGGCCGGTTCGAGCGCCGCGCAAGAGAGCTGGCAGCGGGCGCGTGTGATCCTGACCTCCGGCTCCGACACCGCCGACCTGCGCCTGGTGTCGGGCGGGCGCATCGTCCACGCCGTGTTCGAGCTGCAGAGCGGGGATCCCGCCGACGTGCGGGTCGCGTTCGAGGACGGGCGGCTGCATCTGGGCCAATCGACCTTCAATGCGATCCTGGGCCGCACCATGTCGGCCCGCTTCGACCTGATTCTGGCCGGCCTGGAGCCGGGCGCGGCCGTCACGTGGGAGCTGGAGCGGAGCTACCCGCGCAGCGTGCGCGCCGAGCTGTTCAACTTCAACCAGATCCTGCCCTTGCAACTGACCGCGCTCGACGGCCCGGGCAGCTACAGCCTGGCGGCCGATCCGTTTCGCAGCGGCGGGCCGATCGGGCCGCCGGCGCCGGCGGCGCCGCCCAAGCTGCTGGCGTTCTACTACCCGTGGTACGAGCTGGCGCACTGGAACAGCCCGATGATGGCCGACGGCCCCGAGCCGCCGTACGCCTCGGGCCAGCGCAAGACCATGCGCCGCCATCTGGCCTGGTCCGAGATGGCCGGGATCGACGCGCTGATCTCCTCCTGGTGGGGCTCGGGCGATGCGACCGACGTCCGCTTCGCGCGCCTGCTCGACGAGGCCAGAAGCACCGCGGTCCAGCTCACGATTTATTTCGAGACTCTCGGCGCGCGCTTCGCCTCACCGGCCCAGATCGTCGAGCAGCTCGAGTACGTGCTTTCGACCTACAGCCCGAGCCCGGCCTTTCTGCGCCACCAAGGCCGGCCGGTGATCTTTCTCTACGCGGCCGAGGCGGTTCCGCGCGAGAGCGGCTTCAGCGCGTTGGAAACCTGGTCGGCGATCCGAGCCCGGCTCGCGGCCGACGGCTTCGACCCGATCCTGATCGGCGACACGCTCGATCCGGCGTATCTCGCGGTGTTCGACGGCCTGCACAGCTACGCCGCCGGCGTGGTGCTGCCGGTCGATGCGCTGGCCGCGATCTACGCCGCGGTCGGTGAACGGGTCCGCGCCGATCATCTGCTGCGCGGCCCCGGCGCGGCGCGCAAGCTGTGGCTGCCGGGCATCCTCCCTGGGTACGACGACCGCCTGCTGGGACGCCCGAGCCCGATCGTGGTGCCGCGCGCCGGCGGCGCCGCCTACGCCGCGACCTTCGCCGCCGCCGCGGCCTCGGCACCGGACTGGATTACGATCACCAGCTTCAACGAGTGGTGGGAGAACAGCCAGATCGAGCCGGGCGTGAACCACGGCGGCGCCGAGCTGCACCGCACCCGCGAGTGGCGCTACCGCCTGGCCCAGCCGGCCAGCGCCGCGCTGCCGCTCTTGGTCGCGACCACCGACGAGGGCAGCTATCAGGCCGGCGACCGCTGGCGCTTGCTGCTGAGCGCGAGCAACGAAGGGCCGGCGCGCAGCGTCGACCTGCTGCTCGGCGTGTATCTGGCCGACGGACGGTTCCTCCTGTTCGAGAACGGCCTTGCGCGCGCGGTCGACGCCGATCCGAACGATCCCGGCACCTTCGTGCCGGTGGTCCACCAGGTCACGCTGAGCGCGGGCCTGCGCACCGCGCCCGAAACCCTGCTCGAGCTGACCCTGCCGAATCTGCCGCCCGGCCTTGGCTATGTCGTCTCCGGCGTCTACCAAGCCGGCAGCCTGGGCACGCCCAACCCCGTGCCGCTCGCTCCCCTGCTGGCCACCCCGTTCCGAATTAAGTAATCGCAGCTCGGTCGCGGCGCTGGGGCCCCAGGCCGAGGTGCTCGCGCACCCGCCGAAAGCGCGGATCGTCGCGCAGGCTGTCGTATAGAGGATCGCCCTCGATGTCGTAGATCAGCCGATCGCGTTCGCCGTCGGCGCGCGCCAGCCAGGCGAACGCCTGTTCGCGGTCGCCGAGACGCACGTAGAGGCGCACATACTCGATCGGCGGCACATACGCGCCTCGAGCCTGCTTCAGGTTGAGTCGTTCGAGCCGCTTCGCCGCCACCGCACGCATGGCGGCCCAGTAGCCCGATGCTTTGTAAGTCCGGTCGAGAATCTCGACCAGCTCATCGTCGCGCGAAAGCACCAGCTCGAGGCGAAACTCGGCGAGGGCCGGCTCATGGTGTCCAACCGCCTCATAAGCGAATCCGAGCGTCTCGTGGGTCAAAACGTCGTTCTGATCCAATTCGAGCGATTCTCGAAGGTGGGCGATCGCTTTTTGATACTGCCGCGTGTAATACAACATTCTCCCGACATTGAAATGAAACCGCAGCGTGGTCGGATCGAGAGCGAGCCCCTTTCGGATCTGTGCGAGCCCCTCCCGCGGCCGTCCGGTCAGCACCAAGTAATGGCCGTAGTGATTGTGGGTGTTGGGATAATTCGGATCCAGTTCGATGGCGCGGCGAAAACTGCGCTCGGCCGCGGTCAGGTCGCGGTGGTAATACCAGTGCAGCGCGGCCACGCCGTTGTGGGTTTCCGGGATGCTCGGATCGAGCGCCAGCGCCCGGGCCAGCGCTGCTTCCATTTTCGGCCAGCCTTCTTTGGGATCGATGAAGCCATAGGCGGTGCCGTATCCGTAGCAGGAAGTCATACCCGACCAGGCCAGCGCATACGATGGATCGAGCTCGACCGCGCGCTCGAAGTGTTCGCGGCACTTGAGGTACTCCTCCGGCACCGTTTTGTGCCAGTAGAAGCGCCCTTTCAAATAGGACTGGTAGGCTTCGGCGTTGCGGGTGCCGTGCAGGGCCACTCGCCTGCGCTCCTCGCCGCTGAGCCGAAGCCGCAGCCTTTGACCGATCTGCCGCGATATCTCGTTCTGCACCCCGAGCAGATCGGCCAGCTTGCGATCGTACCGCTCGCCCCAAAGGTGACTGCCGTCGCGCGTGTCGACCAGCTCCACGTGCACCGATAGATCCTCGCCGCGCCGCTCCACCCGACCGGTGAGCACGGCGCGGACTCCTAGGCTGCTGCCCACGGTCCGAGCGTCGATCTCCTGGCCTTTGTAGTGGAACACCGAATTGCGCGACAGGACCTTCAGGTTGGAGATTCTGGAGAGGCTGTCGATCAGGCTCTCGGTGATGCCGTCGCTCAAATAGTCCATCTCGCCGCTGCCGCCGGCATTGACCAACGGCAACACCGCCACCGAGTCGATGGGAGCGCCGGCAGCGCCGTGCTGCTCGGCCCACCAAAGACCGCCCCCGACCAAGAGCAACAAGACCGCCGTGAGCGCTGCACCCGCGCGCGACCGGAGCCAAGGGGTCCAACGCGGTCGCGCCATCCAGGTCAAGCCCGACTGAGAGGGCTCGCCGAGTCGAGCGCGCAGCCGATGCAGATCGGCGATCAGGTCGGCGGCGTTTTGGTAACGTTGGTCTCGATCCTTGGTCAGCAGGCGGCGCACCGTCCGCTCGAGCTCAGCGGGCACGCCGCGGCGCAACCCACCCAACGGCTGCGGTTCGCGCTCGAGGATGGCGGCGATGCGGTCGGCGGTGGTCGCTCCGGAGAACGGTAGCGCACAAGTGACCATCTCGTAGAGCACCACGCCCAAGCTCCAGAGATCGGTGCGCCCATCGACTTCGAGCCCGCGGGCCTGCTCCGGCGACATGTAGGTGGCGGTGCCGACCACCACCCCCTGAACCGTATCGACCATCGATTCGGCAGCCGCGGTCAGACGCTCGCTCGCAGGGTATTTGGCGATCCCGAAGTCGAGCACCTTGACCAGGCCGTCGGGGCGGACCATGACGTTCTCCGGCTTGATATCGCGATGCACGATCCCGGCGTGGTGCGCCGCGGCCAGCGCCCCGGCGATCTGGGTCGCGATGTTGGCGATGTCTGCCAGCGGCAGCGGTCCGCCCTGCAGGCGTTCGCGCAAGGTCTGCCCTTGGATGAACTCGGTGGCGATGAAATCCCAATTCTCGGACGCGCCGATCTCGTAGATGGTCAGGATGTTCGGATGATTGAGCGCCGAGGCAGCCATCGCCTCTTGTCGGAAACGTCCGAGGCGCTGGTCGTCCTCGGCCAGATGCTCGGCCAGCAGCTTAAGGGCAACGTGGCGATTCAAGCGCCGGTCGTGCGCCAAATAGATCTCGCCCATCCCGCCGGCGCCGATCGACTTCTCGATGACGTAAGGACCGACCGATTGGCCGGCGACCAGCCGCGGGGTGGTTTCCAGGATCAGGCGAGCGGCCGCTCCGCTCACCGGCCGTTCCAGAAAACCCTCGGCCGGATCGTGGGCCAACAGCGACTCCA
Source organism: Acidobacteriota bacterium (assembly GCA_036398155.1). Taxonomy (GTDB): domain Bacteria; phylum Acidobacteriota; class DASWHO01; order DASWHO01; family DASWHO01; genus DASWHO01. The sequence continues at coordinate 18,038 of DASWHO010000468.1, forward strand.
CCTCGCGCCGCAGTTCCTCGTCGCCGGCGCAGGCCTGGGCTAGAAACGCGCCCCGATCCTCGGGCCCCCGCTCCAGCGCGGCGGCGAAGACGCGGTCGACCTGCTGCCAGCGCTCGCGGTTCATGGAGCTTCGGCCGTCACCCAGCAAGCTTGGTGAGCTTCATGGCACCGCTCCCGGGCCCCAGGCCGAGGTGCTCGCGCACCCGCTGAAATCGCGGATCGCCGCGCAAGCTATCGTAGAGCGGGTCGACTTGGGCATCGAAGATCATCCGGACGGGCTCCTCCAGGGCTCGTTCGAGCCAGCCAAGCGCCGCCTCGCGGTTGCCCAGCCGCATCTGAAGCCGCGCGACCTCGAGCGCCGGAACGTAGCTGCCCTGCGCCGCCTTTTTGGTCAGGCGTTCCAGGCGTTGCCCGGCCACCGCATGCACGACGCCCTCGGAACCCGATTGTCCGTAAGCTCGATCCAGAATCGTCACCAGCTCGTCATCCCCGGCCAACCTGAACGCTCTTCTCCACTCGGCCACCGCCAGGGCCGCGTTGCCGCTCCGCTCGTACGTGTCCCCCAGTAGCTCGTGAGTCAAAACGTCGTTCTGGTCCAACTCGAGCGTTTCGCGGTATTGACGAACGGCGTCTTCATAGTTCTCCAGGTAGTAATACAACCTTGCCAAGCCGCGATTGAAGCGCAACGAGGTCGGATCGAGCGCGAGCGCCTCTCGGACCTCTGACATGCCCTGCTGGATCCGTCCGGTCAGCACCAGATAGTGACCGTAGTGGTTACGTACTTCAGGGTAGTTGTGGTTCAATTCGATTGCGCGCCGGAACGCCCGCTCGGCCGCGGGCAGGTCGCGATGGTAGTACAATTCCAGAGCCGCCAGCGCGTTGTAGGTTTCGGCACGGTTGGGATCGAGCTGGAGTGCTTTGGCGAGCGCCGCCTGCGCCTTCGGCCAGCTCTGCTTGGGGTCCATGAGACCGTTGGCGCCGGCGTAGCCATAGCAATCCGCCAGCCCCGCGTACGCCAGCGCGTAGGATGGATCGAGATCGATCGCACGCTGAAAGTTCTCTCGACATTTCAAAAAATCGTTTGGCACGGTCTTGTACCAGTAGTAGCGGCCTTTGAGATAGAACTGGTACGCCTCGACGTTGTCGGTGTAGCGCTGAGTCACCCGCTTCTGTTCGTCGCCGCTCAGGCTGAGCCGCAGCCGGTGAGATATCTCTCGTGATATTTCATCTTGCACTCGGAGCAGATCCGAGAACTTGCGATCGTACCGCGCGCCCCAAATCTGCCGGTTGTCGCGCACGTCGACCAGCTCCACGTGCACCGATAGATCCTCGCCGCGCCGCTCCACCCGACCGCTGAGTACGGCCCGGACTCCCAGGGCGCTGCCAATGGTATCGGCGTCGATCTCCTGTCCCTTGTAACGAAAAACCGAGTTGCGCGACAGGACCCTCAGATTGGAGAGCTGAGAAAGGCTGTTGATCAGGCCCTCGGTGATGCCGTCGCTCAAATACTCCATCTCGCCGCTGCCGCTGGCGTTGACCAACGGCAACACCGCGACCGAGTCGATGACCGCGCCGGTGGCGCCGCGCCGCTCGACCCACCAAAGCCCCACCGCCGCCACGACTAGCACCAGACTCGCCAGCGCGACCCTGGGACGCTGCCGGAGCCAAGCTGGGTCCCGCGGCCGGAACATCGACGCCCAGGCCGGCCCCGACCGCTGGCCCAGCGCTTCGCGCAGCGATTTGAAATCAGAGGTCAGCTCGGCGGCCTTCTGGTAGCGCTGGTCGCGGTCTTTGGCCAGCAGGCGGCGCACGATCCGCTCGAGCTCGGCGGGCAGACCGCGACGCGCCGCGCTCAGCGGCGACGGCTCGTGCTCCAGGATCGCCGCGATGCGATCGGCAGTGGTCGCCCCGGAAAATGGCAGCGCGCCCGTGACCATCTCGTAGAGCACCACCCCCAGGCTCCAGAGGTCGGTCCGCCCATCGACCTCGAGCCCGCGGGCCTGCTCCGGCGACATGTAGGTGGCGGTGCCGACCACCACCCCCTGAACCGTATCGACCGGCGACTCGGCAGCCGCGCTGGAGCGCTCGCTCGGCGCGTATTTGGCGATGCCGAAGTCGAGCACCTTGACCAGGCCGTCGGGACGGACCATGACGTTGTCGGGCTTGATGTCGCGATGCACGATCCCGGCGTCGTGCGCCGCGGCCAGCGCGGCGGCGATCTGGGTCGCGATGTCGACGATCTCCGGCAGCGCCAGTGGTCCGGCCTGCAGCCGTTGGCGCAAGGTCTGCCCTTGGACGTACTCGGTGGCGATGAAATCCCGATTTTCGAAGGCACCGATCTCGTGGATGGTGAGGATGTTTGGGTGGTTGAGCGCGGAGGCGGCCATCGCCTCTTGCCGGAAGCGAGCGAGCCGTTGGTCGTCGTCGGAAAGATGCTCGGCCAGCAGCTTGAGCGCGATCGGACGATTGAGGCGGCGATCGTGCGCTCGATAGACCTCACCCATGCCTCCGGCACCGATCGCTTCCACGATCTCGTACGGCCCGATCGACTGGCCGGCGAGCAGCCGCGGGGTGCTCGCGAGGATCAGACGGGCGGCCGCTCCGCTCACCGGCTGTTCCAGAAAGTCCTCGGCCGAGTCGTTGGCGATCAGCGACTCCACCTCGCGGCGCAGCCGGTCGTCGCCGGCGCAGGCCTGGTCCAAGAAGGCGTTCCGCTCCTCGGGCGGCCGCTCCAGCGCGGCGGCGAAGATGCGGTCGACCTGCCGCCAGAGCTCGCGGTTCATGGAGCTCCGGCCGCGGAGAGCTCGCGGCGCAAGAAAGCCTTGGCACGCCGCCACTCCCGAGCTACGGTGTCCGGCGAGATGCCCACCACCTCGGCGGTCTCTTCGACGCTGAGCCCGCCGAAGTAGCGCAGCTCGACCACCCGGCTCTTGCGCTGGTCCAGCTCGGCCAGGCTCCGGAGCGCGTCGTCGAGCGCGACCAGCTCGGCGGCGCGTTCGTCGCTCAGCACTGGGGCCTGGTCCAAGGAGATCTTCCGCGCCCCACCGCCGCGCTTGGCGTAGGCGTGCTTGCGCGCATGGTCGATCAGGATGCGGCGCATGAACTGCGCGGCGATGCCGAAGAAGTGGGCTCGGTTCTGCCAGCGCACCTGTCTCTGCCCGATCAGACGCAGGTAGGCTTCGTTGACCAGCGCGGTGGTCTGCAAGGTGTGATCGCCGCGCTCGCGCCGCATGTGGCGGTGGGCCAGGCGCCGCAGCTCGTGCTCGACCAGGGGCAGCAGCCGGTCGAGCGCGGCGCGGTCGCCTTCGCTCCAAGCCGAGAGCAGGCGGGTGACTTCCTCGGGAACGGCTGCGGGGGCCAATCGAATCTCCAAATGCGGGACCGAAGTGGGGCGCCTGGTCGCTCGGATTGTAGCACTCTCACCCGGCGAGTCGTCTCCGGCGGCAAACCGGGCGGCTGAAATTCTTTTTGAGCCACGTGCCGGGATTCGCTTCTCTTTCCCGCGTTCATGATTAGAGGGGAGCATCGGGGCACAGGCTACCGCTGCACGCGGCACACCCCCCTCGGGGAGGTCCTATCATGCACAGGTTTCTCGGTTGCGGGTCTCTATCTGGCTGTTTGACCGTGGCGGCGGCTTGGATCGCGCTGTCTGCGGCGGCGCAGGCGGCCGACTTGAACGTCGTCGCCGCCGGGCTCGACAACCCGCGCGGCCTGGCGTTCGGCGCCCAGGGCGCCCTCTACGTGGTCGAGGCCGGGCGTGGCGGAAACGGCGCCTGCGTGATCGGAGGCGAAGGCAGCGAAGTCTGCTTCGGCGCCAGCGGAGCGATCACCCGGGTGAAGGACGGAGTACAGTCCCGAATCGTCACCGGCCTGCCCTCGCTCGCCGCGCCCAACGGCGCCGGCGCCACCGGACCGACCGACATCGCCCTGCGCTCGAAGGGCCGCGCCTACGTCGTGGTGGGCCTCGGCGGCAATCCCACTCAGCTGCGCGAAGAGCTCGGTCCAGAAGGCAGCGCCATGGGGCAGCTGCTGCGAGTCGATTTGGGCAGCGGCCGGTGGCGCGCCATCGTCGACATCAGCGGGCACGAGGCCGCCCACAACCCAGCCGGCGGAACGGTGGACAGCAACCCCTATGCTCTCCTTCCGGTCGGCTCGGGCGCGGTGGTGGCCGACGCCGGCGGCAACGATCTGCTGCGGGTGCGTAACAAGGGCGGGATCTCGACTTTGGCGACCTTCGCCGATCGTCTGGCCGACGCTCCACCTTTTCTCGGCCTGCCGCCCGGAGCCCAGATCCCGATGCAGCCGGTGCCCACTTCCGTGATCCAGGGACCGGATGGAGCCTACTACGTCGGCGAGCTGACCGGCTTTCCGTTTCCGCAGCGAGCCGCGCGCATCCTGCGGGTCCAGCCCGGCCGGGAGGTCGAGGTTTTCGCCACCGGCTTCACCAACATCATCGACCTCGCGATCGGTCCGGACGGCCAGCTCTACGTTCTCGAGATCAGCCACAAAGGGTTGCTATCCGGTGATCCGACCGGAGCTCTGCTGCGCCTGAACCCGGACGGTTCGCGTGATGCGATCGTGAAGAAGGGTCTGACCATGCCCGGCGGGCTCGCCTTCGGTCCCGACGGCGCGGCCTACGTCACCAACTGCAGTCCCTGCCCGGCCGGCGCCGGCCAGGTCCTGCGCATCGAATTCTAGGCTTCAGAAGCGGGCGGGCGCCGAGCGCCCGCCCGCTGTCCTCCCTTCCAGCGCCCAGATCTCCCGGTTTGCGCTAGGATGTCAGTGAGCGAAACCGGTGAAAAAGCGCATCTACGGACTCGAGACCGAGTACGCCATCATCCACTATCCGGAGGGCGCCGAGCCGTCCCAGGTCCGGATCCTGTCGGAAGCGGACATGTTCGAGCTGATCTCGACGGTGATGACCAAACGCAACTACGTGCGCCTGTCCGAGACCCAGTTCCACCTCGACCGGATCGGCTCGCGGATCGTGCGCCCGCATGACCGGATCAACACCATCGCGCTGAGCTCGGTGCAGGACCGCATGTTTCTCGGCAACGGTGCGCGCTTCTACCTCGACACCGGCGGCCATCCCGAATACGCCACCCCCGAGTGCCTGACCCCGCGCGACGTGCTGATCTACGACAAGGCCGGCGAGCGAGTGCTGGAAGAGCTGGCGCTGGCGGTCGAGGAGGCGATGCGCGAGGTCGGCTACAGCGGCGAGATCTTCGTCTGCAAGAACAACGTCGACACCCGCGGCAACACCTACGGCTGCCACGAGAACTACCTGATGGAGCGGCGCCGCACCTTCTTCGACGAGACCAACTTCTTCCGCCAGATCGTCTACAAGCTGATCCCGTTCCTGATCACGCGCCAGATCTTCTGCGGCGCCGGCAAGATCTATTCGGGCGAGAAGATCGCTTACCAGGTATCGCAGCGCGCCGACTACATCGACGCCGAGATCTCTTCCGCCACCACCTCGCGGCGCGGCATCGTCAACGCCAAGGACGAGCCGCTGTCGCACCGCGAGAAGTACCGCCGCCTGCATCTGATCGTGGGCGACACCAACATGTCGGAGGTCTCGAGCTTCCTCAAGATCGCCACCACCGGCATCGTGCTGCGCCTGATCGAGGAGGGCGCGATCGACCTCGACCTGATGCTGGAAGATCCGGTGCTGACGATCAAGAAGGTGTCGCGCGACCTGAGCTGCAAGAAGCGGATCAAGATGCGCAAAGGCGACCGGCTCGACCCGATCGAGATCCAGCTGCTCTACCTCGAGCTGGCCAAGCGCTTCTACGCCAAGAATCCCGAGGAGCTCGACCCGCAGATCGAGCTGGCTTTGAAGCTGTGGGAGGAGGTGCTCTACAAGCTCGCCCACCGCCCCGAGCTGGCCCGCGGCCAGGTCGACTGGCTGCTCAAGAAGTGGCTGCTCGACCGCTACCTGGCCAAGCACGATTCCTCGTTCGAGGAGCTCGGCAAGTGGTCGTTCTTCATCAAGAAGCTCAAATCGTTCCGGCTCGAGAGCGAGCTGGTGCGCCAGCAGCAGCGCGACCCCGGCTTCGACGTGCGCGAGTTCCTCAAGACCCGGCTGTCGCAGATCGACTTCATCCAGCTCGACCGCCACGCCCGCGAGGAGTCGATCCCGTTCGGCGACTACTTCCGGATCCGCAAGATCTATCACGGCCTGGTCGAGCGCGACCT
>DASWHO010000469.1:0-2120 GCA_036398155.1 Acidobacteriota bacterium
AGCGAGCAGGGTGAGGATGCGGCCGCAGCCCTGGCCGTCGCGGCGGTAGGACGGGAACTCGGTTTGGCAGCGGGTGCAATCCGGCGCTTGGACCATGTGGTCCGAGCCAACCCCGGCTGCTTGGGCCTGAGCGGCGTTGACCGCACGTAGGTCGAGCCGGGCCTTCCCGCCGGGCAGCGGAGTCACGGCGTGCGGCCAGCGCTGGGCGAAGGCGGCCGCGAGGTCGGCGCCGATCTCGTAGCAGCAGCCGCCGATCGCCGGGCCCAGCGCGACCCGCAGGTCGCACGGTTGGGAGCCGAAGGCTGCGCCCAGCGCTTCGATCGCGCGCGGCACGATCTGGCCCAGACTACCGCGCCAGCCGGCGTGCACCGCTCCGATCGTGCGGCGAATCGGATCGACGATCAACACCGGAATGCAATCGGCGGTCTGAATCCCGAGGACCAGCTTCGGGTTATCGGTGATCAGCGCATCGCAGTCGCCCTGCTCCGCCTCGCGGCCGCTCTCGAGCCGCAGGACGCTGCTGGTGTGGCGCTGGCGCGGCAGGACGAGTTGCCGGTCCTCGAGACCGGCCGCCGCCAGCAAGTCAGGGGCGGATGGCTCGGGCGCCGCTCCGCCGCCGGCGCCGCGGCGCAGGCTGATAGCGTGGGGAACGTCCCAGCTCGCGAATCTCAGAAAGGCGACGCCGTTGTGCGCGCAGCGCTCGAGCGGCTCGGAAGGCATCGGCGCCAGCGTAGAGCAGCGGCGGCATACCGTCTAGTTCTCTCGTCCATGGGCTTGCTGCGCACGCCCATGCCACCGGAGCATCAGGGATGGATTCAGCGGCGGGATTCGGAGATCGTGCTGGGGGAGGGGAGCTGGAGCGTCTGGCGCTGCAAGTTGATGTTGGCCTGTCCCAACGTGCGGTCGCTGAGCAGCAGCTCGAGCCGGGCCGGTCCCGGCGGCCCGGCCAACACTTCTTCGAAGCTGTGGACCTCGTCCTTCGAGGCCTTCTCGCTGAGCTCGCTCTCGGTGAGCTGCAGGTCGACCCGGCGCTTGCGCTCGTCGTACTGTTCGCCGGCCGGTCCGCGCAGGCGGGCGCGGAAGTCCAACACCGTGTGATAACGGTTCTCGCCGCCCGAGAAGCTCAAGTCGCGGTAGCGCAGATCGACCTTGAGCCGCACTTCGGCGTGATCGCCGCTGGTCGCCACCTCGGTGGTCCAGATGAACGGCACGTGGTTCAGGGTCACCGCTTGAGTTTCGCCCGGCGGATCCGCCAGGCGCGCCTCCGGATTGACCACCAGCTGCTGGCGGGTGCGATCGACCTCGCGGGCGTACGAGGTCGGCAGCGCATGCAGCGATGGGGTCTCCTGGAATCCCAGGTAGCGCTCGAAATAGGTCTGCCCCCAATAGAGCGGCGGCAGCAGATAGAAGTGCTGGTCGCTGTGCATGTCGTAGAACACCAGCGAGGCGTTGGGCGCGATGTTCTGGAACACGCGGCGATCGTAGTGCCAAATGAAGGCGCGGCGCGCCACCGTGCGCCCGCCTTCCAGGATTCTTTGCTCGGTCTGATCCGGGGGGCCGAAGATGAGGAAGATCTGCCCCCGATGGGTGCGCCATCCTTCGATGCCGCGCTCCTTGAAGTTGGCGCTGGCGTAACGCACCCGGGCCTCGAACTGCTCTTTGAACTCGTTGCGTTCGGTGATCGGATCGGGGTCGCGGCGGGCCCAGAACAGGGCGATGAACCGGAGCCGGTCCTCGAGGCTTTCCATCCGCTTGTAGGCATTGATCTCGGCCCGGGTCAGCAGGTAGCGAACCGGCCCTTCGGGCCACTGCTCGGTCACGCGAGCCACCTCGGCCAGAGTCGGATCCTCGACCGCGCCGGCCGGAGGCACCCCGGCGAGCCCAGCCAGCAGCAGAGCTACCTGAAAGTGCAAAGCGGTCTTCATCGACACCTGGTGCGGCAGGTTTCAACCCTATCGTAGCCAGGCGGCAGCGGACCCCATATAAGCTCCCTTAACCTCGGGCGCTTCGCTATCATGAGCCGGCGTGCCCTCCTTCGCGCTCGGCTTCGCTGGATTTTTGGCCCTCGCCCTTCAGCTTCGTGCGTCACCCCCAGCGGAAGCTGTGGCGCCAGTTTATCA